>CAZGUW010000302.1:0-5790 GCA_964528705.1 uncultured Geminicoccaceae bacterium
TCCTCGTCCTGCCGACGGGCCAGGCCCTCGGCGCCATGCTGGTTGCGGCACTCGTCGCCGCCCTCACCGCCCGGGCCCTCGAGCGGGCCTTCGGCGGCTGCACTGGCGACACGCTGGGTGCTGTCCAGCAGCTCGGCGAGCTGGCTTTCCTCTTTGCCCTCGTCGCCTGGCGCTGAGCGGGCTACTGAGGGCCTCAGCTTCGCGAAGGAATGCCTTGTCGACAGCAAGTTCCGTCAGTGGCCGGGTCTACCTCGTAGGCGCCGGCCCCGGTGACCCGGAGCTCCTGACCCTTCGGGCCGCACGGCTGCTCGGCCGCGCCGACGTCGTGCTGCACGATCGGCTCGTGGGTGCCGGCGTGCTCGAGCTTTGCCGGCCCGGGGCGGAGCTGATCTTCGTCGGCAAGCGCCGCGCCGAGCACCACATGCGCCAGGCCGAGATCCAGGCCCTGATGATCGAGCGCGCACGCACCGGCCAGCTGGTGGTCCGGCTCAAGGGCGGCGATCCCCTGGTCTTCGGCCGGGGCGGCGAGGAGATCGAGAGCCTGGCCCTGGCCGGTATCTCCGTCGAGGTGGTGCCGGGCATCACCGCCGCCGCCGGCTGCGCAGCGCAGAGCCTGCTTCCGCTCACCCACCGCGATCTGGCGCAGACGCTGATCCTCGCCACCGGCCACAGCCAGGACGGCGAGCCGCAGCTCGACTGGCAGGCGCTCTGCCGCCCGCGCCAAACCCTTGTCTTCTACATGGGCCATACAGTGCTGGGCCGGTTGGCCGACCGGCTGATCGAGCACGGCCTGCCGCCCGACCTCCCCGCCTGCCTGATCGTCAACGGCACGCTGCCGACCGCCCGCCGGATCACCGGCACGCTTGCCACCCTCCCGGGCCTCGTCTGCGATGCCGAGCCGCTCGACGGCCCCGCCCTGCTCGTGGTTGGTGCTGTGGTCGGTCGGGCCAGGGGGCCAGCATGAACTACCCACGCATTCGCTTCTATCTCAACCGTCTGGGCGAACGGCTCTGGCTCCTGCCCCTGCTCTACTGCGCCGGGGCCGTGAGCGTGACACTTCTTGCCCGGTTCGCCGATGGCACCGGGCTCGGCGAGTGGGTCCCCAAGATCGACCCCGAAACGCTGGAGATCCTCCTGCAGGTGATCGCGACGACCATGCTGGCGGTCGCCACTTTTGCGGTCTCGTCGATGGTCGGCGCCTACAACTCGGCGAGCCAGGGTGCAACGCCCCGCGCCTTTCGCCTCGTGGTCGCCGACGACCGCTCGCAGCGGGCACTCTCGACCTTCATCGGCGCCTTCATCTTCGGCGTGGTCGGGCTGGTGGCCGTGAGGGTCGGCATCTACGGCCAGGCAGGCAATTTCGTGCTCTTCCTGATGGTGCTCGCCGTCTTCGCCGGCGTGGTCCTGACCTTCGTCTACTGGCTCGACACGATCGCCCGGCTCGGGCGGATGGGCGAGACCATCGCGCGCGTCGAGGCCGCAGCACTCCAGGCCTTCGCCGACCGGCGCCGGCGCCCTCGGCTCGGCGGGCGGCCGGTCGACGAAGGACAGGACCCCGGTCGCCCGGTGGCCGGCGATACGATCGGTTATGTCCAGTACATCGACATCGACCACCTGCAGCGCTCGGCCGAGGCCGCCGATCTCCGCCTCACGCTCTCGTCCATGCCGGGCAAGTTCGTCTCTCCTGGCCAGCCGCTCCTCCATGTCACCCGCGACTGGTCGCTGCCCGGCGAAGTGCCGGAGGACGAGTTCGACGAGGACGATCTCCGGGCGGCCTTCGTGATCGGTTCCGAGCGCAGCTTCGACCAGGACCCGCGCTTCGGGCTCGTCGTGCTCAGCGAGATCGCCGGCCGTGCCCTCTCGCCCGGTATCAACGACCCGGGAACCGCGATCGCGATCATCGGCGCCCAGGTCCGCATTCTTGTCACCCATGCAGCCCACTACGATCAGCCGGCGGATGATGACGTCACATGCGACCGCGTGCACGTGCCGACGCTCGCCTGGAACGATCTCCTGGACGATGCCTTCAATGCGATCGCCCGCGACGGTGCCGGGCTGGTCGAGGTGCAGGTCAGGCTGCAGAAGGCTCTTCAGGCACTTGGCCAAACCTCATGCACGGCGCTCGCCGAAGCCGCCCGGCCCTTCGCGAAGCTGGCACAGGCCCGGGCCGAGCTGGCGCTGCAGCTCGACGACGACCGGTCGCGCGTGCGCGATGCCGCCGGCCTTGCCCGGCCCGGCGACGACCCGAAGGTGAACGACTGAGGCGGGCACGGCTTGAGCAGCCGGCCGGCTTTGCGTACATCAGTCGGATACACCTTCAGGTCACCATCGGACGACGTCGGGCCAGCCCGGCGAGCAGCGGAAGAGCGATCAGCCCACCATGCGACACGAGCTCGTCGTCGGCCTCGGCTACGGCCTGCGCCAGGGATTGTTCTTCCTGCCGCAGGAGCGGCGCATCGGTATCGAGCGCTGGATCAGGGGCTGGGAGGAAGCGCGTCTCTTGGCCCGGGCCGACGTCGCCTTCGTCAGCTACGCCAAGAGCGGCCGGACGTGGCTCCGGACCATGCTCTCGCGCGCCTACCAGCTCGCCTACGACATCCCCGAGGGCACGGCGCTCGAGTTCGACAACCTGAACCGACTGAACCGTCGGATCCCGAGCGTTCTCTTCACCCACGGCAACTATCTGCGCGATTACCTGGATCAGTGGACCGACCGCGCGGCCTTCCGCGAGAAGCGCGTGCTGCTCCTGGTGCGTGACCCGCGCGACACGGCGGTGTCCCAGTACTTCCAGTGGAAGCACCGCATGCACCCGGCGAAGAAGGCGCTCAACGCCTACCCGCCGCACGGGGCCGACCACAGCGTCGCAGAGTTCGTGTTGCAGGAACCCGCCGGGCTTGCCGGCGTGCTCGACTTCCTCGAACTCTGGGAGCGCGAGCTGCCGCAGCTCGGCGCCGTACAGATCGTCCGCTACGAGGCGCTGCGCTCCGACACGGCAAAGGTGCTCTCGTCGATTCTCGACTTCCTCGGTACGCCGGCACCCATGGAGGCCGTCGAGGGTGCCGTCGACTTCGCCTCGGTCGAGAACATGCGACGGCTCGAGGCGGCTGGCGCCGATGCCGGCTACAAGGGCCAGCGGCTGAAGCCCGGCAACGCCGCCAATCCCGAGAGCTTCAAGGTGCGGCGCGGCAAGGTCGGCGGCTGGCGGGACTATCTGACCGCCGCCGAGTGCGACGCGGTCGAGGAGATGATCCGAGCCCGACCCGGCCGGCTCTTCGGCTACAAGACCGACGCCAGCAGCGACCGGTCGGGTGCCGGCGCCGCCGTCAGCTCAGGTTGAGCATCCGCCGGATCGGCTTGGTCAACCGGGACAGGCGCCGCTCGATCCCGACCATGCCGCTCATGTCGCGATAGCTGAGCTGGAGCATGCGCCGCTGGCCGACATGCTGCTTGTGGCCATGCCAGGCGGTCGGCCCGTTCCTGAAGGCGATGAGCGTGCCGGAGAGGGGCAAGACCTCCGTGGCGAAGTCCTCGATGTCGTTCTGGTCTCGACAGATGCGCAGGCGCCCGCCCTCGTCGTCCCAAGTCTCGTTGAAGTAGAGCAGAAGCGTGATCAGCTTGGAGCGGTGGTCACAATGGATGCGCCCGTCGGTCGGCTCGGCGTAGGCACGGACCCCGATCGTCGGCACCGCGTTGGAAAGGTCGATGTCGAACTTCTCGGCGATGGCGTCGCGAAATCGATCACTCTCGAGCTCCAGGATCAGCCGGTCGAAGGCCGGTCCTTGCGGCACGTCCCCCGGCTCGACATTGCCCGGTCCCTTGATCGCCGGAAAGGCGCTGATCAGTTCCGGCTGCACCGACACGGTGACGAAGTCCTCGACCAGAACATGCGGAAACGGATCGTCGCGGCGCTCCGTGGCCGCCAGCCGCGCATAGTCAAAGGGTGAAGGAAGCGGTGCCGATGAGGTGGTCACTCGAGCGTTGGCCTGGGCCATGCCGAAATCTCCTCGATGTGCAGACGCGCAGACCGCCAACCTGACGGTACAGTTGTCGTCGGATCGCAGTTAACACCGGTTCCCGCACACGACAACGCGACCGCACTAGATCGATACCATACTTCCCGATTCGGTCGCAGGCTGTGTCTTCGGTAGCGCATGGCCCATGAGCTCGCAGAGCCGTGTCACCACCCGGCCGACATCGTCGCCGGCCCGGCCGGTGGGAGCCGGTGGCCGGATGGTGTAGGTACTGGCGAGGCCGCGCTGCACGAGCAGCCGCTCGAAAGCAGCGAAGTCGCGGGTCTGGGCCGAGATGCCGAGCCGGCCGAGCAGCGGCGCGTAGCGGGCGGCGCGGCCGCCGAAGAGGCGCTGCACGAGCTCGCGGCGCCACTGGTCGAGCCGTCCCAGGCCCGGAGTGGAGACCGGGATGACGGCCAGCGGTCGCCCCAGCCGCGCCGTCTCGGTGAGCATCGAGATGCTGTCGGCCGTGACCAGCAGCCCGTCGGCGAGACCCAGCAGTGCCAGGTAGGGATTGCCGGCTGCCTCGTCGCCCCAGGCGAAGAGCCGGGCGGCCGGCGGCAGCTCCTGCCGCAGCCGCTCGACGACCGGCTTGGGCGTCCGGCGGCTGGTGACGAAGAAGGGTGTGCCACCTTCGCCCGAAGCGATCTCGCGGGCACCATCCAGCACGCGCTCGACAACCGCGTCATCGTAGCGGAAGGGACCGGTCGGCCCACCCAGGAGGAAGGCCACCCAGGGCCTCGGCAGGGTGGCGAGCCTGGGCCGCCAGAGCGCGGCCTCGGCCGCGACCGCGGCGGGATCGACCCGCATCAACGGCAGGTCGATGGTCATCACGCGCGACGACGGCGGCAGGAAGGCCTCGGCGCTGACGATGACGAGATCGTAGGGCTCGATCGCACCCGAGGGCTTGCCGACCAGGACCAGCTTCGTTTGGCCCTGCGCCTGCTCGGCCAGCCACCGCGCCGCCATGGACGGCCGACGGCCGATGGTCAGGACGAGATCGGGCCAGGGCGGCTCCAGGGGGTCGGAGCCGGCGAGGTCGAGATGGTCCAGGGTCGACCGGACGCGTGGCTTCGGCACCACCCATTCGGGTTTGGTGACCAGCCGCTTGGTGAGCGACGGCCAGGGCAGGTGCTCGGCGATCACCTCGACCATGCGGTTGTCGCCGCGCTTGTCGCCGAGCAGGAGCCAGGTGACGGGTGGCGTGCTCAAGTTTCTACGCCGGCCAGCTCACGCTCCGGCGTGTAGCCCAGCGCCGGATCGAGGGTCGCGGCAACCAGCGCCTCGAGCTCGGCCACCTGCTCGGGCGTGAAATCCTCGCGATAGCCACCGACCCGGGCGCGCCGGACCTTGCTGCTCTCGGCATCACCCCGGATGCCGGGGCGGAGTCCCTTCTGCTTGAAGAAGCCGCTGCTCTCGAGCGATTTCAGATTGTCAAAGCTGCCGAAGCGCACGGCCTCGGCGATCTCGTCGGCAGTGAAGGGATCGCCCATCACCTCGCCGATCCGGGCCAGCTGGCTCGCCGGGTCAGCGCGCAGCGCCTCGTAGGGCACAGTGATGGCATTCGGCAGCCGGCCGATCCGCGCCTGCCATGTATTGAGAAATGCGATGATGTTGGCGAGGCCGAAGCCGCTGTGGCGGACAAACGTCCAGCGATCGATCCGTGCTCGATCGATCGGCGCATCGAGATCGGCGTTGATCAGCTCGAACTTCGCTTTCGACTGGCGCTTGGTGACCTGCAGGTACCAGGACGTCGCGATATCCAGCGGATGGCGCGGCA
>CAZGUW010000303.1:0-5771 GCA_964528705.1 uncultured Geminicoccaceae bacterium
ATCCCGTATCTCGAGCAGGCGATCCGCCTCGACCCGGCCTTTTCCCAGCCATTCCTGCACTTCATGGGTTCGGCCTATCTGGCGGCGGGGCGCTACGAGGCGGCGGCCGCGAATTTCCGCGAGCGCATCCGGCTGGCGCCCAAGACGGACATCTCGCGCGGCCTCCTCATCGCCGCGCTCGGCCATCTGGGCCTGGTCGAGGAGGCGCGGCAGGTCCGGGACGAGCTCCGGCTGGTCAACCCGGACTACGCGTTCAAGGCGCATCTGGCGCGGCTGCCGTTCAGCGATCCGGCCGATGCGGCGCGCATCGAGGACGGCTACGCCCGGGCCGGCGTGGCGGGCTGAGCCGGTTTCAGGCCCTGCAGAGCTTCCAGGGGCCGATGTCGATGTGGAAGTGGTTTTGGTGCGCCCGGTCGTGGTTCGGGGTGAGCACGACATTGAAGTGACGGCAGGCGGCATTCGCCAGGTCGTGGAGGAAGAGGCTGGCGCTGCCGCTGCGGCGCGGCCAGTCGTCGAGCACGCTGATGCGCTGGCCGTCGGCGGTGGTGAAGCCGGCGATGTCGAGCGCCTCGCCGGTGCTGTGCAGGCTCATGCGGCGCTGGTTGCCGGTCATCCGGCGGCAGTTGTAGGAGCCGTAGTGCTGGATCCCGGTGATGCGGCTGCCGAGACGCCGGTCGGCGATGCGCTGCATCTCCGGCTCGAAGCGCGCCCAGGCGAGCAGCATCGGGCAGCTGGTGCGGAGCGTCGGCTGCATGGTGGCGGTCGTATGGGTGGCCTCGACCGGGGCGGGCACGGTGCAGGCGCCACTGGCCGGAGCACCGGTCCAGGGAGTGAAGCTGACGGTCTCGGCGGCAAGCAGGGCCCGGCAGGTGGCCGGGTCGCTCGGCCAGCGCGTGGCCGCCTCGCGCGACGGCGGCGCGCCGGCGCAGGCGGTGAGCAGGAGGCCGGTGAGGGCGACCAGGGCAGTCCGTCTGGTCAGCCAACCGGCTCCCGCGCCGTTTCGGCGATCGGCAGGTCCGGCTCCTTGATCGCCATCTTGCGCTGCCAGAGGAAGACCGCCCCGCCGAGCCCGATGCCGACGAGATCGGTGACGAGCCCGCCCTCGATCATCAGGAGGGCCGCAGCACCGACGATGATGCGCAGGAGGATGTTGGTGCGGCCGAAGAACCACCCCTGGACGGCGGCGGAGAGCAGGAAGACGCCGACGCAGGCGGTGGCGAGGCTCTGGATGATGGCGGGCCAGCTGTCCATCATCAGGAGCGCCGGGCTGTAGAAGAACATGAAGGGCACGATGAAGGCGGCGAGGCCGAGCTTGAAGGCGGTGAGCGAGGTCTCGAGCGCCTTGGAGCCGGAGATGGCGGCCCCGGCATAGGCGGCGAGCGCCACGGGCGGGGTGATCGCCGAGATGACGGCGAAGTAGAAGACGAAGAAGTGGGCCACCAAGGGCTCGATGCCGAGGCGGATGAGGCCGGGGGCCACGACCGAGGCGGCGACGGCGTAGGCGGCCGTCGTCGGCATGCCCATGCCGAGCAGCAGCGAGATGCCCATGGCGAAGAGCAGCGCCAGGAACTGGCTCGTGTCGGCGACGGTGAGCAGCATGGCGGAGAAGCGGAGGCCCACGCCGGTGAGCCCGATGACGCCGACGATGATGCCGGCGCAGGCGCAGACGGCGATGAGCTGGACCGCCATGGTCGCGGTCAGGTTGAGCGCCTTGATGATGCCGACGGGGCCGAGGCGGTGGGGGGTCAGCCAGCTCACCACGACGGCGGCGACGAGCGAGAGCGTGCCGGCGCGGATCACCGAGTAGCCCATGAAGAGGGCGGCGATCAGGATGACGATGGGGACGAAGAGATAGGCCTGTTTGGCGAGGACGTCGAAGCGCGGGAGCTGGTTCCTGGGCAGGCCCTTCATGCCCGTGCGCTGCGCCTCGAGGTCGACCATGAAGTAGACCGAGACGAAGTAGAGGGTCGCCGGGATGAGCGCCGCCACGGCGATCTCGGTGTACTTGATGCCCGTGACCTCGGCCATGATGAAGGCACCGGCCCCCATGATGGGCGGCATGATCTGGCCGCCCGTGGAGGCGGCGGCCTCGATGCCGGCGGCACTTCGCGCCCGGTAGCCAACGCGCTTCATGAGCGGGATGGTGAGCGAGCCCGTGGCGACGACATTGCCGGCCGAGGTGCCGTTGATCATGCCCATGAGGCCGGACGCGAAGACCGCGACCTTGGCCGGGCCGCCGCGCGCGTGGCCGGCGGCGGCGAAGGCGAAGTTGACGAAGTAGTCGCCGACCTTCGACGCCTGGAGGAAGGCGGCGAAGCAGATGAAGAGGATGATGTAGGTGGAGGAGACGGCGGTGGTGGGCCCGAGGATGCCGTTGTCGGTGTAGAGGTAGGTGAAGAAGCGGTCTGGGGCGTAGCCGCTATGCGCGAGGAAGCCCGGCAGCCAGGGGCCGATGAAGGCGTAGAGGATGAAGACGATGGAGATGACGACGAGCGCCAGCCCGGCGAGCCTTCGGGTGCATTCGAGGATCAGCGCCACGCCGGCGAGCGTCACCCAGAAGTCGGGCCGGGTCGGCATCACGCCGGCGCGGAACTGCAGGCCCTGAAGGTTGAAGAGGAGGTAGAGGGCGACCGCGACGGCGGCGGCGGCCATGGTCCAGTCGGCCGGGTCGATGCGGCTGGTGTCGGCCGGGGTCAGCCAGGCGAGGAGCATGGCGAGGCCGGTGCCGACGACCAGGGCCGGGGCGGCCATGGTGTAGACCCAGGGCGGCGGGTTTGGCAGGCCGGCGAAGTCGCGGAGCGCGAACGGCGCCACCATGGCGACGAGGGCGAGGCCGACCAGCACCGCGGCGACAAGACGGAGCGGACGGAGGAGCTGCGGCGGCAGGCCGCCGCCGGGGCGCTCCAGCCGCGGCACCGCATGGGTGGCGACGAGGAAGCCGATGCCGAGGCCGCCGGCCACGTGCAGCGTGCGGAAGGCCCAGGTCTCGAGCGGGAAGACATTGAGCACCAGAAGGTGCCATGCCGTGTAGACGACGCAGTACCAGAAGACGAAGTGATAGCTGAAGCCCGTGAGGCTTCGCTGATTGCCGGACGCCGGTTCGTCGTCGACGTCCCGGGCTATGATCACGCCTTCATCCGTGCCATTCGTCATGGGCAGCCTCCCGGGCGGGCCAGCTTGCAACGGGCCTTCTTATAGCAGAAGGGCGGGGCTTGCGCCCCCCCCACCCTCACGCAGTCCAGGGATTACGGCGGGATCAGGCGTTCCGGGATGTCGAAGCCCTTCTCCTTGTAGTACTGCACTGCCCCCGGGTGAAACGGCAGGAAGGTGTTGTGCACCCAGTTCTCGGGCAGCGTCTCCTTGGCGGCCGAATGGATCTCCATCATGCGGTCGTGGTTGTCGAGCACCACCTTCATGACCTCGTAGACGAAGCTCTGCGGCACGCTCTTGTGAGCGATGCCGAAGTTCCACATGGCGACCGAGTTCTGCGGCTCCTGCTGGCTCGTGTAGGTGTCGGCCGGGATCTCGTAGGCGCTGACCGGGAACTGCTCGACCAGCGTCGCCTGCTCTTCCGGCGTGAAGGCGAAGATGTTGACCGGGTTCTGCGCCTCGAGCTCGCTGAAAGCGGCGATCGGCAGGCCGGCGCAGAAGGCGAAGGCGTCGATCAGCCCGTCCTTGACCTGGCCGGCGAGGTCGGAGGCGCCGCCGAACTGGTCATTGGTCTCGACGCCGAGCGCGTCGAAATACTGCGGGAAGTAGGTGCCGCAGGTGCCGCCCCGGGGGCCGTTGCCGACGGTCTTGCCGTCGAGATCGGCGACCGACGAGATGCCGCTGGATTCCAGCGCGATGATCTGGAACGGCGTCTGGTACATCGGGAAGGTGGCGCGCACCTCGCGCATCTGCTCGCCCGGAGCGATCGGGCTCTGCCCGTCCCAGGCCTCGCGCGCCGGGCCCATGGTGGTCATCGCCATCTGGACGTCGTTGGTCTCGGTGAGGGCGAAGTTCTGCACCGGGCCGCCGGTCACCTCGGAGCTCGCCGGCACACCCAGCATTTCCTGGATCAGCCCGGCCCAGCCGGCGCCGTAGATGAAATAGGTGCCGCCCTGCGAAGCCGTGCCGACCTTGATCGACGAGGGCCAGTCGCTCTTGTCCTGGGCGGACCCGGTGGCGGGCGCCAGCGCCAGGGCACCCGCCAGCGCGGTCATGCCGAGGCCAGTGAGGCAAGTCTTCATCATGATTAGTCTCCCTGAGGAATTGGCGAGTCGCGACCCGTCGAAACCCGACCAGCTGTGAAATAGCGGATGCGGGCCGTCCGGCAAGCGGGCAACATGTCGCCGGCCCAAGCCAATGAAATCAGGGCGTATCCGCGAGCAGCCCGTCGAGGAAGGCCACGACCTCCGGCGAGGCCCAGTCGGCATAGCCCGCGTGGCGGAGGATCTCGTTGCCCTCGCCGTCGACGACGAGGGTCACCGGCAGACCGGGAATACTGAGCGGCTGGGCCGTCGCCATCTTCGGGTCGCGCCAGATCGTGAGGTCGGCGACGCCGACATCGGTCATGAAGGCCTCGAGCGCTTCGGGGGCGGCGCGGTCCATGGCGAGGGTGCGGACCTGGAGGGGGCGCCCCTCGAACGCGTCCTGGAGAGCGGCGAGCGTCGGCATTTCGCGCTTGCAGGGCGCGCACCAGGTGGCCCAGAAGTTCAGCACGACGATCTCGCCGGTGGCGAGTGCCTCGGCGAGATCGAAGCTCTGGCCGGCCATGTCCTGAATCTCGACCGGCGGCACCGGCACGGGCTCGCCGGTTTCGAGCTCGAGGGCCGGAGCCGGTGTGGCGCGGGCCGCCATGAGGGCGACGAGGAGGACGAGCGCGGTCAGCGGTCGTGGCATGGGCGGCGGCCTCACGAGGTCATTCTTGGGCGGGAACGGATCCGGGCAGACGATGACGCAGGAGAAGAAAGCGGCGCGCGACCTCTGGGGCGGACATTTCGCGTCCGGCCCGGCGCCGCTCATGGAGAAGATTAATGCCTCGATCGGCTTCGACAAGCGGCTCTGGCCGCAGGACGTGCGAGGCTCGATGGCGCATGCCAGGATGCTGGCGGCCCGGGGGATCATCGAGGCGGCCGACCGCGACGCCATCCTGGAGGGTCTGGCCGCACTCGAGAAGGAGCTCGAGGCCGGCAGCTTCGTCTTCGACGCGCAGCTCGAGGACATCCACCTCAATATCGAGGCCCGGCTGACCGAGCGGATCGGCGAGCCCGGCCGCAGGCTGCACACCGGGCGGTCGCGCAACGACCAGGTGGCGACCGACTTCAAGCTCTTCGTCCGGGACGCCATGGACCGCGCCGTCGAGCTGCTCAAGGGGCTGGTTGCCGTGCTGGCCGAGCGGGCCGAGGCCGAGGCCGGGACGGTGATGCCCGGCTTCACCCACCTGCAGGCGGCGCAGCCCGTGACCTTCGGCCATCATCTCCTGGCCTACGGCGAGATGTTCATGCGGGACGTCTCGCGCTTCGCCGATGCGCGGGTCCGGCTGAACGAGTGCCCGCTGGGTGCCGCGGCGCTGGTCGGCACGAGCTTTCCGATCGACCGGGCGGCGACGGCGGCGGCACTCGGCTTCGCGCGGCCGGCGGCCAACTCCATCGATGCGGTCTCGGATCGCGACTTCGCCCTCGACTACCTGGCCTCCGCGTCCATCGCCGCCGTCCACCTCTCGCGCCTCGCCGAGGAGCTGGTGCTCTGGTCAACGCCGCAGTTCGGCTTCGTGAAGATGGCCGAGG
>CAZGUW010000304.1:0-5756 GCA_964528705.1 uncultured Geminicoccaceae bacterium
GGCGGGCGAGCGCCCGGCCGCGCGGCGCGAAGCTGCGCCCGCCGACCGAAGCGACCAGCCGGCCGAGCAACGCTTGGCGCTCCGTCGGGGCCGACGCCGCGAGTGCTGCGGCATCGAGCTCGACGAAGCCGGCCGGGTGCAGCCGCGCATGGTTCGCGAGGAAGCGGGCGAGCCGGCGCTCGCCAGCGGCCCGCTCGTTCGCGTCGACCGCCGGCGCCGGCAGGCCCCCCGCCGCCCGGGCGCGCGCCCGCCAGAAGCGAGGGTCGCGATTGCTCGGGTCCTCCAGCCAGGCGACCGAGCGGGCGCGCAGCAGCGCCCGCAACCGTTCCGGCTCGACCGGCAGGAGCGGCCGCAGGAGGCGGACGGCACCGAGCTCGCGAATCGGCGCCATGCCGGCAAGGCCGCGCCGACCGCTGCCGGCCGCCGCCCGCATCGCCACGGTCTCGCGCTGGTCAGCGGCATGATGGGCGACCGCCAGATGCAGCATGCCGGCCTGCGACGCCGCCGCCTCGAGCAGCGTGTAGCGCCGCGCCCGCGCGGTCGCCTGTATCGCACCTTTGGGCCAGTCGCCCGTGACCCGGAGCACCCGGGCACCGTTGCCGAGCGCCGCCAGGCGCTCGACCACGAGCGCCGCCTCGTCCCCGGATTCCGGGCGCAGGCGGTGATCGACGACGAGCGCCAGCAGGCGGCCGGCATGGCGTGCCACCCAATCCCGAAGCAGCAGCGCCAGGGCCATGCTGTCC
Organism: uncultured Geminicoccaceae bacterium; assembly: GCA_964528705.1. Classification (GTDB taxonomy): domain Bacteria; phylum Pseudomonadota; class Alphaproteobacteria; order Geminicoccales; family Geminicoccaceae; genus SLRI01. Next base: position 744 of record CAZGUW010000304.1, read on the forward strand.
GGCCCGCCCGAGACCCCGAGGGCGATTGCCGGGCGGGGCTCGAAGGGGCCGAGTGCGGCCATCAGTGCCGCGAACTCGGCCTCACACAGCGGAGCCGGCTCGCCGGTCGGCTCAGCCGCAGCCGGCGGCGCGGCTCTCACGCTCCCTGGCCTGCAGGAGTGGCGCCGACGCGTTGGGATAGCGGCGCTCCATCTCGATGAAGGTCTTGCAGGCACGCTCCTGGTCACCCATCGCGGCCAGCGCCGTGCCGAGCTTGAGCAGGTTGTCCGGCGCGCGCGGGGCCTGGTCGCCATAGGTCCGGTAATTGCCGGCGAAGGTGGCGGCGGCGGTCGCGAAATCCTCCCGTGCCAGCTGCGACTCGCCCAGCCAGTAGGCCGCCACCGGGGCCTGCGGGTCATCCGGGAAATCGGCCAGCCAGCGGTCGAAGGCAACCTCGGCGGCCCCCCAGTCGCCGGTCTGCAGGAGCCCGAGCGACGCCGTGAAGCGCTCGCCGGCCGAGCCCTCGAGGGCAGCCCGCGGCGCCGTGCCGGAGGGTCCCTCGGTATCGGGCTGCGGGAGGCCGAGCAGGGCGTCGCGCGGGATGCTGCCGAGCACGTAGCCGTCCCGGGCCGCCGGGTCGGGCGCCACGTCGGCTGCCGCTACATCGTCGCCCGTCGCCGCATCGCCGCCCGTTGCCCCGGGCGCCACCAGCGCCGGCCCGACCGCCGCGCCATCGCCGGCGCCTGCGGCCGCCGCCTCGCCCGCCGGCGCCGCCTGCGCCACCGCCACCTGATCGAGCGCCATCAGCCGGCGGTCGAGGTCGGCAACGAGGTCGTCGATCCGCTGCCGCGTGCGCTGGTCCTGGAACTCGGCCTCCTCGAGCCGCCCGGTCAGGCGCCGCACCTCCTCCTCGAGTGCCGCGATCCGGTTCTGCATCACCGCCACGGCCCGCCCGTCCACGGTTCCGCTCACAGGCGCCGCGGCACCCGGCTGCTGGAGCGGGGCCTGCCCCGGGGCGGCCCGCTCGATGCGCAGCGTTTGCGGTTCCTGGGCAAGCTCCGGCGCGAAGCCGGCGAGGCAGGCGGCAAGCATGGCAGCGACACGCAAGGACATGGTGGTGAAGGTCTCCCGATATATGGCCGGGTGATGATCGTAGGATGGTAGCAGGTCGGGCCGACCCGGCGCTAGGTGCGAGGCCGATCGCCTGCCGGTGTTGCCGGGTCGTGGGCGAGCGAGGCGGCCTGCGGGGCCAGGATGTCGAAGGTGCGCTCCCGCCGGCGCGGCGCCGGTCTGACGAGCCACCGCCAGCCGGCAGCCACGGCAACGCCGGCACCGGCCAGTGCGATCAGGTAGATGACCCCGTCGATGTCGAGCCTGACCATGAGCTGCGTGCCGAGCAGCGGGCCGATGACCGAGCCCACGCCGCTCAGGAGGATAAGGGCGCCGCTGACGGCGACCACCCGGTCGGCGGGCATCCGGTCGTGGGCATGGGCGACGCAGACCGGGTAGAGCGTCGACATGAAGCCGCCGACCAGGGCCACGGGCCCGATGACCACGACCATCCGGCTCGGCAGGAAGGCGAGGACGATGCTGACCGCGGCGAGGCCGAGCCCGAGCAGGACGAGCACCAGGCGCCGGTCCATGCGGTCCGACAGCCACCCCACCGGCAGCTGGAAGGCGAGGCCGCCGATGACGGCCGCGAACATCAGCAGTGCGATCCGCTCGCGACCGATTGCGGCATCCTGCATCCAGGTCGGCACCAGCGCATAGAACGTGCCGGCGATCAACCCGCTGAGGGCGACGCCAATGACCGCCGCCGGTGCCGCGCGCAGAAGCTCGAGATAGGGGGGTGCGACCGTCGGCGCCACGGAAGGCGGCTCGGCGCGCGTCGTGCAGACGAGGACGAGCGCCAGGGCGAAGAGCGCCACGATGGCGTTGAACGGGGCCGAAAGGGCGATGTTCACCGGGCCGATCAGGAGCTGGCCCGCGGCGAGGGCGACAAACGTGCCGACCATGTAGATGGCGAAGACCCGGCTGCGCTCCGTCACCGGGGCCTTGGCGTTGAGCCAGCTCTCGGTGGCGACGAAGAGGCCGGCGCAGCCGAAGCCGACGACCGCCCGCGCGATGCCCCAGAAGAGCGGCTCGACGAGGAGCGGCATCGCCGCCGTCGCGGCCGCCACGAGGCCGGCGAAGGCTGCATAGGCGCGGATGTGGCCGATCCGGGCGATGATCCGGTCGGCGCGCAGCGCTGCCAGGGTGAAGCCGGCGAAATAGCTGCTGAGCACGAGCCCGGCCGTGCCCGGCGCGAAGCCTTCGTGCGCGACCCTGAGCGAGATGAAAGTGGTGAAGAAGCCGTTGGCGAGCTGGATGATGCTGGTGGCGACGATCAGCGTACCGATCGCCGCCACCATGGAGCCCTGTGCGCCCATCGTCTCCCTTGCATCCGCCGGGCCGCCCGGCCCGGTGGGCGGCCTCAGTTGACGAGGTTGATGACGGTGACCGCGCGGCGGTTCTGCGCGTAGGCGGTCTCGTCACGGCCCGGGTCGACAGGGCGCTCCTCGCCGTAGGAGATGGTGAGCAGCCGGTCCGGGGTGACGCCGAGCGCCACGAGGTAGTTCTTGACCGCGGTGGCGCGCCGCTCGCCGAGGGCGAGGTTGTACTCGCGCGTGCCGCGCTCGTCGGCATGGCCCTCGATGGTCACCGACGTCGCCGGATACTGGAAGAGCCAGGACGCCTGGCGGTCGAGCGTGGCGCGGGCATCGTCGTCGAGCGTCGTGCTGTCGAAGCCGAAGAAGACCCGATCGCCGACATTGATCTCGAAGTCCTGCTGGCTGCCCGGGGCACCGCTGGCGAAGAGATCCTCCTCGACGATCACGGTGCTGCTGCCGTCGCCGAGCTCGGTCGGCGACCCTCCGGCGGAACCGGCGGCGGAGACGTTGCCACCCGCCTGTTCGTCACTGCCGAGCGTGTCCTCGGGCGTCGAGCTGCAGGCGGCGAGCAGGAGCAGAGCAGCCGGCAGAATGGCGAAGAGCGGTCTCATGGGCTGACACCTCGTGGCAGGGGGATTTGGCGCTGGCGCCGGGGATGATGAGGAAGAGAACGGGACCGGCCCTGCAGGGCTCCGTGGATACGTGGCCGGCCTCATGGAATCAAGCCGGACCAGGCCGGATCGGAGGCGTCGAGCGGGGTCGGCAGCTCGCGCTCGTTGTAGCCGGTGATGTCGATCGTCATCAGGCGCGAGCGGTCGGTTTGCGGGTCCTCGCGGGTGAAGACGATGATCCGGCCGTTGGGTGCCCAGGCCGGGCTCTCGTCGAGGAAACTGCGGGTCAAGAGCCGCTCATTGGCGCCGTCCGGCTCCATGATGCCGATGTGGAAATAGCCGCCCTGGATCTTGGTGAAGGCGATGAGATCGCCGCGCGGCGACCAGGCCGGGCTGCCGTAGCGGCCGGAGCCGAAGCTGATCCGCTGCACGTTCGAGCCGTCGCGGTTCATGGTGTAGAGCTGCGGCGCGCCGCCCCGGTCGCTGTTGAAGACGATGCGGTCGCCCCGCGGGCTGAAGCTCGGCGAGGTGTCGATGGCGGGCGACTGGGTGAGCTGCGTGGTGCGCCGCGTCGCCGTGTCGAAGGAGAAGATGTCGGAGTTGCCGTCCCTCGCCACGGTGAGCAGGAGGACGCTGCCGTCCGGCGCGAAGCGCGGCGTGAACGACATGCCCGGGAACTCGCCGAGCGGCGACGAGCGGCCGGTCGCGAGGTCCAGCATCATGATCTGCGGCACGGGCGTGCGGAGCACGAAATAGGCCACCCGCCGGCCGTCCGGCGCGATCTGCGGCGTCAGCACGAGCTGGCCGCCATCGGTGAGGAAGCGGTGATTGTGGCCGTCCTGGTCCATGACCGCGAGCCGCTTGACCCGCTGCGTGCGCGGCCCGCTCTCGCTGACATAGATGATGCGGGTGTCGAAATACCCGGACTCGCCGGTCAGCCGCTCATAAGTGACGTCCGAGATCTGGTGCGCCACCCGCCGCCAGCCATCGGCCGCCAGCTCATAGCGCAGGCCGCGCAGCTGGCTGCCGCTGAAGACGTCCCAGAGGCGGAACTCGATCACCAGCCGGTCGGCCGCGGGCCTCGAAACCGCACCGGTGACCAGCGCCTGGGCGTTAATCGGCCGCCATTCGGCAAAGCGCGGCGTCTCGCGCAGGCTCTCGGGGTCCTGGATGTAGGCCTGCCGGTCGATCACCCGAAAGAGGCCGGAACTCTCGAGGTTGGCGACGATGACGTCGGCCACCGCGCGGCCGATGTCGCGCGTGCCTACGTCGTCGCCGGCGAACGGGCTGACGGCGATCGGGATAGGCTCGACGACGCCCTTGGTGATGTCGAGCCGCACCTGGGCGGTAGCACCGCCGGCCAGGGCGAGCAGGCCGAGCCCGGCCGTGCCGCCGGCCAGCACCATCCGTCGCGACGGCCCGCCCGGCCACCCTTCATTCGAGAGATCAGCCACTCAGCGCATCCCCGGGAGAGAACGTCAGAACCATGTCGCGCCAGACCGCATATTTCTCGGCCGGCAGGTCGAGGCGGCAGCTCAGCACCGCCCGCCGGGCACTCTCGGCCACAGTGCGGAAGCCGTGATCGGCGTCGAAGCGGCCGCTTTCCTCGATGCTCACTTCGCGCACCGAGCCGTCCGCCTCGAGCTGGATCCTCAGGCTCACCCGCATCGCCTCGATGCCCGGCACGCCGATCGGCACGTTCCAGCAGCGCTCGATCTGTCGGCGAATGCCGGCGAGCTCGCTCGCCGAGAGGGACACAGGGGCGGCCACCGCCGCTGGCGGAGCCTGCCGTGCCTCGGTCGCATTGCCCGTGCCGGGCCGCCGCTCGGGCGCCTCGACGCGGCGGTTCTGCTGCTCGACGCTGCGCAGGAGTGCCGCGAAGTCGTCATCGTCCTTCGCCCCCGGCGCCGGGCTCGGCTCGGCCTTCTTCGGCGGCGCCGGGGGCTTCGGTCGAGCCGCCACCTTCTCCGCGGGCGGCTCCGGTGCAGGCGGCT
>CAZGUW010000305.1:0-5717 GCA_964528705.1 uncultured Geminicoccaceae bacterium
TCGGGATCAACGGCGTGCCGGAGAAGGTGATCACCCTGCAGATCGCCAACCGCCTGATGGCGCTGATCGAGGGCACGGGCCGCTACGACGTGGCGTTGACCCGCCGGGGCGACGAATTCGTGGCGCTGCGCGAGCGGATCGCCCGGGCGCATGCGGCAAACGCATCCATCTTCATCTCCGTCCATGCGGACAGCCTCGACGACAAGCGACTGCGCGGCGCCTCCGTCTACACGCTCTCCGACACCGCTTCCGACAGCGAGGCGGCACTCCTGGCCGCCAAGGAGAACAAGGCCGACATCATCGCCGGCACCGATCTCTCGGCGCATGACGAGGTGGTGGCCGGCATCCTCATCGACCTCGCCCAGCGCGACACGAACAACAAGTCGATCGAATTCGCCGACGTGCTGACCGCCGAGCTTGGCGAAGTCACCAAGCTGCTGCGCAACACCCGCAGATTTGCCGGGTTTGCCGTGCTGAAGTCGCCGGACACCCCGTCCGTGCTGCTCGAGCTCGGCTACCTTTCCAACCCGACCGACGCGGCCAATCTCGCCGATCCCGCCTATCAGAGGCGGTTGGCAACGGCGACGCTGCGGGCAATCGACCGGTATTTCGGTGTCACGCAGGCGCGCAGTTGACCCGCACCATTGGCGATCGGCCACGGCTCGACCATTTGAGGGGGCGAGGTGCGCGTCGCCGGTGGACAGGGGTCGGCGCCTGGCTGTACGTCCGGTGACGTCGCGGCCGGTTGCCCGGCCGGGCATCTCGACCCGCCGTCCGCCCGGTGTCGCATAGAGCCCGGTGTTGCATAGAGAAGGAACGAACGTCTTGCGCTGGCTCGTCAAAGCCCTGGCCTGGCTCGGCGTCACCGCCGCGGTCTGGCTGGTCGTCGCCGGGGCGGGTGTCGCCTATGTCGTGCACCGCTATTCGGCGGACCTGCCGGACTTCGCGCGTCTCGCCGACTACCAGCCGCCGACGGTGACCCGCATCCACGCCGCCGATGGCCGCCTGCTCGCCGAGTACGCCCACGAGAAGCGGGTGTTCGTCCCGGTCGACGCCATCCCGGACATGGTCAAGCAGGCCTTCATCTCGGCCGAGGACAAGAACTTCTACGAGCATCTGGGCATCGATCCGGTCGGCATCGCCCGGGCGGCGATCGACAACTTCAAGGCGCTCGGCACCGGCCAGCGGCCGCAGGGTGCCTCCACCATCACCCAGCAGGTGGCGAAGAACTTCCTCCTGACCAACGAGGTCTCGATCGAGCGCAAGCTCAAGGAGGCGATCCTGGCGCTCCGGATCGAGCAGGCCTTCACCAAGGACCGCATCCTCGAGCTCTATCTCAACGAGATCTTCCTCGGCCGCCGCTCCTATGGTGTCGCCGCGGCGGCCATCAGCTATTTCGACAAGGCGCTGGACGAGCTGACCGTGGCCGAGGCCGCGTTCCTCGCGGCCCTGCCCAAGGCACCCTCGACCTACGATCCGGACAAGGCGCCGGGCCTCGCCCGCGGCCGCCGCGACTACGTGCTCGACCGATTGCTCGCCGACGGGGCGATCACCAGGGAAGAGCATGCGACCGCGATCGCCGAGCCTTTGGTCACCCGCAGCCGCGACAGCATCGACTACGCACGTGCCGATTTCTTCACCGAGGACGTGCGCCGCCAGCTCGTGCGCGAGTTCGGCGAGGACGGCTTCTATCAGGGCGGGCTCTCGGTCCGGACCACGGTCGATCCCGAGCTCCAGGCCAAGGCCGATGCGGCGCTGCGCCAGGGCCTCGCCGCCTACGACCGCGAGCGCCAGGGCTGGCGCGGCCCCCTGGGCGAGCTGGACCTCGCCGCCACCCCCGACTGGCCGGCCGCGGTCGCCGCGTTCGATCCGGGCTTCGAGATCGAGCCCTGGCGCGTCGCCCTCGTGCTGGAGACGGGGCGCGGCTCGGCCGAGATCGGCTTCGCCGACGGCAGCACGGCGTCGCTGGCCCTTGCCGACGTGCGCTGGGCGACACCCGAGCTGGGCCCCGGCGAGTTCGGCGCGCCGGTGGATGCGGTGACCGACGTGCTGGCGCCGGGCGATCTCGTCGCCGTCGAACGGGTCACCGGGGGTGATGCCGGCGAGCGCTGGGCGCTCCGCCAGCGCCCGTCGGTCGAGGGAGCGCTGGTGGCGCTGGATCCGCATACCGGCCGCGTGCTGGCGATGAGCGGCGGCTTCAGCTTCCGCCAGAGCCAGTTCAACCGGGCGACCCAAGCCTATCGACAGCCGGGCTCGGCGTTCAAGCCGTTCGTCTACCTGGCGGCGCTGGAGAACGGGTTCACGCCTGCAAGCATCATCCTCGACGCGCCCCTGGTGATCGACCAGGGCCCCGACCTGCCGGTCTGGAAGCCCGAGAACTACAGCGATTCCTTCTACGGGCCGAGCACGCTCAGGGTCGGCATCGAGAAGTCGCGCAACCTGATGACCGTGCGCCTCGCGCGCGAGATCGGCATGGACAAGGTGGTCGACGTCGCCCGCCGCTTCGGCATCGACCGCGGCCTCGGCACCAATCTCGCGGCCTCGCTCGGCGCCAACGAGGTCGACCTGATGAGCCTGACCGAGGCCTATGCGATGCTGGTGAACGGCGGCCGCGAGATCGAGGGCCGGCTGGTCGAGCGCATCCAGGACCGCTTCGGCCGCACGGTGATGCGGCGCGACGAGCGGCCCTGCCCCGATTGCCAGAAGCTCGCCTGGGACAGCGAGCCGCCGCCGGTCCTCCCCGATACCCGGCCAGTCGTCGAGGACGCGCCGCGCGCCTACCAGATGGTGAGCATGCTCGAGGGCGTGGTGCAGCGCGGCACGGGCGTCGCGGCCGCCCGGATCGGCAAGCCGCTCGGCGGCAAGACCGGCACCACCAACGATTCGCGCGATGCCTGGTTCATCGGCTTCTCGCCGGATCTCGTGGTCGGCGTCTATGTGGGCTTCGACCAGCCCCGCAATCTCGGCCGCAGGACCACCGGTGCCAGTGTCGCCCTGCCGATCTGGATGGACTTCATGGCGGCGGCCCTCGAGGACGCCCCGGCGACGCCCTTCCGCACCCCGCCCGGTGTCAGGGTGGTGCGGATCGACGCCGATACCGGGCTTCTCCCCGGCAACGGCACGACGACGGTGATCGCCGAGGCGTTCCTGCCGGGCACCGAGCCGACCGACCGGACGACCGGGACGCTGACCGCCGCGAACCCCGATCCCGACGGCCAGGCGCTGCCCAGCCTGCCCCGCACCACCGGCGGCGGCAGCGCCGGCGGCCTCTACTGACCATCCCCTTCCTTCCCCTGCCAACGAGCGAAAGCGAGTCATTGTCATGCGTGCCGAGATCATCAATCTGAACGACGCCGTCGAGCAGGGGCTGGTCCTGCTACGGAGGCATCTTTGACTGGGACAATGCCCTGCGTCGTCGCGACGAGCTGGACAGCCTGAGCGAGGACCCGAATCTCTGGAACGATGCGGAGAAGGCGCAGGCGCTGATGCGCGAGCGCCAGCATCTGGCCGACGCCATCGACGGCCAGCTCGAGATGGAGCAGGCGCGGGCCGATGCGCTCGAGCTCGCCGAGCTCGCCGAGCTGGAGGAGGATGCGGCAACGCTCGATTCGATCGAGGCGGAGCTGCGCGGCATCAAGACGAAGATCGACAAGCTGGCGCTGCAGGCCCTGCTCTCGGGCGAGGCCGACGGCAACAACGCCTTCGTCCAGGTGCAGGCCGGGGCCGGCGGCACGGAGAGCCAGGACTGGGCGGAGATGCTCTTGCGCATGTATCTCCGCTGGGCCGAGGCGCACGGCTACAAGATCGAGTGGATCGAGGAGAGCGCCGGCGAGGAGGCCGGCATCAAGTCGGCGACCATCAAGGTGCTCGGCACCAACGCCTATGGCTGGCTGAAGACCGAATCGGGCGTCCACCGGCTGGTGCGTATCTCACCCTATGACAGCGCGGCACGCCGGCACACGAGCTTCGCCAGTGTGTGGATCAGCCCCGAGGTGGACGATTCGATCGAGATCGAGATCAACGACAAGGACCTCAAGGTGGACACGTACCGCGCCTCGGGTGCGGGCGGCCAGCACGTCAACCGGACGGATTCCGCGGTCCGCCTGACGCATCTGCCGACCGGCATCGTCGCCGCCTGCCAGAACGACCGCAGCCAGCACAAGAACCGGGCGACGGCCATGAACATGCTGAAGGCCAAGCTCTACGATCTCGAGCTGCAGAAGCGCCGGGCCGAGCAGGATGCCACCGAGGCGACCAAGTCGGACATCGGCTTCGGCCACCAGATCCGCTCCTACGTCCTGCACCCCTACAAGATGGTGAAGGACCTCCGGACCGGAACCGAGAGCCCGAACCCGACCGCCGTGCTCGACGGCGACCTCGACCCCTTCCTCGAAGCCTCGCTGGCACAGGGGGCGGGTCAGAACAGGGTCGAGGAGACGCAGTAGGCGGGCAACGCAAAGGGGCCTGACCCCATTGGGACACCATGCCTACGCGAGGGCACAGGTGGTCCGGCCGCGAACGAGGTGAAGCAGGAGCCCAGAGGGCGATCATCGTCCTCTGGACTTCCTTCTCCAGGCTTCAGCCTTCGCCGACGACGAGGAACTCGATGCGGCGGTTGCGGCTGCGGTTCCAGGGGGTGTCGTTGGGGGCGACGGGGCGGGTTTCGCCGTAGCCGATGGACTCCAGGCGGGCGGCGGGCACGCCGTGCTGCTCGAGATAGGTGGTTACGGAGCGCGCCCGGGCTTCGGAGAGCGCCTGGTTGAGCTCGTCCGAGCCGATGGAGTCGGTATGGCCGGCGACCCGCACGGCGACACCGGGGCAGCGCTCGACGATGGTGACCACGGTATCGAGCAGCGGCCGGCTCTCCTGGTCGAGCACGGCGCTGCCGGTCCGGAAATAGATCGCCCCGGTGCGCGACATGATGTCGAAGCGGCCGGCGCATTCCTCGGCCGAGAAGTCGCCCTTGGTCTCGACGGCGGTGGCGGCGCCGGTGGTGGCCTCCCGGGTGGCGGTCGCGGCTGGCGGGGTTTCGGCGGAGGTCGCGGCGGCGACGACGACCGGGCCCGTCGCGTCATTGCGGCGGAAGACGAAGTCGAAGGTGACCGAGCCCGAGGGGATGACCGAGACGGAGGCCGCCTCCTCGAGCTTCCGCAGGCCGTCCGTCAGGTTGAAGAGGTCGGTGCCGATCGAGATCGGCCGGCTGGAGGCGACGGAGACGAGCTGGTCGGTCAGCATCGTCAGCACGACCTCGGTCTCCAGCTCCTTGGTGATGCCGTGCAGGTCGAGCTCGAACGGCAGGGTCAGGCTCAGCCGCCGGCGGCTCTCGAGGTCGCCGAGCATCGCCCGGTCGAGGCGCACGGTGACGACGGCTTCGGGATACTTGAAGGTCTCGAAGAAGAGGAAGCGCATGCGGACATTGCGCAGGTCGACGCCGGTATCGATGCTGTTGAGCTGGATGGTGACGGTGGCGAGGCCATCCGGGGCGATGGCGCCCTCGAAGGCGGCAAACGTGCTGGATTCGACCTTGGTCTCGTTCTTCACCGACTGGACGTCGAGCTTGGAGAGCTCCGGCGCCATGGTCCAGCCCGGGGCGAAGGCCTCCTGCGCGGAGGCACCGGAGCACAGGAGCAGCGTGGCGGCCAGGAAGGCGGCGAGCCCGCGATGCGACGCGGTGATGGCACCGAGAATGGCAGAAGGCATCCGTTCACTCCCCTGAA
>CAZGUW010000306.1:0-5710 GCA_964528705.1 uncultured Geminicoccaceae bacterium
GGTCGCCGCCGCCAGGTGCAGGAAGTGACGCTCACCCTCGTCATGCTGGCCACGCTCGCCCAGTGGTCCCGCGACCGGAGCGAGGGCGCCGCCCACACCCGCGCCGGCCTCCGCCGCCGGCTGCGCCGCCGCGTGCTGCAGGACGCTTGAGCATTCGCGCGGTGGCCCTCGCACTCGTCTGGCTCACCGCCTGCGGTCCCGCCCTCATGGAGCCCCCGCAGCCGACCGCGTCGGACGCCGGTGCCACGACCATCCAGGTCACCGCCAACGGCTGGCACACCGGCATCGTCGTACCGGTCGTCGCCCTCGCCCCGAACATCCTGCCGGAACGGGCGGATTTCCCGACCGCCCGCCACCTCGAGTTCGGATGGGGCGACGCCACCTACTACCCCATGCCCGACCCGCCGCCCGCTGCCGTCCTCCGTGCCGCCTTCGGCGGCGGCCCGGCCGTACTGCACGTGACCGGCCACGTGTATCCGCCGCGGCCGGGCCGGGGCCGTGACGTCGTCGAGATCGACCTGACCGCCGCCGGCCTCGCGGCCCTCCTCCGGGCGCTGGACGCCAGCTTCGAGCGGCCGGCCAGGCCCCGTCCCGGCCTCGACCCCGACAGCCGCTTCTACCCGGCGACCGGCCGCTTCAGCCTCTTCAACACCTGCAACAGCTGGACCGCACGGCAGCTTGCGACGGCCGGCGTGGACATCGACCCGACCGGCGTGATCACCGCCGGCCAGCTCCTATCGCAGCTCGACAAGCTGCCGCAAGCCCTTGAGATGCGGGCCTCTTGAGCGAGACGCCACAGCTCCGCGAGGCAGCCCGCACCCTGCCGGTCGCCGAGGCCCTCCCGGCCTTGCGCCGCGCGCTGGCCGAAACCGGCCGCGCCGTCCTGACCGCCCCGCCGGGCTCCGGCAAGACGACCCTCGTCCCCCTCCTGCTGCTGGCCGAGCCCTGGCTCGGCCGCACCTCGATCCTGATGCTCGAGCCGCGCCGCCTCGCCACCCGCCAGGCGGCCGGGCGCATGGCCGAGCTCCTGGGCCAGAACATCGGTGAAACAGTCGGTTACGCCATGCGCTTCGAGCGCCAATCCAGCTCAGCCACCCGCATCGAGGTGGTGACCGAGGGCCTCTTCGTCCGCCGCCTCCAGGCCGATCCGGGGCTCGACGGCGTCGGCCTCGTCGTCTTCGACGAGTTCCACGAGCGCTCGCTCGACGCCGATCTCGGCCTCGCCCTCGCCCGCGAGGTGCGGGGGTCGCTTCGCCCCGACCTCCGCCTCCTCGTCATGTCCGCCACGCTCGATGCCGACGCCGTCGCGGGCTTCCTCGATGACGCCCCGATCGTTCGCGCCACCGGCCGCCAGCATCCCGTGACCCTGCACCATCTGCCCGGCGCCGGCCCGGCCGAGGCGGCGCGCACCGCGCTCCACCCCCCCCCGGGCGACGTCCTCGTCTACCTGCCCGGGGCCCGCGAGATCGAGCGGGCCGCCGCCGACCTCGCCGGCACGCGGGCCGAGATCCACAAGCTGCACGGTGCCCTCCCCAGGGCGCAGCAGGACGCAGCGCTCCGCCCTTCCCCCGGCCGGCGCAAGATCGTGCTCGCCACCAACATCGCCGAGACCAGCCTGACCATCGAGGGCGTCGGCAGCGTCGTCGATACCGGCCTCGCCCGGCGCAGCCGCTACAGCCCGCGCACCGGCATGAGCCGGCTCGAGACCGTCCGTATCAGCCGCGCCAGCGCCGACCAGCGGAGCGGCCGCGCCGGTCGCCTGGGTCCCGGCCACGCCTTCAGGCTCTGGCCCGAGGCCGAGACGCTGGGCCTCGCCCCCGCCGATCCGCCGGAGATCGTCGAGGCCGACCTGGCACCGCTGGTGCTGGAACTCGCCATCTGGGGCGTGCGCGAGCCCGGCGGTCTCGCCATGCCGACCCCGCCGCCCGAGGGCGCCTGGCGCGCCGCCCGCGACCTCCTCACCACCCTGGATGCCCTGGACACGAGCGGCGCCCCGACGCCGCATGGCCGCGCCATGGCAGCGTTGCCCGTCCATCCTCGCCTCGCCCACATGCTGCTCGAAGCCGTCCGCCACGAGGCGCAGGGCACCGCCCTGGCGCTGGCCGCCGTGCTCGGCGAGCGCGATCCCTGGGCCGGCCGGCTCGGCCCCGACCTCGCCGAGCGCCTCGCAAGCTGGTCCGAGGCGCCGCCGACCCTTCGCCGCACTGCCCGTCAGCTCGCCCGGCGGCTGGGCGTCATCGAGGCGCCGCCCGACCCCGCCACCGCCGGTCTTTGCCTGGCCCTCGCCTTCCCCGACCGCATCGCCCAGCGCCGCCGCCGGGCCGCGGCCGAGCTTCGCCTCGTCAACGGCCGGGGCGCCCGCCTCGAGGCGGCGCCCGAGCTCGATCCTTTCGAGTTCCTCGTCGTCGCCGAGAGCGAGGATGCCGGCAGCGATGCCCGTGTCCACCTCGCCGCCGGCCTCGCCAAAGACGACCTCCACCGCCTCGCCGGCCACCGCGTGACCGCCAGCCGCACCGTGGCCTTCGATACCGGGCGCGGCACGGTCCTCGCCGAGGAGCAGACGCGGCTCGGCGCACTGGTGCTCGCCAGCCGCCCGACCCCGGTCACCGACGACGAGGCCCTGCCCGTCCTCCTCGACGCCATCCGCAGCCAGGGCCTGACGCTCCTGCCCTGGTCAGGATCGACCGAAACACTGCGCCAGAGGCTCGCCTGGCTGGCGCGGATCGAGCCCGACACCTGGCCCGCGGTCGACGACGCGACGCTGCTCGCCGGGCTCGAACTCTGGCTCGCCCCATGGCTCGCCGGTCTCCGCCGCCTGGACGAGCTCGCTTCGGCGAGCCTCGCCGAAGCGCTTCTCGCCCGCCTGGATCCGGCGGCCAGAAGCCGGCTCGACCGCTCCCTGCCGACCCACTGGAAGACGCCGCTCGGCCGCACGCTCGCCATCGACTACAGCACTGATCCACCGGCCATCGCCTGCCGCCTGCAGGAGCTGCTCGGCCTCGACCGCCACCCGACCATCGTCGACGGCCGCCCGCTGCGCGTCACCCTGCTCTCGCCCGCCGGCCGGCCGATCCAGGTGACCGACGACCTGCCGGGCTTCTGGCGGGGCTCATATGCCATGGTCCGCAAGGAGCTCCGCGGTCGCTACCTGAAGCACCCCTGGCCCGAGAATCCGCTTCAGGCCACGCCCTGGGCGCCGGGCCTCAGGCGCGGCTGAGCCGCTCCGCTCACTCGGCCCGCTGGGCGATCTGCACCGAGCCGTCGCGCAGCATCTTCAGGGGATCGACCGGCGCCTTGCCGCGCCGGATCTCGAAATGCAGCTGCGGCTCGACCACCTCGCCGCTGCTGCCGACCTTGGCGAGCGGCTGGCCGCGCTGCACGACGTCGCCGCGCGCCACCAGCAGCGTCTCGTTGTGCGCATAGGCCGAGAGATAGCCGTCGGCATGGCGCACCAGCAGCATCCGCCCGAACGCGGCGAGGTCCTCGCCGGCATAGACGACGAGGCCGTTCTCGGCGGCGCGCACGAGGCTGCCGGCCGGGGCCGCGATGTTGATGCCGTCGTTCTGCCGGCCGTCCGGCTTGCTGCCGAAGCGGCTGATGACCGTGCCGCTCTCGAGCGGCCAGATGAAGCCGGCGCCCGACAAGGGCGGCGCCGCCTGCTCCGCCGCCACCGGCGCCGACGGCCGGGCCGCCACGGGCACCACCTCGGGCCGCGCCGGCGGAGCGGCCGCCGCGGTCCGCGTGGCCGCCGGCGCCGATCGGGCCGCCACGGCGGTCGGCGCCGCAGCACTGCCGGCCGGCAGCCGCACGCGCGTGCCGACCAGGAGCCGATCCGGGTCGATCCCGGGATTGAGGGCGATCACGTCGCCAAGCCCGACGCCGTTGGCCGCCGCGATCCGGGCCAGGCTGTCACCCCGGACCACGGTATGGGTCGGCCCGGCGGAAGGTTTGGACGCCGCGGTCCGGACCGGCGCCTGTCTGGTCGGGTTCCTGGCCGCGACCGCCGTCTCGCCCGGCCGCGGCAGGCGCAGCACCTGGCCCACATAGATCGTATAGGGGGCGGAGAGCCCGTTCAGCGCCACGAGATCCACCATGCCGACATGATAGAGCTCGGCGAGCCCGCTCACCGTCTCGCCCGGCATGACAACGTGCCGCCCGTTCTCCGGCACCATCCGCGAGCTCTCGCCGCTGTCGGCGTAGATCGCCTTCCTGGCATTCTCCCAGGGCACCACACCGCCCCAGTGCACCGGCTGGTACTCCGTGCAGCCGGCTACCGCCAGGAGTGCAACAACAAGGGGAGCCGCCGCGGCCGATGGGCCGGGACGTCACCCACAGCAATTCGCGCGCAGGCCCCACCACATGCCCCATAACTAGCGGAAAACAGCAGTGGCATGCAAGAAATCAGGGCGGAAATCCCTGCTTCCGTTGCCCGATAGTGCGTCCCGCCAAGCACTCCGCAGTAGAACGACGCCTGGCCCGGCTTCAGAGGCCGGGCGAAGCCGGGGCTATTCTTGCTGTGATTGGAGGAGGTTGGTCAGCTTGGCGAAGCTCTCGCGATGCGTCATGTCGAGCTGGATGGGCGTCACCGACACCCAGCCGGCCCGCACCGCAAAGACGTCGGTGTCGTCCGCATGCTCCGCCTCGTCGCGCGAAAGGCCAATCCAGACATAGGGTTCGCCGCGCGGCTCGATGCGCTCGATGAGCTCGTCGCCGATCTTCGACTTGCCCTGCCGGGTCACCTTCACGCCCTTGACGCTGCCGGCGACGACGTCGGGGAAATTGAGGTTGACCAGCACGTCCTTCGGCCATTCCATTGCCAGCATGGGACGAATCACGCCGGGTGCCCAACTCTCCGCCGTCTTCCACTTGACCGGGTGGCGTTCGTGGCAGGCCTGCGAGAAGGCGATCGCCGGCACCTGCAGCAGCGTCGCCTCCATGCAGGCGGCGATGGTGCCGGAATAGGTCACGTCCTCGCCGAGATTGTGACCGTGGTTGACGCCCGAGAGAACGAGGTTGATCGCCTTGTCCTCGAGGATGTTCTGCAGCGCCAGCAGCACGCAGTCCGTGGGCGTGCCGTCCACCGCATAGTGCCGCTCGGACACCCGCCGCGTGCGCAGGGGCCGCCGCAGCGTCAGCGAGTGGCCGGCGCCGCTGTGGTTGACCTCCGGCGCCACCACCCAGACCTCGTCCGAGATCTCGCGGGCGATCGCCTCCATGACCTTGAGGCCCGGGGCGTTGATCCCGTCGTCGTTGGTGACGAGGATGCGGGGCTTCTCACCCGGTGACTTCAGCATTCGCTACCATCCGTTCCATGCCGCCCATGTAGGGCCGAAGTGCCAGCGGCAGCGTGATGCTGCCATCCGCCTCCTGATAATTCTCGAGCACCGCGATCAGCGTCCGGCCGACCGCCAGCCCCGAGCCGTTGAGGGTATGCACGAAGCGCGTCTGCCGCTCGCCCTTCGGCCGGCAGCGCGCGTTCATCCGCCGCGCCTGGAAATCACCGCAGACCGAGCAGGACGAAATCTCGCGGTAAACCCCCTGCCCGGGCAGCCAGACCTCGAGGTCATAGGTCCGCCGCGCCCCGAAGCCGGTATCGCCTGCCGCCAGCGTCATCACCCGGTAGGGCAGCTCCAGCGCCTCCAGCGCCGCCGCGGCGCAGCCCGTCATCCGCTCGTGCTCGTCCGCCGACTGCTCCGGCGTGGTGATGCTC
>CAZGUW010000307.1:0-5709 GCA_964528705.1 uncultured Geminicoccaceae bacterium
GGGATGTAGAGGCCGAGATAGATGAGGACGATGATGGCGACGACCGAAAGGGCGCCGATCTCGAGCGGGCTCAAGACACCATGTCCAGGTCGTGCTCGCCATGCGTGCTGTGGTCGTCGCCGAGGATCACCTTGGCACAGAGGAGCAGGGTGCAGAGCACCGCGCTGAAGAAGATGGTCAGCTTGATCGGCCACCAGGGTGCGGTGAAGATGCCGGGCACGCCGAAGAACTTGCCGGAGTGCCAGGCGTCGACGAACTCCGGCCACATCGCCACCGCGATCAGCAGCATCATCACCGCCGAGACGAGGTTGATGACCCGGCGAAACCACTCGCCGAGGGCCGGGTGCCGGCGCCCGACAAGGATGAGGAAGCCGTCCGAGCGGGTCAGGCGACCCACCCGGACGACGTCGGGGAGCTGCAGGAAGACGATCAGCACCATCGAGAACTGCACGATCTCGAAGGCGCCGTGGAAGGGAGCCCCGAACGCGCCGCGCGCGACCACGTCGTAGTTGAGCACCGCGACCAGCACCAGGACCACGAACGTGCCGATGGCATTGGCCGCGATCGCCACCCGGTCCAGGAGCCGGACGAGCACGACGCCCGGGGCCCGCATCCCCTTCGTCCCGCCGGCGCCTAGTTCGTCGGCAGTTCGGCGGTCCAGTCACGGGCCGGGGTCTGCCCGGCGTCGATCAGGGTCTGCAGGTAGGCCCGCAGCATCTCCGAGCCCGGGGCACCGGAGCCGTTCAGGCCCTCGGCCCACTCGACGGCGATGTTCGGCATGGCGTCGGCCCAGGCCGCACGGTCCTCGGCCGAGAGCTCGACGATGGTGCCGCCCTGCGCCTCGTAGTCGGCATAGCTTGCCGCCGCCTCGTCCATGGCGATGCCGGCGATGTGGTCGCGATAGTCGAGGGCGACCTCCTGCAGCACCTCCTGCACTTCCGCCGGCAGGGAGTTCCAGAAGTCGTTGTTGACGGTGAGCGCCTTGGTGTTCACGGCGCCGAAGTCGACCTTCAGCATGTAGGGCGCCACCTCGGCGATCTTGAAGGTCCGCGCCGCTTCGGGCCACAGCATGCTCTGGTCGACGGCCCCGGTCTGCATCATGTTGTAGAAGTCGGTGAGGCCGCCGCGCACCCCGGCCGCGCCATCGATGCCCTCGATGTAGCGCAGGTTCATGCCGGCCCCGGCCACCTTCTTGCCCTCGAGGTCGGCGGGCGTGGCGATCGGCTCAGCGCTGAAGATCTGGTAGGTGTCGAGCACCACGCCATTGGTCAGGTAGACCTGATTCTGGGCGGCGAACTCCTCGCGCATCGTCGGAAACTCGTCGGCCGTGGCATCGATGGCCGCGGTGACGACGCGCGCATCGGTCGAGACGAAGGGTGTAACCGCGGCGATCGCCTGGCTCGGCAGGGTCGAGAAATGGAAGATGGTGGTGACGACGCCGATATCGCCGAGGCCGAGCCGGATGCCCTCGAGCACCCCCTGCGGCTTGACGATGGCGCCGCCGTAGCTCTCCTGCCATTCCATCTGGTAGTTGCCGGTCTCGGCCAGCCGCTTGTCCACCTCGGGAATGAAGAAGTTGGTGAGCTCCTGCACCCACATTGCCCGGGCCGGGTAGCCGTCGATCACGGTGGCGCGGATGGTTTCCGCGGCCGAGGCGGAAGCCAGGGTCGTGCCGGCGAGCAGCAGCGCTATCGCACCGCGCGAAGTCCATTTCAGCATCGTGACTACCTCCGGTGATCCGGGCGGCCTTGCGCCGTCCTCGTTGGTTCTTGATGTCGTCGCCGGCTCAGGCCTTCCGCCAGTGCTCGACGACTTCCGTGCCGCTGCCACGGAAGAGCTTGGCGAGCGGACAGTACCTTGCCACATCCGCGGCGACCCGTGTGAGCTCTTCCTCGCTCGCCGCGCCGTCGGCCACGATGGTGAGCTCGATGCGCTGGAACGGCACCTCGATCTCCTCGGCGAGGGTCACGCCGCGGCGGTCGAACGTGCAGAGCGCCTCGATCTGCAGGTGGCCGATGTCGATGCCGAGCGCCTTCGCGCATTTGTGGGCGATGACGTTGGTGCAGCCGATGAGCGCGGCGATCGCGGTCTCGGTCGGCGCCGGGCCGGCATTGGTCCCGCCCCGCGCTGCGGGCTCGTCGATCGTCACGCCGACATCGCGCACGGTGACGTCGGCCCGCGAATGGGACGGGCAGGCGGCGGCGAGCCGGACGGGCACGACCAGCTTCGGCTTCAGGGCCATCGATGGACCTCAGGCAAAGGAGCAGACCTCGTCGAAGGCGAAGCGCGGCAGCTTCTGGAAGAGCGCTGATTCGTCCGCATAGCCGAGATTGCAGAGGAAGTTGGAGCGCAGCGTGGTGCCGGCGAAGAATTCCTCGTCGACCACGGCATTGGTGAAGCCCGACATCGGGCCGGCGTCGAGGCCGAGGGCGCGGGCCGCGATGATCAGGTAGGCGCCCTGCAGCGTCGCGTTGCGAAAGGCGGTCTCCGCCGCATGTGCCGGCTTGCCGTCGAAGAACGGCCGCCGGTCCTCGTGCGGGAAGAGGAAGGGCAGGTGGTGCCAGAACTCGAGGTCGTGGGCGATGATCACGGTGACGGGAGCCGCCGTCATCTTGGCGACGTTCTTCGGCTTGAGTGCCTTGGCAAGACGTTCCTTGCCCGCCGCCGAGGTGACGAAGACGAAGCGTGCGGGACAGCAGTTCATGCTGGTCGGCCCTGCGGCGACAATGGCGTAGAGCCGCTCGAGCAGGGAGCGGGGCACCGGCCGATCGGTCCAGGCATAGTGCGAGCGGGCGCCGCGCAGGATCAGGTCGATCGCATCGTCGTCGAGCCGCCCCAGGCGCTCGCGCAGCGCGCGCACCTCGTGCTGGGCCCGTTCGCGCGCATCATCGCGGCGCTGCGCAGCGGCTGACGGCATCAGCCCGCCTTCGCCTCGCGCACGGCCGACATGATCCGCATGCAGAATCCTCCTTGATCTTGTCGTGGGAAACTGTCACCCACAAAACGGAAGGCTGTCAAATAAAATCGATAATTCCTTCTATCCGAGCGGAGGAGCGGCAATGCCGAAATGGTCCGACTACCTCGCCACCGCCCGCGAACGTGGCGCCCTGGCGCTGGAACTCTACTGCGTGCATTCGACACCCGCCGGCGACCCGGCACTGGTCAAGGCGACGCTGCCCGATCATCTGGCCTACCAGGCCCGGCTCGAGGCCGAGGGCAGCCTCGTCTTCGCCGGCCCGATGTCCGACGAAACGGGCGAGATGATGGAAGGGATGGGCATGATCGTCTATCGCGCGGCCTCCTTCGAGGCGGCCCGCGCCCTGGCCGAGGCCGACCCGATGCACGAAGGCGGTGCCCGGACCTACGTCCTGCGCCGCTGGATGGTGAACGAGGGCGGCTTCACCCTCGACGTCCGGCTGTCCGGACAGGCGGTCAAGCTCGCCTAGGCCCCTGGCGCCGGCTGATCGACGGCCTTTGCAAACGTAAAAAAATCGATATTCATGTGCCCATGAACATCCAGACCCGGGCAGGCACCGACGTTCCCGCAGAGTCCTCGGCGACGCAGAAGGCGTATCACGAGCTGCGCCGCAGGCTGCTCACCGGCGAGTTCCTGCCGGGCGAGAAGCTGAAGATCGACCGGCTGCGCTCGGCGCTCGACATCGGCTCGTCACCGGTCAGGGAGGCGCTCAGCCTTTTGACCTCCGATCACCTGGTCGAGCGCATCGACCAGCGCGGCTTTCGCGCCTCGACGGCGAGCAACGAGAACTTCCTCGAGATCCTCACCCTGCGCTGCGCGCTGGAGGAAATGGCGCTGCGCCAGAGCATCGCCAATTACTCGGAGGCCTGGGAGGACTCCGTCGTCCTGGCCCACCACCGCATGGCCCGGGAGCCGCGCGAGAACGTCGAGGCGTTCGAGACCGCCCACAAGCACTTCCACATGGCGCTGCTCGCGGGCTGCAACCTGCCGATCCTGCTCAAGTTCTGCAGCCAGCTCTACGACCTGAACATCCGCTACCGCTATCTCGCGGGCAAGTCGCTGAACTACCGGAAGCGTGACATCGCCGCCGAGCACGCGGGCATTCTCGACGCCGCGATCAGGCGGGACGCGGATCTGGCGGCGGAACGGCTGCAGAACCACTACCGCCTGACCGGCGCCTTCCTCGACGGCTTCCTCAGCTCGATGAGCGCACCGCCGCCGGATCGCCGAACCGGCGCCTGAACGCCGCCGCCTATTGCGGCACGCTGCCCTCGATCCCTTCGATGTACCAGTTCATGCCGGCGAGATCCTCGTTCGACATGACCTCGCCCTCGGCGATCACCACCTCGCCGGCCTGGTTCTTGATCGGGCCGGTGAAGGGATGGAAGCTGCCGTCCTTGATGGAATCGACGATGGTATCGGCCTCGGCCGCGACATCCTCCGGCACCCGCGCGTTGGTCGGGCCCATCACGATCATGCCCTCGGCCATGCCGCCCCAGATGTCGTGCGTCTCCCAGCTGCCGTCCATCGCCGCCTGCACGCGCTCGATATAGTAGGGCGACCAGTCGTCGATCACCGCGGTGAGCTGCGCCTCCGGGCCGAAGCGCGCCATGTCGGAGGCCTGGCCGACCGCCCAGATGCCGCGCTCCTCGGCCACCTGCATCGCCGCCGGGCTGTCCGTGTGCTGGATGATCACGTCCACGCCCTGGTCGATCATCACCCGCGCGGCATCGGCCTCCTTGGCCGGGTCGTACCAGGTGTTCACCCAGATGATCACCATCTCGGCATCGTCGCGCACACTCTGCAGGCCGAGCATGACGGCGTTGATGTCGCGGATCACCTCGGGGATCGGGAAGGAGGCGATGTAGCCTACCTTGCCCGTCTCGCTCACCTTGCCGGCGAGGAAGCCCGAGACGTAGCGGCCCTGGTAGGTGGTCGAGAGGTAGGTCGCGAGATTGTCTGCCTGCTTGTAGCCGGTGGCGTGCTCGAAGATCACGTCCGGGAACTCGGCGGCGACCTTGGCCGTCGGGTTCATGAAGCCGAAGGAGGTCGTGAAGATCATGTCGTTGCCGGCGCTGGCGAGCTGGCGGATCACCCGCTCGGCATCCGCACCCTCGCTGACGTTCTCGACGAAGGTGGTCTCGACCGCATCGCCGAAATGCTCTTCCACCGCGAGCCGCCCCTGGTCGTGCTGGTAGGTCCAGCCATGGTCGCCAACCGGGCCCACATAGACGAAGCCGACCTTGAAGGGATCGTCCTGGGCGAAGGCAGTGGTGGCGGCGAGGCCGGCGAGGAGGGTGGTCGCGAGAAGGGTGCGGCGGATCACGGGCTGGCGCTCCTGATGGTTTGTGGTGCTGCTGGTAGAGAAGCCGCTCCCACGATGCAAGATCGGCGCCATTTCATCCCGGGCTTGCCGTCCGGCGCCGGGCGCGCTTGATGGGCGTCGCTAGCGGGGAGGAAGGGCATGAGCGGCATTCTCTGGCGGCCGGATGCCGAACGGGCGAGCGGCACGGCGATCATGAAGATGGCAGGGCGCCATGGCTTCACCGACACGGACGCGGTGGAGCAGCTCCGCCGCTGGTCGGTGGCCGAGCCCGCCGCCTTCTGGGCGGAGGTCTGGGAGCTGGGCGGCGTGCGGGCGAGCGTGCCGGCCGCGACCGTGCTCGCCGACAAAGAGAAGATGCCGGGTGCGCGCTGGTTCGAGGGTGCCAGGCTGAACTTCGCGGAGAACC
>CAZGUW010000308.1:0-5635 GCA_964528705.1 uncultured Geminicoccaceae bacterium
GCAGATAGGGTGTGAGGAGCGCTATCCGGCGCGTAGCCAGCGCGGCGAACGCGGCCGGGGCCGCGTCGGGCGGGGTCGCCACGGGCAGGCCGGGCCGGGCCTTCTGCACCGCCTGCCGCACCGCGTCGCCGCCGAGCACCACGGAAGCCGCCGTGCAGCCATAGCCGATCGCCGCCAGCTCCATGCCGGGCAGGATGAGGGCGGCGGCCTCGGTCAGCCGCGGGCCCATCGCCAGCAGGTTCTCGGGCGTCGTCGGGTTGTCGAAGGCGACCCGCGTGACGTGCAGCGCGGCGCTGGTGCCGGGGATCAGCCGGGCCGCGTCACGCTCGATGGTGAGATCGGTGGCGAGTGCTATCAGGCCGAGCCGCGCCACGCCCTCGGCCGGCTCGAGCGCGACCGGCACGGGTGAACGTCGCACGGGCGTGGCCGAGGTCATGATCTTACACGAGCAGCACCGGGCAGTCCGCGATGCCACTCACCTTGTGCGAGACGCTGCCGAGCAGGAAGCCCTCGACCGAGCCGAGGCCGCGGCTGCCGATGACGATCAGGTCGGCACCGTGCTCCCGGCCGAAGGCGACGATCGTGCGGGCGACCGGGCCGCTGCGGACGAAGGCGCGGGTCCGGGTGGCGCCCAGCGCCACGGCATGTGCCCGGGCCGTATCGGCGACCTCCCTGGCATAGGCGCGCATGATGTCGTCGACGTTCTGCGGGTCGTCCTCGCGCGCCATCGAGAGCGAGGCCTCGAGTGGCGAATGGTGCCGGAAGACGGTCAGGATGGTGAGGTCGCCATTGGTGAGCGCCCTGAGCGCCACGGCCTTCTCGAGCGCCACCATCGCATTCTTCGAGCCGTCGACCGGGGCGAGGATATGCTTGAACATGCCGCTTCCAGTCACTTGGCGCCAATCACTTGGCGAACGCGAGATCACGCAGGAAGAGCGCGATCTGCGGGAAGAAGATCAGGGCCACCGAGGCGGCGAGCAGCATGATGATGAAGGGCGGGGTGCCGCGGATCACCTCGATATAGGGCCGCTTGAAGATGGCGATCGCCGTGAAGATGTCGCAGCCGAAGGGTGGTGTCGCCGAGCCGATGGCAACCTGCAGCGTGATGATCGTGCCGACCAGCACCGGGTCGAGGCCGACCGAGTCGACCACCGGTGCGAAGATCGGCACCAGCACCAGGATCACGACGATCGGGTCCACGAACATGCAGGCGATGAAGAAGGCGATCGAGATGACGAAGAGCACGCCGTACTGGCCCATCTGGTCGATGCCGATGGAGCCCAGGATCGCCTGCGGGATCTGGGCGAACGAGATCACCCAGGAGAAGGCGGCGCCGGCGGCGACCAGGATGAAGACCACGGCGGTGATCAGTCCGGTGGACTGTGCCGTGCGGTAGACGTCCGGGATGCTGATCGAGCGGAAGACGACGACCTCGAGGATCAGCGCGTAGAGCACGCAGGCGGCGGCCGCCTCGGTCGGCGAGAAGACGCCGCCATAGATGCCGCCGATGATGATGACCGGAAAGCCGAGCGGCCAGACGGCCCGCTGCACCGCCACGAGGCGCTCGCCCCAGCTGGCCTTCGGCTCCGTCGGCACGTCGTTGCGGATCGCGTACAGGACCGAGTAGGCGGCGAACATGGCAAGGATCAGGAGCCCCGGCCCGATGCCGGCGATGAAGAGTTCGGCGATCGAGGTGTTCGAGACCACGCCATAGATGATCATGCCGATCGAGGGCGGGATCAGAAAGGCGATGTCCGAGGAGTTGACGATCAGCGCCAGGACGAAGCTGTCCTTGTAGCCGGCCTGCAGCATGCGCGGCCGGAGCGGGCCGCCGACGGCCACCACCGTCGCCTGGGTCGAGCCCGAGACGGCGCCGAACATGGTGCAGGCGGCAGCCGTCGAGACGGCGAGCCCGCCCCGGACATGGCCCATGAACCGCATGACCATGTCGATCAGCCGCTCGGCCGACTGGCCGCGGGTCATGATGTCGGCGGCGAAGATGAACATCGGCACGGCGATCAGCGAGGCCGGGCGGATGCCGGCCATCATCTGCTGGACCATCGTCTCGAGCTGCGAGAACCCGCCGAAGAGCGTGAAGAAGCCGACGAAGGCGCCGACGATGAGCGGGATCATCATCGGGAAGCCGAGCAGCAGCAGCACGATCATGATGGCGAAGATGGTGAGCGCCATGGTCAGACTTCCTGCTCGTCGTTGTCGTAGCCCTCGAGCACGGTGGTCGAGAGGTAGACGTCCTTGGCCGTCAGGTTGCGGATCGCGGTCAGGAGGTACTGCATGCCGGTCATGAAGAAGCCGACCGGGACCCAGACCAGCGTCCACCAGATCGGGATCTGCAGCGCCGGCAGCACGCGGCCGCGGCCCGCCTGGGTCTCGAGGTAGCCGATCGCGTACCAGCAGAGCCCGAGCATGAAGACGGCGGTGACGAGGGAGATGACCACCATCATCGCTTTGCGCCCGCCGGGCGGCAGGGTGTCGAAGATGGCCGACATGCGGATGTGCCGGCCGTGCCGCGCCGCGTAGCTGATCCCGGCGAAGGTGATCAGGATGATGAGGATGCTGTTCAGCTCCTCGGAGAAATAGAGGCTGCTCTGGAAGACGAAGCGGCCGACGACGTTGGCGATCGTGTTCAGCGCCATGAGCAGGACGCTCACGGCCAGCATGACCGATTCGATCCGGCTGATCAGGCTGTCGATGACGCCGAGCACGCCCGGCAGGGAGGATTCGTGGACCGACTCTCGCTTCTGTTCCGTCAACGGCGGTTGTCCTCGAAGGCGCTGCCGCGGCTCGCTGAGCTGCCCCGGGCGGCGGCCATCCCGGGGCAGGGCTGCGGCGGCTCTACTCGACGGCGGCGAGGTCCTGCTTCATCTGGTCCAGGATCTCCTTGCCGCGCTCGCCGGTCATGTCGATGAACATCGCCTCGACCTCGGCGGCGGCCTCCTTGAAGCAGGCACGCTGCTCGTCCGTCAGCACGGTGACCGTCATCTCCGGCTTCGCTTCCTTGATCTTCTGGAGCTCGCTCTCGGCGAGGCCCTTCTGGTAGTCGAGGATGAAGTCGAAGGCGTTGCTCGCCGCGTCCTGGACGAGCTGCTGGTCCTCCTCGGACAGCCCGTCATAGAAGTCCTTGTTGGCCATCACCGCCGTCGTGAAGTTGTTGTGGCCGGCATAGGTGATGTAGTCGGTCACCTCGTAGATCTTGGTCGAATAGAGGAAGAAGGTCGGGTTCTCCTGCCCCTGGATGATGTTGGTCTGCAGGCCGCCATAGACCTCGCCCCAGGGCAGAGGCGTCGGCGTGGCGCCAAAGGCGCGGTAGGATTCGACCAGCAGCGGGTTGGTCATGACGCGGAACTTGACCTCGTTGAGGTCCTCGCAGCCCTCGACCGGCGACTTGGTGGTCATCGCCACCTCGCCCTCGGGGAACATCTTCAGGAGCTCGAGGCCCTGGTCGGCGTAGAGGTCCTGGAAGTCCTCGTTGATCGCCTTGCTGTCGCGGAAGAACTGGCCGAGCTTTTCCTGGTCGGTCGGCAGGAGATAAGGGACGAAGAAGACCTGCGCTTCGGGGATCAGCGCACCGGTGAAGCCCGGCGACTGGTCGACGAACTGCAGGATGCCGGACTGCGCCTGCTCCATGATGTCCGCCGACTCGCCGAGCGTGCCGTAGGGGAAGAGCTGGACCTCGTGGTCGCTGTTCGCCTCGATGTGCTCCTTGAACTTCTGGGCGTACTGGCCCTGAACCTCCTCCAGGGACTCCTCGAAGGCGTAGCGCCAGGTGTCGGCGGCGGCGCCGGTTGCGAGGAACGGGCCGGCGAGCAGGGCGAGGGTGGCCGTGCCGGCCAGGATGCGCGTCATCGTCATGGGTGACTCCCCAGTGGCGTCATGAATGCAGCATCGCCAGACGGCCGCAACCGGTAGTCGACCGGCGACGGTGACTGGCGTTGCCCGGTTGCCTGTAGGCTTTGTGAGTCTCGAAACCGTGTCAAATGCTTTATTGCATCAGGACAATCGGCCGGACTTGACTTGTATGCTCTTCAGACCGCGAGCAGCGCCGGCTCCGGACTGCTGCCCGCGAGGCGTGCCAGCACGGTGAGGCCCTCCTCCAACTCCGCCTCGCTGCCGGCGCCGAGGCAGACACGAATCCCCTGGGCGCGCGGCTGGTCGCCGATGGCGAAGCTCGAGCCGGCGGCCGCGGCGACGCCGTAGTGGCGGGCCTGGGCGACGAACGCCGCCTCGCTCCAGGCCTCGGGCAAAGGCAGCCAGACATGCAGGCCGTTCGGTGCTGCCGCATGCCCCATGCCGGTCAGCACGCGTTGGGCAAGGTCGTTCCGCCGGGCGAGCTGCTGCCTTTGCCAGTCGAGCAGCTCGGCCGCCGTGCCGTCGGTGATCCAGCGCGACGCGATCTCGGCGATCAGCGGCGTCGCCATCCAGCTGGTGACCAGATGGCGCGTGCGGGCCGCCGCGACCAGCCGTTCGGGCACGACGAGCCAGGCGATGCGCAGGCCCGGCAACAGGCACTTGGTGAGGCCGGTGAAATAGAACGTGCGCTCGGGTGCGAGTGCCGCGAGCGGCAACGGGCGATCGGGCTGCACGGGACCCCAGGCGTCGTTCTCGATGAGCCAGACATCGTGCTCGCGGGCGAGGTCCACCAGCGCCCGGCGGCGCGCCTCGCCCATCCAGGCCGCCGTGGCGCCGAGCCCCGCCGGCTGGAGGAAGAGGGCCCTGACCGTCGTCGTGCGGCAGAGCCGGTCGAAGGCGTCGGGCAGCACGCCTTCCTCGTCCATCGCCAGCCCAGCGAGGCGCAGCCCGAGCGTCGCGGTGAGGGAAGGAAGGGTGTGGTGGCCCATCGCCTCGGTGGCGACGAGATCGCCCGGCACCGCCGCCGTCATCAGCGCCACGGTCATGGCCGTGGTGTTGCCGTTGGTCGGCAGGAGCCGGTCGGCATCGGGGGCGAGGCCGCAGCCCTCGAGCCAGGCCCGCGCCATCTCGCCATGCGCCCGGAGCGTCTCGCGCGGCCGGAACGAGAAGAGGGCTGCTTCCGGCAGGTCGGTGGCGAGCCCGGCCAGGGTCGCCGCCATGCGCTCCTGGTGGATCGCGCCGGTGACGGGCACCAGCATCGAGCAGTCGATGACCCGCTCGCTCGGCGGCGGGCGATGCCAGGGCGAGCGGGGGTCGACCGGCCCGTTGGCGACGAAGCTGCCGCGCCCGACCGTCCCGGTGATGACGCCGAGCCGGGCCAGCTCGTCATAGGCGCGGCTGACGGTCTGCACGCTCAGCCCGAGCTCGTAGGCGAGTGCCCGGTGCGTCGGCAGCCGCGTCCCCGGCGCCATCCGGCCGGTCTCGATCGCCTCGATCAGGCTCTGCGCCAGCGACCGGTAGACCGGGCGCCTCAGCTCCTCCCTGCGCGGCCGCCAGATTGTCATGAGACATTCTTGCCGGCGCCGCCGCCGGTTGACAAGCCGTGGCCGGGAGAAGCGGCCTTCTGCGCCTACACCACCGGCGCCAGGAGCGGCTCGGGGTCGGTGGAGAAGCCCGGGCTCGTCACCAGCGCCTCGACGGCGTCCGTCGCATAGCCGCCCTCGGTGAACTGGCCGTTCCTGGCATCGAAGACGCCGTCGTCGAACTG
>CAZGUW010000309.1:0-5627 GCA_964528705.1 uncultured Geminicoccaceae bacterium
GGAACGGCCGGTTCGTCGCGAGATCATGGAAGGAGCGACGCAGGTCCCGCCGGCTCTGGAGCCGTCGCGGCGCTGCATCGGCCGGCGGCTCGGCGACCTGGCGGAGGAGGATCGGAAAAGCGAGGAGGCCCATGGCGATGGCGGCGAGTGCGAGAAGGGCAATTGATTCCCGTTCGCTCCGGCCCGCTGCCGTGGCGGCGGCCATCACCACCCCGGCGCCGACCAGGCCGATCAGCCCCGCCCCCTCGCGCCAGGCCGTGATGCGCGTGCGCTCGTCGTAGCTGCGGCTGAGCTCCGCGCCCCATGCCAAATAGGGAACGGCGACCATCGTCCACCCGCCATAGAGAACGATCGACCAGCCGAGGAGATAGAGCGCATCCGCCGTGTCCGGCGGGGTAAGGACCTTGTAGAGGCCGATGCCGGCGATGCCGGCGCCGGCGGCGATCCAGGGCTTGCGGCGAAGGCCCGCAATGGCAAAACGATCGGAAAGCGCACCCACCACGGGGTCGCTCACCGTGTCGAACAGGCGCGCACCGAGCAGGACGAGACCGGTGGCGGCGAGGCCGATGCCGAGTTCGGCGCCATAGAGCGTCGGCAGGACGAGATAGACCGGGATGGTCGGCAGGGCGACCACCATCGCGGGGAGGGCATAGGCGATCAGGGTGGACCGGTGCATGGGCGGGGCTGGCGGCGTCACGTCAGAGACACCGGATCACGTCGCGTGCTCTTCGGGGGCCGCCAGGCCGACGCTGGTGCCGACGGCGGTCGTCGGGGTCACGTGGGAGAAGACGCGAAAGCCCTTGGCCCAGAGCTTGGCTGCTTCCCAGTGGATGGCGGCGGTGATCTTGAAGGTGAGCAGCGGGAACGCAGCAAGGCTGCGCGCCAGGGAGCGGCCGGAGAGGTCGACGCGCTCGCCGCGGAAGGCGGCGGCCAGCAGCAGCCCCTGCGCATCCTCCTGGCGGATCACGATGGAGACCGTCTCCGCCGGCGCGATGATGCGAAAGCGGTAGTCGGTGTCCATGCCGATGAACGGCGAGACGTAGAGCGCCTTGGCGCATGCCTGCCGGATGACCGCGGCCCTGGGGTCGCGCACCGGAATGACGTAGGTGTGGCGCTCCTTGTAGGTGTTGCATACCTCGTAGAGGATGGCGGCCAGCGTGCCGTCCTGCCGGTAGCAGAAGAAGACGCTCAGCGGGTTGAAGACATAGCCGAAGATGCGCGGATAGCAGAGCAGCCGGATCGGCCCGCCATCGGGCTCGAGCCCCGCTTCCTGCAGCCGCGCCTCGGCCCAGGGCCTGAGGGGAGCGCCCGACGCCGGCCCGTGATCGCGATCGAAGAAGGCGAGCGGCGCCCGGCGGTTGTAGCCGAAGAGCCTGAACCGCCGGTCCAGCAAGGGCAGCTCGTCGAGGTCCAGGAGCAGGGAGAAGACGCTGTAGCGCAGCCGGTGGCGCTTCGGCCGGCGCCGTTCGTGGACGACCTCCCCCTGGTAGATGGCGGATTGCAGGGTCATGCCGCCACCGCCGTCGGCCCGGTGCCGATCTGGATCCGGTCGCTCTCGCCCTCCACCGTCCAGGGCCGGCGCCGTCCGCCGAGCTCTTCGGCGACCGCGAGGCCCGACTGCAGCGCGTCCTCGTGAAAGCCATGGCCGAAATAGCTGCCGCAGAACCAGGTGCGCCGGCGCCCCTGCAGCGACCAGAGGTGACGCTGCGACGCGAGTGCTGCCGCGTCGAAGTAGGGATGAGCGTAGCTCGTCTCGTAGATCACGGATTCGGGCGCCGGTTCACGCTGCGGGTTGAGCGTGACGAAGAGCGGGTCGCTCTCGTCCAGCGACTGCAGCCGGTTCATCCAGTAGGTCACGCAAAGCCGGTCGTCGCCGCTGTCGATGAAGTTCCAGCTCGACCAGACCCGGCGATGGCGCGGCATGAGGCCGGGATCGCGATGCAGGAGGGCGCGGTTCTGCGTGTAGCGCCAGCTGCCGAGGAGGTCGCGTTCCACAGGGTCGGGGTCGGCCAGGAGGGCGAACGCCTCGTCGGCATGGGTCGCGACCACGACGTGGTCGAAGTGCCGGACCGTGCCATCCCTTTCCTGGACCTCGACGCCGTTGGCGGATCGCCGGATCGCGCGCACGCCGCCGAAGCGGATGCGGTGGCGCCAGGGTGCCGTCAGGCGGCGGACATACTCACGGCTGCCGCCATCGACCGTCCGCCACCGTGGCCGGTCGGCCAGGGTGAGGAGGCCGTGCGACAGGAAGAAGCGGATGAAGGACGCCGCCGGGTAGTCGCGCATCTCCTGCGTCGTCGTCGACCAGATCGCCGCTCCCATGGGCAGGAGGTGATCCAGCACGAAACTGTCGCCGAAGCGTTCGCGTTCCAGCCACGCCGCGAGGCTGAGGCCGTCGGCATTGGGCTCACTGAGAAAGGAAGGCGCTTCACGGTAGAAGCGCCGGAGATCGGCCAGCATGCGCCAGAAGCGGGGACGGACGATGTTGCGGCGCTGGCCGAAGAGCCCGTCGAGGTCCGTGCCGGAATACTCGAACGCGCCATGGTCGAGCGAGGCTGCGAACGACATGTCGCTGTCCTTGACCGGCACGTCGAGGTGGCTGAAGAGCGCCGTCAGGTTGGGGTAGTTTCGCTCGTTGTAGACGATGAAGCCGGTGTCGACCGGCGTGCTGCCCCCTGAACCGGGAGCGTCCACGGTGTTCGAGTGGCCGCCGACCCGCTCGTCCTTCTCGTAGACCGTGATCTCGTGCCCCTGATCGAGCAGCCAGGCCGCCGACATGCCGCCGATTCCGGTGCCGATTACTGCTATGTTCATGGCGTTGCCTCTCATCGCGGGGCTTCGTGAAGAATGTGATAGGCTCTGGAAGTGCGGGCTGCGGGACCGTATTTCCGTCGCGAAGTCGTAGATCTTACGGCTTCGGGCGAAAGCTGGATCACGGCGATGCGGAATTTTGGCGCGGCCGGTGATCCGCCGGGATGGACCTACCGTGTAAGGGAGGGAAGGGGCCGATGCAGGAGCTGGCGACGCGGCGGGCCGGGTGATGACCGGCAGGTCATCCGATCCTGCGGCCAGGCCGCTGGACGATCTTCTGGCCGCCGTGGCCGGGAGCCGGGACCGGGCGGCATTCAAGGCCCTCTTCGAGGCGTTCGCTCCGAGGATTCGGGCCTTTGTCGGGCGGCGTGGCAGCGACCCCGCGACCGCGGACGAGATCGTGCAGGAGACTTTCGTGAACGTCTGGCGCAAGGCGCACCTCTTCGACCCCGGGAAGTCGTCGGCATCGACCTGGATGTACGCGATCGCGCGGAACGCGCGGATCGACCTGCTGCGTCGGGAGAACCGTCCGGCGTTCGATCCGACCGATCCGGCGCTGGTCCCGGAGCCCGGGCCCAGCGCGCACCAGGTGGTCTCCCATGCGCAGGAGTCCGCCCGGCTGAAGGACGCGCTGGCCCTCCTGCCGGACGAGCAGCAGCAGGTGCTGCGCCTGGCCTTCGTCGAGGAGAAGACCCATGCGGAAGTGTCCGAGGAACTCGGCATACCGCTCGGCACCGTGAAGTCACGAATAAGGCTGGCGCTCGGCCGGATCCGGACGCAGCTCGAGGATTTGCGATGAGCATCAACCATCATCCGAGCGATGCGCTGCTGCTGGACTATGCCTCCGGCGCACTAGGCGAGACGTGGAGTCTCGGCATCGCCACGCACCTGGCCCTTTGCCCGCAGTGCCGCAGGACGGTGGCCCTCATGGAGGGCATCGGCGGCAGCCTGCTCGACGACTTGGCGCCGGCGCCCGTGGGCGACGGCTCGTTCGACGCTCTCATGGCGCGGCTGGACAACGTGGCGCCGGAGCCGGCCCCACCGGCGGTGCCAGCCTCAGGAGGCTCGCCCGTCCTGCCGCGGCCCCTGCGCGACTATGTCGGGTCCGATCTCGACGGCATACGATGGAAGCATCTCGGCATGGGGGCGCGGCAGTTCATCCTGCCGGCGGCGCAGAAGGGGGTCACGGCGCGGCTTCTTTGGATCCCGGCCGGCAAGCCCGTGCCGGAGCACGCCCATGGCGGCCAGGAGCTGACGCTCGTGCTGCGCGGCAGCTTCACGGACGAGACCGGGCACTACGCGCGCGGCGACCTGCAGGAGGCCGACGAGTCACTGCACCATCAGCCGCACGCATCGCCCGGCGAGGATTGCATCTGCCTCGCGATCACCGACGCACCCTTGCGCTTCAAGAGCCTCGCCGCCCGCATGGTCCAGCCCCTGCTGCGAATCTGACGGGCCGCCGCGCGGGGCCTCAGTAGGGCTTGCTGCCGAGGACGACGATGCGGTGCATGCGGCGGCGTTGCTCGGCCGGGAAGTTGTCGCGGCGGTGCATGGTGGAGCGGTTGTCCCAGACCATCATGTCGCCGACCTGCCATTCCTGGTGCCAGGTGTTCTCCGGCAGGGTGCCGTAGTGCCAGAGCTCGTCGAGCAGCTTCTCGCTCTCGGCAATGTCGAGCCCCATGATGTAGCCGCCGAAGCGGCGGCCGAGATAGAGCGCCTCGCGGCCGCTATCGGGATGGGTGCGGACGATGGGGTGGACGGGGCCGGGCAGGGCGCTGACGTCGTCGGCCGAGAGATGCTCGAAGCCGACACGCGGCCGGCCCTGGGCGTCGTGGCTGCGCTGGTGCTTGAGGCGGAGTCCGGCGATGCGCTGGCGCAGGCGCGGCGGCAGCGATTCGAGCGCCTTGTACATGTTGGCGAAGCCGGTATTGCCGCCGGTTTCCGGCACCTCGAGGGCGCGCAAGAGGCTGAGCGAGGGGGGCACCTCGTCGAAGGCGAGGTCGGTATGCCAGTTGAGCTCGCCGTTCTCGAGCACGCCGATGGTCTCGCCGTTCTCCTTGATGTTGGAGATGACGATGAGCTCCGGGTATTTCTTCGACCAGTCGAACTCCTTGTCACGGCCGACGGAGCTGCCGGTCAAGGCACCGATGTAGCGGCCGAGCTCGACCTGCTTGTCGTCGTCGATCGCGTAGCCGCGCAGGCGCACGACGCAGTGGTCGAGCACGGCCTGGCGGAAGACCCGGATGTCGCGCGGTGTCAGGTTCTCGAGGTCGAGCCCGGTGATGTCGGCGCCGATCGTGTCGGTGATGGGCCGGACCTGCGGCCCGTCGCCCGTTCGCGTACCCTGGTCCTCGCGCTCGAGAGTCGTCGACATGGTGGCCCTTCCTCCCTCTTCGGCAACGGCGGGCGCAGTGTGCTAGATGTTACAAATTTGTCAATCTATATGACCAAGCCACTTCCTGTGCTACCCAGGGGCTCAGCCTGCACGGACGGGAAGGCCCGATGATCAGCGAGCCCGGCGAGGAGGGAGGCGGATCCGGCGAGACGCCGGCCCAGCGCTCGTTCCTCTACGAGGAGGTCTATCGCCAGATCGTCCGGCTGATCGAGCGGCAGGAGTTCCTCAAAGGCGCCAGGCTGCCGACCGAGATGGAGCTCGCCGAGCGCTTCGGCGTGTCCCGGCCCATCGTCCGCCGGGCGCTCGATCTCCTGCGCGAGGCCGACTACGTGACGACCCGCAAGGGCTCGGGCACCGTCGTCATCCGCGGCCCGGCAAAGCCCGGGCCGCAGTTCCAGCCGCTCGCCACCATCGCCGACCT
>CAZGUW010000310.1:0-5617 GCA_964528705.1 uncultured Geminicoccaceae bacterium
TGGTGATGACGTAGCCCTCGGCATCGATGATGAAGCCCGAGCCGAGCGAGGTGGCATCGCGCTGCGGCGCCTGCTGCTTGGGTGTCAGGGGCCCGCCGAAGTCGCGGAAGAAGGGGGCGAAGGGCGAGTCCGGCGGCAGCTCCGGCATGCCGGTCAGCCGCTGCGGCGCCGGCTGGGTGGTGACGATGCTGACCACGGCCGGCGAGACCCTCTCGACCAGGTCGGCGAAACCGCCGGGCAGCTGGGTGTCCGCGGTGGCGGGCGGGGTCGCGGCGTTGACGGGCAGGGCCCAGTTCGACGCGAACGGCACGATGGCCGTGGTGGCGAGCAGGGCGGCCGCGGCGCAGGCGGCACGCCGCCGTGGCGAAGCGATCAAACGGCTGAGCATGGGGCAGATCCCAGTCTGGTGAACCTCGAGCCGCCGCCCGGGGCGGTGCCGGGCAATGCGGTCACCATTGGATAAGAGATCGGCCGGGCGCATTCCATAGACGGCCGATTAAATCTGGGACATGACATTTTGGTCACGCTCGGCATGGGTCGTCGCCCGGGCCTGGCGGCCCGAAAAGCCAGTGGTCACGGGCCTTTGGCGGGGGGCGAGGGCGCTGCGCCCGGCTGCTCGCGCAGCCATGCGGTAACCAGCGTGTAGCCGAGGGCCAGCACCACCGGACCGACGAAGAGGCCGAGAATGCCGTAGGACAGAAGGCCGCCGATCGCACCGATGAAGACGACCAGCATCGGCAGGTTCACGCCGCGCCCGAGCAGGATCGGCTTCAGGATGTTGTCGATGATCAGGACGAGGAAGCACCAGGCGCCGAAAAGGATCGCGATCGGCGTGTCGAGCAGGGTGAACTGGTAGATGGCGACCGGCACGACGACGAGGAAGGGGCCCACCTGCAGCACGGCGAGGACGAGGCAGATCAGGGCCAGAAGGCCGGCGGCGGGCTGGCCGACCGCGAGGAAGCCGAGGCCCGCCATGATCGACTGGATGAGCGCCACGCCGACGATGCCGCGGGCGACGCTGCGGATCGTCTGCCCGGCGAGTGCTGCGTAGGCGGCACCGTTCGCCCCGGCTAGGCGTCGCGCCAGGTCGCCGACGACGCGCTGGCCGCCGGCCGCGTTCGTCAGGAGGCCGACGGCGATGAAGATGGCCAGGATGAACTGGAGCAGGCCGAGCGCCGAGGCCCCGACGATGCCGACGAGCCAGCGCGCGACGGCGCCGAGCTCCGGGCCGACCATGTTGAGCGCTTCCTTCATGTTGGTCTGGGCCAGATGCCAGAACTCGGCGATGTCGTCACCGACGACCGGCCAGGCCGCGACGCTGGCCGGGACCGCCGGAAATTTCAATGTTCCGTCCGCGAGCCCGGTCGCGAGGACGCGAACACCGGCAATCAGCGTGTCGGCAAGGAGCAGGGACGGCAGGACGAGTGCTGCCAAGGCAATGACGACGTAGAGCGTGGCGGTCAGGCTGCGCGAGCCGCCGGCGAGCCGCTCCAGGGTCTGGAAGCCGGGCAGCGTGGCGACGGCGATGATGATCCCCCAGATGATCGGCACGAGGAACGGGCCGACGATCTGGAAGCACCAGACGACCAGGACCAGCAGGGTGCCGACGCGAATCGC
Source organism: uncultured Geminicoccaceae bacterium (assembly GCA_964528705.1). GTDB lineage: Bacteria > Pseudomonadota > Alphaproteobacteria > Geminicoccales > Geminicoccaceae > SLRI01. The sequence goes on from CAZGUW010000310.1 coordinate 1,618, forward strand.
GATCTGCAGCGTGCGGTGGACCATCTGCCCTTCATCGCCCGGAGGCGCCGGTTCGCTCATGGGCCCTGTCCTCTCGTTGTCCGCCCGGTGGCAGGACTTCCCAGCGTCGGGCGGCTTCATCGACGCGGCCGGCGCCAGTTGACGCCATCCGGCTTCGCCCTCTATCGAGCAGTTTCATAGAGCAGGGATCGGGGATATGGCAGGCGACAAATCGCGGTCGCTCGCGGGGCGGGTGGCTATCGTCACCGGCGGCTCGCGTGGCATCGGCCGGGCGATCGCCCTGGCGCTCGGCGGGGCCGGCGCCGCGGTCGTCGTGTGGGACAGGGATCCGCCGGCCGGAGACGGCGGCGACGCCTGGGCGGGCGACGACCCCGACCGCCCCGCCCGCGCCGGCGCCGGGGCGGGGGTGCTGGGGCGGCAGGGTCGGCACGACATCCGCGTCAACAATGCCGGCTATGCCGGCGCGACCGTGCCGGTCGTCGACTATCCCGAGGACGAGTGGCGACGGATCCTCGAGGTCAATCTCACCGGAACGTTCCTCGCCTGCAAGGCCGCGGCACCGGCCCTCGTCGCCAATGGCTGGGGACGGATCGTCAACGTCGCGTCGCTCGCCGGCAAGGAGGGCACGCCCAATGCCAGCGCCTACAGCGCCGCCAAGGCCGGGGTGCTGGCGTTGACCAAGTCGCTCGGCAAGGAGCTCGCGACGACCGGTGTGCTGGTCAACGCGGTCGCCCCGGCGGCCGTGCGGACGTCACTGCTCGACCAGATGGCGCCGGAACACGTCCAGACGATGATCGCAAAGAGCCCGATGCAGCGGCTCGGCGAGCCCGAGGAGGTCGCGGAACTCGTGCTCTGGCTCGCCTCGCCCGTCTGCAGCTTCAGCACGGGCGCGGTATTCGACCTGTCAGGCGGCCGGGCGGTCTACTAGCGGGTCAGGAGCTGCTGCCGAGAGCGGTGAGCCGGTCGGCCTGGCGCGCCGGCTCGTCGAGGTCGATGCGCCGCCAGATCGCCTGGATGATGCCGTAGATGCCGAAGGCGACGAGCCCGATGGCGACTGCGAGGAAAAGCCAGCTGCCATAGGGCTGCGAGCGCAGCCATTGCAGTGCCGCCGCCGTGCCGCCGGCCTCATCCGGGTCGACGACCCAGGCCGCCCAGGCAAAGAAGCCGCCGACGATCAGGAAGACGACGCCGCGCGCGACGAGGCCGAAGGCGCAGACCGGTGCGAGCTTGTCCAGCAGCGCCTCCCGCATCGCCAGCCACTTGCGAAAGCCGCCGGTGAGGCCCTTGCGGATCTGCGCCACGCCGGCGCCGAGGATGGAAAGCGCCACCAGGGCAAGGAGATAGCGGCCGAACGGCTGCTGCAGCACCCACGCGGCAGCGTCCTTCGAGCCGTCGCCGCCGCCGTTCCCGAACGCGCCGAGGGCGAAGGGCAGGGTGACGGCGTAGAGGCCGAGCGATACATGGGTGACGGCGCTGACGCACATGGCGCCACGGATCGCGAGGCCCTTCGCGCCGGTGCCGTGTCGATCGGCATCGAGCAGGCCCTGCACGGCCCGCCAGGCGGCATAGGCGAAGAGGCCGACGCCGATGGCGATCAGGATCACGAAACCCAACGGCTCGCCCAGGAGAGAGGCGAGGGCACCCTTCGGGTCGGTGGTTTGGCCGCCGCTGCCGACGGCTGCGAGGAAGGCGAGACCGCCGAGCAGCAGATAGACGGCGCCGCGCGCCGCGTAGCCGATCCGGGCTGCCAGCTTGAGGTGATTCTCGTCCATCCGGCCTCCGAGCCTTTCCCGCTCGCGCATCTGCGAGCATGCGGTCAGAGGAAACCGCCGGGGCGGGCGAAGGTTGCCGAGGCCGGCCCGGTCAGCCTTTCACCGCGCCCATCGAGACGCCGCGGACGAGGAACTTCTGCAGCATGGCGACAGCGATGAAGATGGGGATGGTGCCGAGCGTGCTCATGGCGGCGATCTTGGCCCAGAAGTTGGACTGGCCGCCGAAATAGTGGGTGACCTGGACCGGGAAGGTCGTGGCGTTGCTGCGGGTGAGCACGAGGGCAAAGACGAACTCGTTCCAGGCGAAGACGAAGGTGAAGACGGCGGTGGCGAAGAGCCCGCCACGGATCACCGGCAGGACGATCAGGCGGAAGGTCTGCAGCCGCGAGCAGCCGTCGACGAGGGCCGATTCCTCGAGCTCGATCGGCACGTCCTGGATGTAGCCGCGCATCATCCAGATCACGTAGGGGAGGTTGAAGGCGGTGTAGAGGACGATAAGGCCAAGGCGGGTGTCGACCCAGCCGAGCTTCACGTAGAGGAGGAAGACCGGGAACACGATGACGATCGGCGGGATCATCCGGTTGGAGATGACCCACATGGCGAAGTGGTCGCCGCCGGTCCGGAATCGCGCCATCGAGTAGGCGCACATCGTGCCGAGCAGCATGGCGACGACGGTGCTGATCGTGGCGACGACGAGGCTGTTCCAGATGGTCCAGACGTCGCCGTCCTTGAACAGCACGGCGTAGTTCTGGAACTGGATCTGGCCCGGTATCCAGATCGGCGGGCTCGCGAAGATCTCGTCCGGCGTCTTGAGCGAGATCGCGACGAGCCAGTAGATCGGGAAGAGGAAGAAGAGGAGCGCCAGCGCCACCAGCAGGTAGCGGAGGATGAGGGTGCGGGTCGCCCGCCTCATCTGGCGAACTCGACCCGGCGGAGCGCCGCCATCACGACGATCGAGAGCAGCACGATTATGACGACCGCAAGGGCGGCGGCGTAGCTCGTCTCGAACTGCTTGAAGGCGAGCACGTAGGCGTAGATCGAGACGGTCTCGGTGAGCGTGCCGGGGCCGCCGCGGGTGAGCGCCCAAATGACGTCGAAGAGCCGGAAGAGGTCGAGGGCGCGGATCAGGCAGGCGATGAGGATGACCGGCTTGATGATCGGCAGGGTGACGTACCAGAAGGTCTTCCAGAAACCGGCGCCGTCGAGCTCGGCGGCCTCGTTGAGCGACTGGTCGACGTTCGAGAGACCGGCGAGGAGCAGGAGGAACATGAAGGGCGTCCACTGCCAGACCTCGGCGAGCAGAATGGCCGGGTAGACATAGACGGGATTCACGGTCCAGAGCACGGTGGCGGGCTCGCCGGTGACCCAGGAGATCATCTGGTTGATGGGGCCGTAGCGGTTGTCGAACAGCAGCCGCCAGGTGGAGCCCGCGATGATCGGCGAGGTGACCACCGGCAGGATCAGGAGGGCCACGAAGATCTGCTTGCCGGGCAGGCGGTCGAGGAAGAGGAGGGCGAGCAGAAGGCCCAGCACCAGCTCGAGCGGCAGGGCGACGACGAGGAAGATCAGGGTGTGCATGACCGATTGCCAGAAGCGGGCGTCACCCATCAGGCGCGCATAGTGCACACCGCCCTGGAAGCTGGTGTCCTCGCCGAACATGTCGATGTTCTGGAAGCTGACGATGGCCGTGTAGACAATCGGAAAGAGGCCGATCAGAAGAATGACCAAGACGGCCGGCCAGACCATGCCGTAGCGAAAGCGCCGGCTGACGAAAGCCTGACGGGCACCATCGCTCATGCGGGCATCACCGGGGAGGGACGGACATGGCAAAGGGCAGGATCGTCGGCCACGCGCCCATTCTGCTGGTTCGGGACGTGGTCAGGTCTGCCGAATACTGGTGCCACAAGGTAGGTTTCAGCTTCCCGCGCTTCTGGGGCGAGCCGCCGGCCTTCTGCATGCCGCAACGCGACGGGCACATCATCATGCTGTCGCAGGCACCCGCCGATCACGTGATCGTCCCGCACTGGAGAATCGTCGACAAGATGTGGAACGCCTATTTCTGGGTCGACGACGTCGAGGCCATACATGCGGAGCTTGTCGAGCGCGGCGCCTCGATCGACTACGGGCTCTGCATCCAGCCCTACGACGTCAAGGAGTTCGGGATCCAGGACCTGGACGGCCACGACATCGCGTTCGGCCAGGACCTGGACCAGTTCCCGTTGAAGGCG
>CAZGUW010000311.1:0-5608 GCA_964528705.1 uncultured Geminicoccaceae bacterium
CACCCAGTCGACCCTCGACCAGATGATGGTCGATATCGAGCTCCTGCACTCGCCGGCATCGCCCGACCGGATCGGCTGGGGTGCCGAGGAGGACTGGGCGCGCACGATCGACCTCCTGAAGACCTATCGCGGACTCGAGACGGACCAGGACTGGACCGCCTTCCACACCAACGAGTTCGTGCCCGAGTAGATGGCGACAACTTCCAGCAGCATCATCGCGGTGGACCCGGCCCACTCCCTGCCGGCTGCCGAATTCGCGACCGATGCCGCGGCGGGCAGGGCGGCGGCTTCGGCCGTCGCCGGCTCGCCCATCAGTGTCCGAAACGTGAGCCATGTCTTCCGCCGGGGCGACATGGTCACCCACGCCCTCGACCGCGTCGATCTCGAGATCGAGGCCGGCGAGTTCGTGGCGGTGCTCGGCCCGTCCGGCTGCGGCAAGAGCACGCTCCTGAAGATCCTGGCCGGGCTGCTCGACCACACGACGGGCGACATCGAGATTGACGGCAAGACCGTGACCGGGCCGCAGACCGAACTCGGCATCGTCTTCCAGAGCCCTGTCCTCCTCGACTGGCGGACCATTCTCGACAACGTGCTCGTGCAGATCGAGCTGCGCGGGCTCGACCGCCGGCGCTATCTCGACCCGGCGCTCGATCTCCTGCGCAAGGTCGGCCTCGAGGAGTTCAAGGACCGCCTGCCGCGCGAGCTCTCGGGTGGCATGCGCCAGCGGGCCGCCATCGTCCGCTCGCTGATCCACGACCCGCCGCTCTTGATGATGGACGAGCCTTTCGGTGCGCTCGACGCGCTGACCCGCGAGCAGATGCGCATCGACCTCGAGAAGCTCTGGCTCGAGCGACGTCACACCACCGTGTTCATCACCCACGGCATCAGCGAGGCGGTGGCGCTCGCCGATCGCGTGGTGGTCATGACGCCGCGACCCGGCCGGATCGATGACATCATCGACATCGACCTCCCCAGGCCGCGCGACAAGGCGGTGATCACCAGCCCGCGCTTCGCCGCCTACTGCGACGAGATCACCGAGAGCTTCATGCGTTACGGCGTTATCCGCTACTGAGATACTGAGAGGCCAGATGCTGCCCCGACCCTTCACGGGCGTGATCGCCTGTCCCTTCCTGCCGATGCACGACGATGGTGCCATCGACTGGTCGACCCTCGAGCGATACATGGACTGGATCGCCGGCCAGGCGCCGGATGCGATCGCCATGAACATGGACGCATCCGAGGTGATCGCCCTCGATGATGACGAGGAGCTCGAGGTGCTGCGCGTGTGCCGCCGGGCGATCGACGGCCGGGCGCCCCTCCTCTCAGGCCTCGTCGCCGGCTCGACCCGCGGGGCGGCGGCGAAGGCCGAACGGCTCGCCCGCGAAGGTGCGATGGGTTTCGCCGTCTTCCCGCCCCTGCCGACCTTCGCCGGCTCGCCGGTCCCGGCCGAGATGCTCTTCCGGTTTCACAAGGCCATCGCGGAAGCGGCCGACCAGCCGATCATCTGCTTCCAGTTCCCCAAGGGCTGGGGGCCCGACTACACGCCCGACATCCTGCGCCGCATGGCCGGGATCGAGCAGCTCGTCGCCATCAAGGAAGCCTCGTTCGACGTCGCGCAGACCCTTTCGACCATCGACGTCGCCGCCCGGCTCGATGCGCCGATCGGGGTCCTGACCGGCAGCGACACCTTCATCTTCGAGGCCATGGTGATGGGCTGCACCGGCGCCCTGATCGGCCTCGCCGGCACCGCCACTGCCGAGCTCGTCGCCATGCAGCGCGCCGTCGCGGCAGGCGATCTCGCCCGGGGCCGCACCATCTGGCGGCAGATCGGGCCACTCGCCCGCTATTGCTGGCGGCCGCCGATCCGCGATTTCCGCCCGCGCATGAAGGAGGTCCTGCGCTGGCAGGGCCATTTCCCGTCTGCCGCCTGCCGCGAGCCGCAGCTCGGTGTCGACGAGGTCGAACGCGCGACGATTGCAAGGCTCTGCGAGCAACAGGGGATGGCGCGACGATGAGTGTCATGGGTACGGGAGCGGTCGCCATCTGGCACGATGTCGCCGCCGAGGGACGCGACGAGTTCTACGCCTGGCACGGCCGGGAGCACATGCCGGAGCGGGTCGGCATCAAGGGCTTCATCCGCGGCCGCCGCTGGATCGCTATCGAGGCGGACCGCGAATACTTCAATCTCTATGAGACCCGGGACCCCGAGGTCGTCCGAGGGCCGGACTACAAGGCCAGGCTCGACGCGCCTACGCCCTGGACGCTCGCTACGGTGAAGCACTTCCGCGCCGTCGCCCGTTCGCTCTGCCGGGTCGAGGCGCGGGAGGGCTCGGTCGACGGTGCCCTGGTCGCCACGGTCCGTCTCGACCTGCCGGACGAGGCTGGCGGCGGCGCGTGGTCGGCCCGCCTGCCGGAACTGATGGCGCTCCCCGGCATCGCCGCCGCCTGCCTCCTGGTCGCCGACCGTGAAGCCAGCGGTTACGTCAATGCCGAGCAGCGCGAGCGCGGCGGGGCCAACGAGATCCCGACCCATTCGCTGATCATCGAGGGCTGGGGCGACGAGGCGCCCTTCATGACGACCGTCCGGGAGGCAGTCGGCAGGGAGGGCATCCTGGGTTTTTATCGTCAGCAGATCCTGGTGAACAAGCCGACACCCTGAGCCACCGACCGCCTCAACAAGCGGCGCCGGAGCTGCGGGGAACCTTGCGGGCAGCTTGAGGTTTCCGACTTCCCGGCACGACCTTCGCTCGTTGCCGCGAAGTCGGAGGTGTGGATGGGGTTCCAGGCCGGTAGCAATGAGCTTGGGATACATGGCGCCCGGGACGCAGCCCTGGTCTATGTGCACGACGAAAGCGACCTGAACCTGCGCCGCCGCCGTTGCGGTCGCGGTTTTCTCTTCCTCGATGAGACTGGCGCCAGGGTCGGTGACCCTGAGACCTGCCAGCGTATTCGCAGCCTCGCCATTCCGCCGGCCTGGGAGGACGTGCGCATCTGCAGCGATCCGGCCGGGCACATCCAGGCTATCGGGCGCGACAGTCGGGGCCGGCGCCAGTACTGCTACCATGCCGACTGGCAGCACGTCCGCGAGGCGACGAAGTTCCAGGATCTCCTCCGGTTCGGCGCGAGCCTGCCACGCCTGCGCTCGCGACTTAAGCGCGATCTGCAGCTCCGCGGGCTCTGCCGCGATCGCGTCCTCGCCATGGTGGTCGATCTCCTCGACCGGACGCTGATCCGGGTCGGCAGTGCTGCCTACGCCAGACAGAACGGCAGCTTCGGCCTGACGACCCTCACCAAGCGCCACGTCGCCGCCCGCGGCTCAGAGCTGCGTTTCCGCTTCACCGGCAAGTCCGGCAAGGCATGGGACGTCCGCCTCAGCGACCGCCGGCTGGTTCGGAGCATTCGCACCTGCCAGGAGCTGCCGGGCCAGCGACTCTTCCAGTACCGGGACGACGAGGGTGCCATCCGCGCCGTCGGTTCGGCGGACGTCAACGCCTATCTCCAGGAGATCGGCGGCGATGGTGTGACCTCCAGGCGCTTTCGAACCTGGGCTGCGACCGTTGGCGTCGCCAGCCGCCTCGCCGACGAGCCGATGCCGGAATCGAAACGCGCGACGGCGCGGGCGATCAACGCCGCACTGGATGAAATGGCCGCCCGGCTCGGCAATACCCGCGCCATCTGCCGCAAGAGCTACGTTCTGCCGGCAGTGTTCGAGAGCTTCACGGCCGGTAGGCTTGGCGCCGCGTTCGGCCGGTTGGCGACCCGCCGGCGCCGCGGTCTGCGGGCCGCGGAAGCGCGTGTGCTGACCTGGCTCGAGGAGCAGCAGGCCTGACGCCCGACAACGCGACGCCTGCGGTGGCGTCGATCCCGGATCGCGTGTCGCGAGCGGAAGTCCCCCTATTCGGCCGCCACCGATCGGCTGGCATCGAAGAGGTCGCGCTCCCGTCCCGGGTGCCGGCGCTCGAACGGGGCGAGCGAGCTGCCAAGCAGCCACTCCGGCAACGCCCGACGGTAGTCCTCTCGCCCTTCAACACGAATGGTGCCGCCGGCCAGCTCGGCGCGCAGGTCGCGGAAGCCGCGCCACGCCTCGACAAAGCGGCGGATGTCGGCGCTGATCACGAGATCGACCTCGTGGCCCGGATGCTTGAAGCACATATCGATTTCGCCGTTCTCGACGACCAGCCAGTAGCGGCGGCACTGGGCGTAGGTGCCGGCGAACTGGAACTCGAGCACGACCCGGCCTGCCGGCATCGCCTCGATGTTCATCCGCGTGTGCATGCTCCAGGCGAGAAACGCCGGATCGAGATCGTCGCTTTCCAGGTCGCGCGACCAACGCTGCCCCCACACGGCGAGGCTCATGACGATGGGCTCGAGCTCCCGCCCGGCTTCGGTCGGCAGGTACTCGTGGCCGCGTCCGTTCTTGCACGGCGAGCGGTAGCAGACGCCGGCGTGCTCGAGATGCTCCAGCCGCTGCTTCAGGAGCGTCGGCGAGATCTTCGGCATGCCGCGGTGGATTTCATTGAAACGCCGACATCCGTCCAGCAGCCGGCTGACGACCAGGAGCGTCCACCGCTCGCACAAGAGTTCGGCCGCGAGCGCGAGTGGGCAGTACTGGCCGTAGCCCCTCCTCGACATTGTCTCACCCCCTGTCGGCGTTCGGACCCATTCGACATGGTCCACCCAGCGCGGGCGCGTGACAACTCCTGATTCTGTAGTGCTTCAGATTCCAGAGTATCACCGCTGCGGCGCCATGGCGCAGACTCGCGTGCAACGCATCTCAAGGACAGGAGCAGAGCAATGGCCATTGCCGCGCATCCCGAGCCTCGTTGCACCGTTCCGGGTGTCAGTACGCTGCATCCGGGTGATCCTGCCTATGAGGCGGCGCGCAGCGTCTGGAACGCGCTGATCGACGAGCGCCCCGCTGCCATCGCGTGCTGTCAAAGCACCGACGACGTGGCCGCCGCCATCGCGGCCGCTCGGGCGGCCGGCCTCCCCCTTTCGATCCGCGGCGGCGGTCACAACATCGCCGGCAATGCCGTCCGGACCGGGGCGATGATGATCGATCTCTCGGGCATGCGCCGCGTCAGCGTCGATGCCGCACGCCGGGTCGCACGGGTCGAGGGAGGCGCCACGCTCGCCGACCTCGACCGTGCCGCACAGGCGCACGGCCTGGTGACGCCCGCCGGTGTCGTATCGGACACCGGCATCGGTGGCCTGACGCTCGGCGGTGGCTTCGGTTGGCTCTCGCGCCTGCACGGGCTTACCATCGACAACCTGCTATCGGTCGAAGTTGTCCTTGCCGACGGCACGGCGTGCCGGGTGAGCGCGGAGGCGAGGCCCGACCTCTTCTGGGCGCTCAGGGGCGGCGGTGGCAATTTCGGCGTCGCGACCGCGTTCGAGTTCAGGCTGCACCCGTTGGGGCCGGAGGTGCTCTTCGGGCCCACCGTGTTCCGGCTCACCGACGCTCCCGCCCTGCTGCGCTTCTGGGCGGACTTCATGGCGGAGGCGCCACGCCCCTGCACGGTCTGGGCGGACGTCGCGACTGCCCCTCCGGCGCCCTTCCTGCCCGAGGCCGTGCATGGGCAGAAGGTGCTGATCCTCATGCAGTCGT
>CAZGUW010000312.1:0-5604 GCA_964528705.1 uncultured Geminicoccaceae bacterium
GGCATGGCGGGGACGGCCGAGATGGAGTTCTTGGGGCTGCCCTCGATCACCCGGTCGGAATAGACGAGGTAGGCGAAGGTGTTGCGGTTCTCGTCGAAGAAGCGGACCACCTGCATTGACTTGAAGATCAGCGAAGTGCGCCGCTTGAAGACCTCCTCGCCCTCGTCCAGCTCGTCCGTGACGATGATCGGGCCGACCTGCAGGCAGGTGATCGACGCATCCGAGGTGTCCTCCGCGACCCCGAAGGCACCCTTGAACCCGCCGGTCTGGGCCCGGCTCAGATAGCAGCTGATGCCCTCGATCTTCGGGTCGTCGAAGGCCTCGACGACGATCTTGTGGTCGGGCGAGATCCAGTGGAACTTGGTCGAGACATCGCCGATGACCTCCGCCGCGGCCGTTCCGGTGGCGAGGAGAAGGCCGAGGGCGAGCGTGCCGCGGAGCGTGGCGCCGAGAGAGGGCATGGGTCTGGTCCTGTTCGCGGACGTGGGCCAAGCAGCAGAGATAGGGCGAACAACTGGAAGGAGGAGGTGATGGCGTTCTCGGACGACATCTGGACGCGCATGGGCGAGCTACGCCGGGCGATCGACGGGTTGCCGTTCAACCGCGAGCTGGCGGCGGGGACGCTCGCGCGCGAGCGGTTCAGGTTCTACATGCTGCAGGACAAGCTCTATCTCGACCAGTATGCGCGCGCTCTGGCGCTGGCGGCCGGCAAGGCACCGGACCTTACGGCGACGGAGAAGTTCGCGGGCTCGGCCATGGGGGCGCTCAGGGTGGAGCGGGCGCTGCACGGCGAGTTCCTCGAGCAGTTCGGGGTGAGCGCCGGCGAGCTGGCGGCGGCCTTGCCCTCGCCTTCCTGCCTCGCCTACACGAACTTCCTCTTGGCGACGGCGCACCAGGAATCCTGGCCCGTGCTGGTGGCGGCGATCCTGCCGTGTTTCTGGATCTATCACGATGTGGGCACGCGGATCGCCGAGGAGTCGGCGGCCGGCAATTTCTACCAGCCCTGGATCGACACCTATGCCTCGCCGGACTTCGCCCGGTCGGTCGGGGAGGTGATCCGCATCACGGATGTGGCGGCAGAGCGGGCCGGGGCCGACGAGCGTGAACGGATGGCGGCGGCCTTCATCCGCTCGGCGCAATATGAGTGGCTCTTCTGGGACAGCGCCTACCGCATGGAGGCCTGGCCGGTGGGGGACTGAGCGGCCGGCAGAGTCAGGGTGACGCAAAGTCCGCCATCCCTGCGGTTGGCGAAGGCGATGCTGCCGCCATAGGCCGAGGCTATGTCCCGGGCGATGGCGAGGCCGATGCCGTGGCCGGGCCTGGTCGTGTCGAGCCGGTGACCGCGCGTGCCGAGCTGGTCGAGCTCGGCCGCAGCGACGCCCGGCCCGTCATCGGCGATGGTGAGCCGCACGTCGCCAGCGTCCTTCAGGGCCTCGACGGAAATGTCGCTGCGCGCCCATTTGGCGGCATTGTCGAGCAGGTTGCCCAGGAGCTCGCCCAGATCATCGGCCTCGACTGCCACCCGCAGGTGCTCCGGTACGGCGAACTGCCAGTCCCGGGCGCCGCCGGCGGGCGAGCGGCGGAGCGTCTCCACCAGCCGGTCGATGGCCGGGGCAAGCGCTGTCGCCTGCCCCCTTCCGGCAGCACCTGCAAGGCGGGTGCGGGCGAGCTCGCGGTCGATGTGGCGTCGCATGTCCCGGGCCAGCCGGTCGAGCTCGGCGGCGGCCTTGTTCTCACCTTTCGCAGCGAGGCTCCGGGCCTCGCTGCCAAGCACGGTGAGCGGTGTCTTGAGGCCGTGCGCCAGATCGGCGGCGCGCTGCCGGGCCTGCGCCAGCGACTGCTCCTGCGCTTCGAGGAGGGCGTCGACTTCCTGGACGAGCGGCCGGATCTCGTCCGGAAATCGGCCAGCGAGGCGTTTCGCCCGCCCCTCGCGCACCGCCGTCACCGACCGGCGCACCGCCTCGAAAGGGCGCAGGCCGTACCAGACCTGCACGGCGGCGGCGGCGACCAGCACGATGGCGAGACCGGCGAGTGCCGTGGCGAGCTGACGGACATAGTCGGCACGCGCGTCATCCAGCGTGGCGCGATCCACCGCCGCCGCGATGCGGATGCGGCGGTCGCCTCCAGCCTGGTCGAGCAGCACCAGGCGCTCGTGCACGAGGAGGATGCTGCCGCCGGGACCGGGCAGCGGGTGGCGATGGGCCTGGCCTGGCTCGGGCTCGTCCACAGGCAGCGGCAGCACGTCGTCCCAGAGCGAGCGCGAGCGGAGCACGGTGCCGGTCTTTTGATCCTCGATCTGCCAGTAGAGGCCGCTGAGCGGGACGGCGAAGCGCGGGTCGGCGAGCGGTGCCTCGAGCGTGAGTTCACCATCCGCATCGATGACGAGGTGCGCTGCGAACTGGCGCACATAGGTCGCGAGCTCCGCATCGACACGGCGCTCGAGATGGCGCTCGAAGAGCACGGTCAGGCCGATGCCGGCGAGGACGAGGGCCACGACCACCGAGGCGGCCTGGGCCAGCAGCAGGCGCAGGCGCAGGGACTGGCTGCTCAAGGTGCGGGGTCGTCCGGCTCGATCGTGTAGCCGAAACCGCGCCGGGTCGCGATCAGCTCGACGCCGAGCTTCTTGCGCAGGCGGCCGACCAGCACCTCGATCGTGTTGGTCTCGCGGCTCTCGTCGTCGCCGTAGAGCTGCTCGATCAGCTCGCTCGGCGGCACCACCCGGCCGGCGTGCAGCATGAGGTAATCGAGCAGCCGGTATTCCTGGGGCGAGAGCGTGCGGGGCACGCCTTTGACGCTGACCCGCATGGCGCGCGGATCGAGGCTGACCCCGCCGATCTCGAGCACCGGCCGGCCCTGTCCGGCGGAGCGGCGGATCAGGGCCCGCAGGCGGGCAACCAGCTCCTCCGGCTCGAAGGGCTTGGGCAGGTAGTCGTCCGCACCGGCGTCGATGCCTTCGACGCGCTCCTTCCAGGTGCCCCGGGCGGAGAGCACCAGGACCGGCATGGTCCGGCCGTTCTCGCGCCAGCGCTTGAGCACGGCGAGCCCGTCCATGCCGGGCAGTCCCAGATCGAGGACGACGGCGGCATAGTCCTCGACGTCGCCTTTGAACCAGGCGTCCTCGCCATTGGTGGCGTGATCGACGCGGTGGCCCTGGGCCTCGAGCAGGGCGATGATGTCCCGGGCGATGCGTTGGTCGTCCTCGACCAGGAGCAGCCTCAATCGTCGAGTTCCGTATCGAGGATGCGGCCATCCACGGCGTCCACCTCGAGCTCGACGACGCGGCCCCCGGGGTCGATCAGCTTGAGCTCGTAGACCCAGCGCCCGTGCTCCCGGTCGAACTCGGTCGCGATCACCTCGCCCGGGAACTCGCCCCGGACACGTTCGAGGACCTCGGCGAGCGGCAGCACCTCGCCGCGCTCGAGGACGGCCCGGGCGCGGTCGTGGTCTTTGTCGGCGGCCACCTGCGTGAACGGCAGGAGGGCCACGAGCAGGGCCGTCGGGAGCAGGATGATTCGGGTCATCGACCGAAACTAGCCGTTCATCGCTGACAGGACGCTGACAGGTGCCGACAGGGTGGCGACAGTGCCGCATCCATATGGTTCGGGCCGTCGGTCAACGGGCCGGCATTCCATCAGCAAAGGAAAAGCCGACATGCGCAAGCTTCTCATCCTCGCCATCGCGGCCGCCCCCCTGGCCATGGCCGCGCCGGCATTCGCCTCGGACGACGACGCCCGCTGCCGCGAGATCGGTCAGGACGACTGGCTCGGCCTGGGCGAGATCGAAGGCAGGCTCAACGCTCTGGGCTACCAGGTGCGGGAGATCGAGCGCGAGCGCAACTGCTACCAGTTCGAGGGCATCGACGCCAATGGTGCGGAGGTGGAGGGCTACGTCGACCCGCGCACCGGCGCGCTCGTCAAGCCGCAGCAGCGGGCCCGGCAGCAGGATCGCGAGCGGGACGATGACGGCCGCGACGGCCAGGGACAGGGCAGCCGCGGATGACGACCGGCGCCACGACGACGCCCGGGACCGGCAGCGACACGCTGCCGGCCGAGGGCTCGGCCCGGATGGTGCGGGTCTGGGATCCGTTCGTCCGGTTCTTCCACTGGTCGCTCGTCGCCTTCTTCGCCGCCGCCTGGCTGACGGCCGAGGAGATCGGCTGGCTGCACGAACTTCTGGGCTACGGCGTCCTGGCACTGGTCGGCCTGCGCCTCGTCTGGGGCTTCGTCGGCTCGCCGCATGCCCGGTTTCGGGATTTCGCCTTCGGTCCGGCGACCACCCTCGCCTATGCGCGGGATGCGGTGGCGATGCGGGCCAGGCGCTATCTCGGCCACAACCCCCTGGGTGCGGCCATGGTCTTCGCGCTGCTCGGCGGGCTTCTCGTGGCCGGCGGCTCGGGCTGGCTGCTCACCACCGATCTCTTCGGCCACGAGCCCGGCTGGCTCGAGGAGGTGCACGAGGTCGCGGCCAACCTCATGCTGGTGCTGATCGCCACGCACATTGCCGGGGTGATCTTCTCGAGCTTCGCGCATGGCGAGAACCTGGTGCGCAGCATGATCACCGGGATGAAGCGGGCCAAGTGAGTGCCGGGTCGCGCCTGCCCGAATCCGGCGCGACCCGGCCCTGTTTCAGCCGCCGTGGCCCTGATGGCCGTGGTGACCGTGGCCGTCGCCGCCGATGCCGTAGGTCACGGGCTCGACCTGGACCTCGACCTCGACCTCGCCGGCCTGCTCCAGCGTGAGGGTGAGCGGGAAGGTCTCGCCCTCGACCAAGGGTGCCTCGAGCTCGAACAGCATGACGTGCAGGCCGCCCGGGGCAAGCGCGGTCTCGCCGGCAGGGAGGTCGATCGCCTCGACCTGGCGCATGCGCATGACGCCGTTGTCGTCGATGTGCGTGTGCAGCTCGACCCGGGCGGCGACCGGGGTGGCGGCACCCAGGATGCGGTCGGGTTCACCGCCATTGTCGACGACGAAATAGGCCGCACCATTCGCCTGGTTGGCCGCGGTGGCGCGGGCCCAGGGGTGGTCGATGGTCATCTCGCCGACCGTGAACTCGTGCGCCTGCACGGCGCCGATGGCGGCAAGGGCGAGCGTGCCCGAAAGGATCCAGCGCAACATGGATGGTCTCCAGTGAAGGATTGGCGGGGACGGCGGGCCGCTGGCCGCGCGAAGCGCCCCCCTTGTCAGTGACGGGTACGGAAAATCTCGGAGCCGTTCAGACGGCCGGAGGGCCGCGCGCCGGAAAGGGCGCGGTCGTGGCCCGGGCCGCGATGCCAGGCGGTGCTGTCGGGATGGCGATGGCGGTTGCGGCCCGCGGCAGGCGCAGGGCCGGGGCGGGCGGCAGGAGGGCCGGGCCGTGCAGCCGTGCGACACAGGCCGCGCAATGCACGCCCTGCTCGTCGGTGTCCTGCACCGGCGTGCCGTCGGCGAGGATGCGGAGCAGGCCGTTGCCGGTGCAGATGACGAGCACCGGCCCGAGCGGCCCGGCCTCGGCCCTGACCGGCTGCAGGCCGAGCCACGGCTGGGCGAGCTGCAACAGCAGCGCCAGCAGCGCCGCCCTGCCCGTCCATCGCCCGAAAAGCCGCCGCACCCGCCGCATCGTTCCCGA
>CAZGUW010000313.1:0-5599 GCA_964528705.1 uncultured Geminicoccaceae bacterium
ACACTCTTCCCCTCCTCGACCAACCCGACCCGGCCCTACACGGTGAATACGATCGACGAGCATCTCGACATGCTCATGGTCTGCCACCACCTCGATCCGAACATTCCAGAAGACGTGGCCTTCGCCGAATCGCGGATCAGGAAGGAAACCATCGCTGCCGAGGACATCCTGCACGACATGGGCGCCTTCTCGATCATCGCCTCCGACAGCCAGGCCATGGGGCGGGTTGGTGAGGTGATCATCCGGACCTGGCAGACCGCGCACAAGATGAAGCTCCAGCGCGGTCGCCTGCCCGAGGAAACCGGCGACAACGACAATTTCCGAATCCGGCGCTACGTCGCCAAGTACACGATAAACCCGGCGATCGCGCACGGGCTCGCCCGACACATCGGCTCGGTCGAGGTCGGCAAGCTTGCCGATCTCTGCCTCTGGTCGCCTGCCTTCTTCGGCGTCAGGCCCGACCTCGTCATCAAGTGCGGGACGATTGCCGCCGCCCCCATGGGCGATCCCAACGCCTCGATCCCGACGCCGCAGCCGGTGCATTACCGGCCGATGTTCGGCGCCTTCGGCCGGTCGCTCACGGAGAGTGCCGTCACCTTCGTGAGCCAGGCGGCCCTCGCTGCCGATGTCGGTCGCCGGCTCGGGTTGCAGAAGACCCTGGTCGCCGTCGAGAACACGCGCGGTGGCATCGGCAAGGCGGCCATGGTCCACAACGATGCGACACCCGCCATCGAGGTCGATCCCGAGACCTACGAGGTGCGCGCCGATGGCGAGCTCCTTACCTGCCCGCCGGCCGGTGTCCTGCCGCTGGCGCAACGCTACTTCCTCTTCTGATGCCGTCGCTCGCGTGATGCGGCGCGCACTCAGGGCCGTCGAGCAGGCCGCTGCCGCCCTCGACAGCGTCGCCCTCGATCTCGAGGGTCGCCGCAAGCGGCGCCAGGTGGTCGAGACCCGCCAAGGTGAAACGATCCTGATCGATCTCGAGGCGGCCCCGGCGCTTCGGCACGGACACGGGCTGGTGCTCGAGGACGGTACGGTCATCCGGATCGAGGCGCTCCCCGAGCCGGTCCTCGACATTACGGCCCCCGATCTTGTGCGGATCGCCTGGCATCTGGGCAACCGTCATCTGCCGACTGAGATCCGCCCGGGCGTTCTGCGGATTCGCGCCGATCACGTGATCGCCGACATGCTGGTTGGTCTCGGTGCCGAGATTCATGCCCGCGAAGCCGTCTTCGAGCCGGAAGGCGGCGCCTACGGACACCATCATCACGGTCATGACTGACCGCGAGTTCTGCCGGCTCATGGCCTGGTTCTCGCCGGCCTTCCCGATCGGCGCCTATGCCTACAGCCACGGGCTGGAGACTGCCGTCGCCTCGGGCCTGGTGAGGAACGGCGACGAGCTCGCCACATGGCTCGAGGATGTGCTCCGTTACGGCGCCGGCTTCAGCGACGCCCTTTTTCTCGGCCGTGCCTGGCACATGGTGCTGGCAGGCGAGGAGGCGATGATTGGGGCGCTGAGCGAGCACGCCATCGCCTTTCAGCCGACCGCCGAGCTCAGACTGGAAACCGCACAGCAGGGGCGAGCGTTTCTCACCGCCGTGGTGAAGGCCTGGCCCTGCCCTGCCCTCGCCCGGCTGCAGAGCAGCAGCCTGCCCGCCCTGCCCTATCCGATCGCCGTCGGCGTTGCCTGTGCCGGGCACGGGCTCGGCCTGCGATCGGCAATCGTCGGCTATCTCTTCGCCTTCGCCACCAATCTGACGTCGGCCGGCGTGCGGCTCGTGCCGCTCGGCCAGAGCGACGGGCTCGGCGTGCTGGCCCGGCTGGAGTCTGTTGTTGAAGCCGTCACCGAGGCGGCCCTCGCCGCCGATCTGGATGATCTCGCCAGTGCCGTTCCCATGGTCGACTGGTGCTCGATGCGTCATGAAACCGACTACACGAGGCTGTTCCGCTCATGAATGCCCCCTCCCCTGCTCCGCCCGTTTCTTCACCGCCCAAGACTTCGCCACATGGACCCCTGCGGGTGGGCATCGGCGGGCCAGTCGGCTCCGGCAAGACGGCGCTGACCGACGCCTTGTGCAAGGCGCTGCGCGATCGCTACGCCCTCGCGGTCGTCACCAACGACATCTACACGAAAGAGGATGCGCAGTTTCTCACCCGTTCGGGCGCCCTCGCGCCGGAGCGTATCGTCGGCGTCGAGACGGGCGGCTGCCCACACACGGCGATCCGTGAGGATGCCTCGATCAATCTCGCTGCGGTCAGCGACCTGGCAACCCGGTTCCCGGGTCTCGATCTCGTCATCATCGAATCCGGCGGTGACAATCTCGCGGCGACTTTCAGCCCCGAGCTCGCCGATCTCACCATTTACGTCATCGATGTCTCGGCCGGCGACAAGATCCCGAGAAAGGGTGGGCCTGGCATCACGCGCTCCGATCTGCTCGTCATCAACAAGATCGACCTCGCCTCTCTCGTGGGCGCCTCGCTCGAGGTGATGGATCGTGACGCCCGCCGGATGCGCGGTGAACGGCCCTTCGTCTTCAGCAATCTCAAGAGCGGCGACGGGCTGGGCTCGATTGCCCGGTTCATCGAGACACGAGGAGGGCTGATCCGGACAGGGCAAGGGTAGTCCTCACCCGCGAGCGGCTCCGGGATGCAATTTGCCGCGAATACCCGCGCATTATCTTATACACCTGTACGCGTCTGCCCTCACACCCTCACCTTCCGGCCCTTGCACATCGTGAGCGCCGCCTGTCCGTCAGGCGGACGACCGAATCGGCAGCCAGACATCGCGGAACCAGCGGGCGAAATGCTCGATGCCGTCCTCGATCGGGGTTTCGGGGACAAAGCCCGTCGCCCGGGTTAGATCATCGATATCCGCATAGGTCGCGGGCACATCGCCCGGCTGCATCGGCGCCATCTCACGATCGATCTTCATGCTCAGGCTGTGTTCCAGGCAGTCGATGACATGCAGCAGCTCGACCGGCCGGTTGTTGCCGATATTGTAGAGACTGAACGGCGCCCTGCCGCCTTGTGGCGAGCCCGTGCCCGCTTCCGGCACCCGCTCCATGACACCTCGGATGCCGCTTACGATATCGTCGATGTAGGTGAAGTCACGCTGCATCCGCCCTTCGTTGAAGACCCTGATCGGCAGGCCGTTCACCGCCTGCTCGGCGAAGACGAACGGCACCATGTCCGGCCGCATCCACGGGCCGTAGACCGTGAAGAAACGCAACCCGGTGGTCGGCAGGCCGAAGAGATGGCTGTAGCTGTGCGCCATCAGCTCGTTCGCCCGCTTGGTGGCGGCATAGAGGCTGACCGGATGGTCGACGTTGTCGGCCGTCGAGAACGGTCGCTTGGTGTTGGCACCGTAGACCGAGGACGACGAGGCGTAGACGAGATGCCGGACAGCATTGTGCCGACAGCCTTCGAGGACCGTCATGAAGCCGACGAGATTGCTGTCCACATAGGCATGCGGATTCTCGAGGCTGTAGCGGACGCCGGCCTGGGCGGCGAGATGCACGACCAGATCGAAGGGCTCAGCGGCGAAGAGCGCCGACGTCCGCTCGCGATCGGCAAGATCGAGCTCGACGAACCGGAAGCCTTTCATGTCCACGAGCCGCTCGAGCCTGGCTCGCTTCAGGCGACGATCGTAGTAGTCGTTGATGTTGTCCACGCCGACCACGGGCAGCCCTTCCTGCAACAGCCGACGGGCAAGAGCGGCGCCGATGAAGCCGGCAACGCCAGTAACCAGTATCGCTTCTGTTTTCATCGGGTCTGTCCGGCATGGAGCTGCAGCAACGACCGGCCCAGGAGTGTCCGGGGGCGGCCGAGGCCCTCATAGTCGATCGGGCCCGCGACCTGAAGACCGGCCGCGCGCCCATGGCGCTGTCCGCACCATCCCGGGCTCCCGCACGAGCCTGGGTGCGCCGCGCTGTTGTTCAACCGCATAACTCATTCATTGCATCCGCGTACACCACTCCACCGGCACAAGGGTAGTCGACGGCACCCGTCCTGCGAGGCGGTTCGATCGACGAATATCCCGCTTTCTGCTACATGCGGTCTTATGTACATCCATACCTAGGTTGCCTGCATGGCCCTGTCACTGACGCTGACGAACTTGCCCCGACCGATGGAAGCAGACCGCAAGATCACGCTCAGCCTGCCGGCCTCGGTGGTCCAGGCCCTGAAGGCGCGAATGGCTGTGGAGGACACCACGATGCGGGCCCTGATTTTGGAGGCCCTGGCCGTCAATGGCTACACCGTGGCAGCGGACGAGATTCGTGACCGTCGCCGGCGTTGAGATCGCGCGTTCCAGCTCACTCACGGTACATCGTTCACATTTCGCCCTGGACAGCCGAGCATGAGCGGGAAACAGGTCGATCTCTTTCTCGACAGCCTGATCAACGCACCGTTCAAGGACGACCGGGCGTTGATGGAGTTCCCGTTCTTCTCCTTGCAGAAGACACCGAGGCGCCGCCCGCTGGTCTATGATGACGGCAAGGTCAAGATCGAGATCCGCCCCGGCGATCGTGGTATTGCCACGATCTGGGACAAGGATGTGCTGATCTATATCGCCTCGATCATCAACGACCGCATCGAACGGGGCCTGCCGGTCGAACGCAGCATCCGCTTCAACGCGTATAACCTCTTGCGTGTAACAGGGCGCAGCACCGGCAAGCGTGCGTACGAGCTTCTGCTGGACGCGATCTTCCGGCTGCGCTCCACCACGATCGTCACGACGATCGAGGCAGGTGAGACGAAGGAGCGCCGGGGCTTCGGCTGGATCGAGACCTTCCATATCCTCGAGAAACGGAGCAAGGGCGGCAAGCAGATCATGGCGGCCTGCGAGATCACCCTCAACGACTGGATGTTCCGTGCGATCGTCAAGGACCGTCGCGTCCTGACCATCGATTCGGGGTATTTCAAGCTGACGATGGGCCTCAAGCGGCGTCTCTACGAACTGGCGCGCAAGCATTGCGGGCGCCAGCACCGTTGGGTGATCAGCCTGCCGCGGCTGATCGACAAATGCGGGTCGGTCCTCGAGCCGCGCTTCTTCAAGCCGCAACTGCGCAAGGTCATCAACGACGACGACCTGCCAGAATACCACATCGCCATCAGCTTCGATCCCCAGGACAGGCCCGATGCCCTCGATGGGGCCTTCGAGAGCCGGCGATGGGCGAGCAACGAGCGGATACTCGTCTCTTTCTGGCCGCGCGGTGAAAGCCATGCAGCCACCGGGGCCGGCGACAGCTAGGCACGGTACATCGTTCACAATCCGGAACCTCGCGCCAGCCCGCACTCAGGCTCGGTACATCATTCACGCATACACGGTACATCGTTCACATCCGGTATCGGTACATCATTCACGCATACACGGTACATCATTCACAAAATTTGACATAACATACTGTTAAATAAGGGGGAATCGATCCCTTAACTCTCTAACAGAATCCTATTAACTCTGTAACGGTTCCCGGTTCGCCAAAAACTGTGGATAAATTACCAGCTCTACCACGCTCAGTCGCCGCAAAGGCAAGCACGGCTGACATCACGAGATCACCGAAGGGCTCGTCCTTCCTATCACGCCACGGAAATCGCAGAT
>CAZGUW010000314.1:0-5589 GCA_964528705.1 uncultured Geminicoccaceae bacterium
TCCACCACGTCGCGTAGGTCGAGAACTTGTAGCCGCGGCGGTACTCGAACTTGTCGACCGCCTTCATCAGGCCGATGTTGCCCTCCTGGATCAGGTCGAGGAACTGCAGGCCGCGGTTGGTGTACTTCTTGGCGATGGAGATGACGAGGCGGAGATTGGCCTCGACCATCTCCTTCTTGGCGCGGCCGGCGTCGCGCTCGCCCTTCTGCACCTTGGCGACGATGCGGCGGAACTCGGAGATCTTGAGCCCGGTCTCCTCGGCGATGGCGCCGATATCCGCGCGCAGGCCCTCGATGGCCTCGTAGTTGCGCGAGATGAAGTCGGCCCAGCCCTTGCCCTTGAGCCCGGCGACGCGGGTCATCCAGTCGGGGTCGAGCTCGTTGCCCATGTACTCGGCGATGAACGCCTCGCGGCTGATCCGGCTGCCGACGGCAAGGCGCATCAGCTTGCCCTCGAGACCCTGGAGCAGCTTGTTCATGTCGAAGAGCTGCTCGACCAGCGCCTCGACGCGGCCGTTGTTGAGCTGCACCTGCTTCATCAGCTCGACGATGGTCTCGCGCGCTTCCTCGTAGTGGCGATCGACCTCGACATCGATGGACTCCGCCGCCTGCACGGCGGCGAGCCGCTCGTCCTGCAGGCTGCGCAGGATCGCATAGGCATCGGCGATCCGGTCGAAGCTCTCGAGCACGCCGTCGCGAAGCTTGTCCTCCATGGCCGAGAGCGAGAGGGTGTCGTCGTCGAAGTCCTCCTCCTCGCTCTCGCCGCCCTCGGCCTTGGCCTCGCCCTCGCCTTCCGCCTTGGCACCCTCGGCCTTGGCGCCGTCGGCCTTGGCGCCATCGGTGCCCGTCGCGGCGTCGGCGGCCGCCGGCTCGGCCGCGGCCTCCGGGTTGAAGCCGGCCTCGTTGGTGGCATCGAGGTCGATGATGTCGCGCAGGAGGACGCGGCCGTCGCGAATGGCGTCGCGCCAGCCGATCACGGCCCGCATCGTGAGCGGGCTCTCGCAGAGCGCCTCGAGGACCATGTTGCGGCCGGACTCGATGCGCTTGGCGATCTCGATCTCGCCCTCGCGGGAGAGCAGCTCGATCGTGCCCATCTCGCGCAGGTACATGCGCACGGGATCGTCGGTGCGGCCGAGATCCTCGTCGCCGATGGTCTGCGTCGTGGTTTCGCTCTCGCTGTCGTCGTCGCCCTCGGCCTCCGGCTTCTCGTTCTCGTTGGCGGCGGCCGTCTCGCCTTCGCTGTTGCCGTCGCCGCCCTCGTCGCGGACGACCCCGATGCCGCGCGATTCGAGCCCCGAGATCAGGTCGTCGATCTGCTCGGGATTGGTTTCGGCGGGCAGCGCCGCATTGAGCTGATCGAGCGTGACGGTGCCCCGCGCCTTGGCCTGGGTCACCAGGCGCCGCAACGCCGGTGCCGACGCCATCAGTGTCTCCAGGGAGGCACCGACGCTGTCATTGTCCTTCGGCTTGGTGGTCACCGCAGCTTTCGCCATGCACCCTCGCTCCGCCTGTCAAATTCCGCCGTCTCGGCCGGCTCCATGCCGTGCCAGCCGCATCCGCTACGCACAATCTCCGGGGCACGGCGAACGGGACGGGGCAGCAATGTGCCACACCGTCCCCTACCTCCTGCCGAGCGCCCCGAAAAACTCAGCTTCGTGTCGCCATTCAGCCACAATCCACGCCGCTCGATGCCACTCGACCGGCTCAAGTGGCCATGCCACCGCTCTCAGCTCTCGTCGTCCGTCCTCTCGTTCAACAGGCGATCGAAGCGTCGACCCGCCAACTCGTCCCGGTGTCCGCCGCCGATGTCCACGGCGAAAGCCTCGGCTTCGCTGCGTCGCGCCGCCCGCAGGCGCAGGTTCGCGAGCATGCGACCGAGCAGCTCGTCGATGCCAGCCTCCTCGTCGACCGTCCGCGCCAGGATGGCGAAACGCTCCCGTGCCTGCTCGACGACAACAGCAAAACCGTAGCGGGTCAGATGGTTGCGCAGGTCCACCGCGTCAAGGTGGTCGGTGGCGGCGAACCAGTTCAGAAGCTCGTGGCGTGCCGTATCGGCATCAGGGTGGTCGAACGGTATGGTTGCCAGCTCCTCGCCGAAGGAGTCGAGGAGCGCCGGCTGCTCCAGGAAGGCGCCAAGCAGCTCGAGATTGGCATCCCTGGCCCGGCTGGCGAGCGAGGAAGCGAGCCGCGCGGCGCCGACGCCGCCCCAGCCCGGCCGGCCCGGGGCGGCAGCCCGGGGATCGCCGCGGCCGCGTCCGGCGGGCCGGTTGCCGGACACCCGCCGCCCGTTGACCGCCCGGCGCAGCTCGTAGACGAGGCCGTCGAAATGCGACCGCAACCCGTCGGCCAGGCTGCGGTCGCCGGCGAGCCGGACGAAATCGAGGAGGCGGTGGCGGAGCCCGGCGATCTGCTCCGGCGTCTCGGCGGGGCCGGCCTGGAGCTCGACCTGCCAGATCATCCGCGACAGCGGCACCGCCGCCCGGATGAGCTGCTCGAGCGCCTCGCGGCCGCTCGTCCGCAAGAGGCTGTCCGGGTCCTCGCCCGCCGGCAGGACAATGAAGCGGAGCGTCTGGCCGCCGGTCATGATCGGCAGGGCGCGGCGAGCCCCGCGGCATCGCCGTCGAGGCAGACATAGGGCTCGTCGGCATGGCGCCAGAGCAGGCGGAGCTGCTCCTCGCTCACGGCGGTGCCCAGGGGTGCCGTCGTGTTCTCGAAGCCGGCGCCGGCCATGGCGATGACGTCGAGATAGCCCTCGACGATGAAGATCTCGCGGCGCTCCCGGGCCGGCTTCACCGCCAGATCGAAGCCGTAGAGCAGGCTGCCCTTGTGGAAGAGGGGTGTCTCCGAGGTGTTCAGGTACTTGGCCCGCGCCTCGCCGAGGGCACGGCCGCCGAAGCCGACCAGCCGGCCGCGCTGGTCGCGAATGGGGAACATCAGCCGATGGCGGAAGCGGTCATAGGCCGAGCCGCCATCCTCGGGCATTCCGACGAGGCCGGCTTCGGCCTGCACCGCTGCCGGGATGCCCGCCTGGGTCAGCGCCCGGGCGAGGCCGTCGCGGCCGTCCGGCGCGTAGCCCAGGGCGAAGCGGTCCTGCAGCGCCGGCGGCACGCCGCGCCGGTCCAGATAATCCCGGGCGGCCCGGCCCTCGCCCGAGGCGAGGCGGCCCTGGAACCAGCGCAGCGCGGCCTCGTTGGCGGCGACCAGGGGCTCGGTCGACGGCCGCTTCGGGCCGGCGGGCTCGCGCAGCGGGGCCGGGATGCCGGTGAGGTCGGCGAGCCGCCGCAATGCCTCGGTGAAGCCCAGCCCCTCGGTCGCCATGACGAAGTCGATGGCGGTGCCGTGCGCGCCGCAGCCGAAGCAGTGATAGTTGCCCTGGTCCGGGAAGACGGTGAACGAGGGCGACTTCTCCTGGTGGAACGGGCACAAGCCGACATGCTTGTTGCCGCGGCGGATCAGCCGGACCTGGCGGCCGATGATATCGAGCAGCGGCAGGCGCGCCTTGAACTCTTCCAGCTGGCCGTCAGGCGCCCTGCCATGGCTCGACCGGCCGGGCGCACGGCCGTTCAAGACCGCTGCCGCGACGGTGCCGGGCGAAGGCGATCAGGCGAGCCGGGTGCAGACCCGCCGCTTGGCGCGCGCGAAATCCATCTCGCCATTGTAGCGCTCCTTCAGGGCCGCGATCACCTTGCCGGTGTCCTTGAGCCGCTTGGCGCCGACCTCGTCGATCATGCCGTCGACGGCGTCATCGACCTCGCTCTCGCTCATCCGCCGCGGCAGGAACTGCTTCAGCACGCCGATCTCGGCGGCCTCCTGCTCGGCCTCCTCGAGCCTGGCGCATTCCTCGCAGCGCAGGATCTCGTCCTGGCGCTGCGCCACCATGTCCTGCAGCATGGTTTCGATCGCCCCGTCGTCCAGCTCCTCGGCGGCGCCGGACTCGCGGGCGCAATGGTCGCGCTCCTTCAGAGCGGCCAGGACCAGGCGCAGCGTCGCTGCGGTCTCGGCATCGGGCGCTTCCCGCAATGCCGTGGCAAGACGCTCTCTCAACACGACCACGAACTTCCGGTCATGATCAACGACCTCTCGGACTGAGGCGGTGGCATCAGGGCCGCCGCTCGATTGTTGGTTTCCGCCCTCTTCCGCCCCGGCCGCTCGCTGCCTGCGATCCTGGCCGGGATATCCGCCCACCGCCCGGTGGCCTCGCTTGACGGCTCATCGCACAATGCTACAAACCGCACGGCGCGGACCCACCGGCCGGCCCCATGGCCACGCCCGGGAGTTTCGCCCACCCAGCCGTCGGGTTCCAGCATGCGAGCCTTCGAACCCCGGCGCGGCGGCCCGACTTTCTACGTAGATTGGCCCAGCGATGCAAGCAGGTGCGAGCGCAACCTCGGCCGTCCTGGCTCTCGAGGACGGGACCATTCTGGCCGGCCGAGGCTTTGGCGGCACAGCCGCCGTAACGGGCGAGCTGGTCTTCAACACGGCCATGACCGGCTACCAGGAGATCCTCACCGATCCGTCCTACGCCGGACAGATCGTCACGTTCACGTTCCCTCATATAGGTAACGTCGGCACCAATGACGAGGATCGGGAAGCGCTGACCCCGGTGGTCAAGGGGCTCGTGACCCGTGCCAGGGTGACGCGGCCCTCGAACTGGCGCGATCGGCTCGACCTCGTCGGCTGGCTCGAGCGCCACGGCATCCCCGGCATCGCCGGGGTCGACACGCGGCGCATCACCGCCAGGCTGCGCGACAAGGGCGCGCTCCGCGCCTGCCTCGCCCACGATCCGGCCGGCATCGCCGACCCTGGAGCGCTGGTCGAGCGCGCCCGCGACTGGCCCGGGCTCGAGGGCATGGACCTCGCGCGCGAGGTGGCGGCACGGCAGCGCTACGACTGGCAGGAAGCTGGCTGGAGCCCGGCTGACGGCTACGCTGCCAGCGACGGCAGCGGGCCGCATGTCGTGGTGGTCGACTACGGCGTGAAGCACAACATTTTGCGCTCGCTCGCCGCCCGCAACTGCCGGGTGACAGTGGTGCCGGGCACGGCCTCGGCCGACGAGGTGCTGGCGCTCGAGCCGGACGGCGTGGTGCTCGGCAACGGGCCGGGCGACCCGGCGGCGACCGGCGTCCACGCGGTGCCGGAGATCAAGAGGCTGCTCGCCGCCGGCAAGCCGCTCTTCGGCATCTGCCTCGGCCACCAGATGCTGGGCCTGGCCCTGGGTGCCCGGACCGAGAAGATGTCGTTCGGCCATCACGGCGCCAATCACCCGGTCCAGGACCTCGGCACCGGCAAGGTCGAGATCACCAGCCAGAACCACGGCTTCGCCATCGCCGACGGCGACCTGCCGGACGATGTCGAGGTGACCCATCGCTCGCTCTTCGATGCGACGATCCAGGGCATCCGCATCAAGGACCGCCCGGTCTACGCCGTGCAGTATCATCCCGAGGCATCGCCCGGGCCGCAGGACAGCCAGTACCTGTTCGACCGCTTCCTCGACGACGTCCGCGGACAATCCTAGAGATAAAATGCCCAAACGCACCGACATCCGCTCGATCCTGCTGATCGGAGCCGGCCCGATCGTCATCGGCCAGGC
>CAZGUW010000315.1:0-5437 GCA_964528705.1 uncultured Geminicoccaceae bacterium
AGCTGTCGGTGCCGAAGAAGTCGGGGTCGGGCGTGTAGGTGAAGCTGCCGTCGGCCGCGAGGTCCAGCGTGCCGTTGGCGGGGGCGGTCGCGAGGGTGGCGATGAGCGGATCGCCGTCGGGGTCGCTGTCGTTGTCCAGCACGCCGTCGGCGGCGGTGATGGCGAGAACATTGTCCTCGGCGATGCGGTAGCTGTCGTTCCCGGCGACCGGCGCGTCGTTGACGGGGTCGACGGTGAGCGTGACGGTGGCCGGGTCGCTAGCGTCCAGACCATCGCTGGCCGTGTAGGTGAAGCTGTCGGCGCCGAAGAAGTCGGCGTCGGGCGTGTAGGTGAAGCTGCCGTCGGCGTTGAACGTGAGGTCGCCGTTGGCGGGGCCGGTGGCGAGCACGGTCGTCAGCGGGTCGCCGTCAGGATCGCTGTCATTGCCGAGCACGCCGTTGGCGGCGGCGATGGTGAGCGGCGTGTCCTCGGTGGCAGTGTAGGCGTCGTTTGCGGCGGTGGGCACGCCGTTAAAGGTCACGTCGATCGTGACCTTCTCGTTCTCGTAGACCCAGACATGCCTAAGATCCACGAAGATATTGTCGGCATCGAAGGTGACGTCGGACGCTGTGAAGCCGGCATCGGCGATGGTGTCGGTGACGTTGACACCGATGATGGCCGGCACCTGGCCGGCGACATCCGTGAACGTGAGCGGTTCATCGCCTATATCTTTGCTACCGTGGTCCGCGAAATGCAGGATCTCGATTCGGGAGGCCGAGAGATCGATGGCGTACGAGTCGATGGCATCTTCAAGTTCGACGCCGGGACCGACGGTCACCTCGCTGTCGAGCTTGTATTTCCAGTAGGCCCGGATCTGCGCGCCTTCGAAGCTCATGGTTCCTCCCTCCACTCGGCCCGGTCATGCGTCGGGCAAACACATCCACGGGGCCGTGGCACGCCGCGAACGATTGATTGAGAGGCCAGGACGGAGACCGTTGAGGCGGCCTCTCACAGGTTTTCCGACCTAGATGACCGACGGGTCGGAATCCTGTCAACCGGTAGTCGGGAGATTTTTCTGGCCGGTACGCCGCCTGGCATACCGGGAGATGTGCGGCCGGCGGGCACCCAGGCCAGCAGCGATTCTCCCCGACACGAAGCGCCTCAGAGCCCGCCCGGCACGGCTTCCATCAGGCCCTGCATCAGGGCGCGGCGGGCGGGGGGGAGGCGGTCGAGGAGGCCGAGGGCGAGGGAGCTGGCGAGGCGGAAGGGCGGGGGGCTCTGCAGGACCAGGCGGTTGAGGGTGTCGATGCCCCAGAAGCGCGCCTTGACGTCGACAGCACGGGCCTCGGCATAGGCGGCGAGGAGGGCCGGGTCGCCCGGGTCGCCTGATCTATCGAGGTCGTCGGGGCGCGTGGCGAGCAGGTCGGCCAGCGTGGCGACGTCGCGCAGCGAGAGGTTGAGGCCCTGGGCGCCGAGCGGGCTCATGACGTGCGCCGCCTCGCCGACGAGGGCGCGGCGCGGCGCCGTCAGTGATTTCGCGAGGCGGGCGCGGATGGGAAAGGCGTGGCGCCGCGAGAGGGCGCCGATCGCACCGAGCCAGGGCTCGGCAAGCGGTGCCATGGCGGCGCGGAAGGCGTCGTCGTCGAGGTCGAGGCGCGCTTCGCTCTCGCCCGTGCGGTCGACCCAGACGAGGCTGGAGTTCCGGCCGGGCAGCGGGACCATGGTGAAGGGCCCCCCCTTGCGGTGCAGCTCGGTCGAGGTGTTGCGGTGCGGCCGGGCGTGGGCGAAGCGGCAGACGATGGCGGTCTGGCCGTGGTCGCGCTCGGTGGTCGGGATGCCGGCGGTCTCGCGCACCACGGAATCCCGGCCGTCGGCGCCGATGACGAGCCGGGCGGCGAGCCGCGTGTCGCCGGCCTCGAGCTGCAGGCGGTCGCCGGCCTCGGTGACGGTCTCGAGGGGGGCGCCGGCATGGACGGTGATGGCGGCGGTGCGGGACACGGCGGCGGCGAGGCGGGCGGCGAGCGCGGCGTTCGGGACGTTCCAGCCGAAGGCGTCGAGGCCGAGCTCGGCCGCATCGAAGGTAAGCGCGGTGGATTCCGGGCCGCCCGTGCCGCCGCCGACGATGCGCAGGCGGTAGAGGGGCTCGGCGCCGAGGCCCGTGGGGTCGAAGACGCCGAGGCGGGTGAGGAGCCCGATCGCCGGCATGAGGAGGGCGGCGGTCCGTCCGTCCGGCGCCCGGGCGCTGCCCGTCGGGAGGGGGCCGGCGGCGAGGAGGGTCACGTCCGCGCCGCCGCGGGCGAGCGCCAACGCCATGGCAAGGCCGGTCACGCCGGCACCGACCACGGCAATCTCGACCTCCTGCTCCACCCGCATGCACCACGCTCCCGTTCGCCCGCTCGCCGGGCGTCCGGCGATCAAACGGCAAGCGCCGTTGACAAGCAAGCGGGTGGTGCCGCAACTAGCCCGCGGAGCGAATGGCCTCGAGGGAAAGACTTGGAGAGCTGGCGCGCGCAGCCTGCCGTGTTCTGGGCCTTCGTCCTGCCGGGCGCCCTCTGGCTGCTCCTCTTCTTCTTCGCGCCTTTGGCGCTCATCTGGCTCCTCGCCTTCGGCGAGCGGGTGGGGCCGGTCGAGATCGACATCACCTGGACCCTCGCCAACTACGCCAGCGTCTTCGATCCGGTCTATGTCGGGCTGTTCGGCCGCTCGCTCTGGGTCGCCACGGTGGCGACGGTGCTCGCCCTGGTCATCGGCCTGCCGGTGGCGCTCGCCATCAGCTTCGCGCCGGCCCGGCTCAAGCCCCTAATCCTGCTGCTCATCGTCCTGCCGTTCTGGACGAACATCCTGATCCGCACCTATGCGATGATCGCCGTGCTCAGGAGCCGGGGCTTCGTCAATTTCGGCCTCGAGTACATCTGGCAGCTCGGCGTGACGGTGCTCGCCCCCTTCGGGCTCGACGAGGCGGTCATGGGCGCGCGGTTCGTGCCGCTCGAGCTCCTCTACAACAACACGGCGGTGATCTTCGGCATCGTCTATGTCTACCTGCCGTTCATGGTGCTGCCGCTCTACGCGACGCTCGACCGGCTCGACCGCTCGCTCCTGGAGGCGAGCCTCGATCTCGGCGCCGGGCAGGTGCGCACCTTCTTCTCGATCGTCGTGCCCCTGGCGAAGCCCGGCATCGTCTCGGGCATCATCCTGGTCTTCATCCCGGCGCTCGGCACGTTCCTGATCTCGGATCTCCTGGGCGGCACCGACAGCCTGCTCATCGGCAACGTCATCGAGCGGCAGTTCAAGGCGGCGAACAACTGGCCGCTCGGGGCCGCCATGAGCTTCGTGCTCCTTTATGTGACCTTCGCGATCCTGGCCCTTCGTGCCTGGCTCGCAGGGCGGGAGGGTGGTCTTGGCAAGGCGTGAGCCGATCGGTCCCCTCGACTACACGCGGCGGCTCTGGCTCCGGCTCTGGCTCCTGGCCGTCTGCATCTTCCTCTATGCGCCGATCGTCATCCTCGTCGTCTTCAGCTTCAACGACAGCCGGCGCAACATCGTCTGGCAGGGCTTCACCACCGACTACTACGTCAAGGCGGCCGAGAACGCCTCGCTGATCGAGGCTTTCGCCAACAGCCTGGTGATCGCCCTCGTCTCGACCGTCGTCAGCACGGTGGTGGGTGCCCTCATGGCGCTGGCACTCTGGCGCTTCCGCTTTCCGGGCAAGCCCGGGCTCGACGGGGCGGTGGCGCTGCCCATCGTCATTCCCGAGATCTGCATGGGCGTGGCGCTGCTGGTCTTCTTCAACCGCGTCGGGCTGTCCTCGGCCTTCGCCTACCCGTTCAGCCTCCTGCCGATCATCATCGGCCATGTGGCCTTCAGCTTTCCCTTCGTCTGCGTCGTGGTGCGCGCCCGCATGGCCGGCTTCGACCGCTCGCTCGAGGAGGCGTCGAAGGACCTCGGCGCCTCTGAATGGCAGACCTTCTGGAACGTCACCGTGCCCTTCATGAAGCCCGGGCTGATCGCCGGCGGTCTGCTCGCGATGACGCTCTCGCTCGACGACTTCGTCATCACCTTCTTCACGGCCGGGCCCGGCACGCTGACCTTCCCGGTGCAGGTCTATTCGATGGTCCGCTTCGGAGCGACGCCCGAGGTCAACGCGGCGTCCACCATCCTGATCGTCGTCACGGTGATCCTCACCGTCATCGCACTTCGCCTGCAAAGGCCCGACCGCCCAACCAAGCCCGCAGGGGAGGCGGCGAAGCCCGCATGACCGAGACACCCGCCGCGACGCCGATCGTCAGCTTCGAGAACGTCACCAAGTCGTTCGGCCGCACGAAGGCGGTGGACGGGGTGAGCCTCGCGATCCCGCGGAACGCCTTCTTCGCGCTGCTCGGCCCCTCGGGCTGCGGCAAGACCACGCTCTTGCGCATGCTCGGCGGCTTCGAGCACCCGACCACCGGGCGCGTGCTGATCGACGGCGAGGACATGGCGGACGTCCCGCCGAACCGCCGCGCCGTCAACATGGTCTTCCAGTCCTATGCCGTCTTCCCGCACATGACCGTGGCGGAGAACGTCGCCTACGGGCTGAAGGTGACGGGCGTGCCGAAGGCGGAGATCGGGCCACGTGTCGAGGAGGCGATCGCCATGGTCCGCCTCGACGGCATGGCGGGGCGCATGCCGGACCAGCTCTCGGGCGGGCAGCGGCAGCGCGTGGCGCTGGCCCGGGCGCTCGTCAAGCGGCCGAAGCTGCTGCTCCTCGACGAGCCGCTCTCGGCGCTGGACAAGAAGCTCCGGGAGGAGATGCAGCTCGAGCTCGTGCGGCTGCAGACGGAGGTCGGCATCACCTTCATCATCGTCACCCACGACCAGGAGGAAGCCCTCGGCATGGCCTCCGACATCGCGGTGATGAAGGAGGGTCGGATCCTGCAGATCGCACCGCCGCGGCAGCTCTACGAGCACCCGACGCACCGCTTCGTCGCCGAGTTCATCGGCGCCTCGAACAGCTTCGAATGCGAGGTCCTGTCCATCGAGGGCGACACGGCCCGCGTGCGCGCACCCTTGCTCGGCGAGCTCTCGGTCGAGCGTGCCGCACCCGACGTGCGGTCCGGCACGCTCATCGTCCGCCCCGAGAAGATGCGCATGGATTTCTCCTCGCCCGATCCCGACCCGGGCGAGGTGCTGGTGCGGGCGGTCATCGACCAGATCGCCTATTTCGGCGATCTCTCGATCGTCTATTTGACCGCGGCGGACGGCCGGCGCCTGCAGTGCAGCCGCTACAACGTCAACCGCATCGACAAGGGCGACCCGCCGCCCGGCACGCCCTGCACCATCGGCGTCCACCCCGAGGACCTGCTGCTGGTCGGCGACTGAGCACCTCTTGCTGGAAGATTGAGAGCCTGGCCGAGGGGTTTATGGGGCATTTCATTGACGTACGATCCAGTGACGGGGCGGAGCCGAGCGCGGCCCGATGCTG
>CAZGUW010000316.1:0-1847 GCA_964528705.1 uncultured Geminicoccaceae bacterium
GAAATGGAACCCGCCGCCGTCCTGGCGGACCGAGGACCTGACGGGCCGACTCGCCCTTCCGGAGGCTGCAGCACCCGCGGGCCCGTTCACCTGGCCCATGGACGGCAAGGTCGAGGGGCTGACGCCGGGCACGCGGCTGCTCATCCGGAACGGCAATGCGGTGCGGCTCGCGACCGTGGATTCCGTCGCCGAGGCGCCGCGCAGCCTCGGCCCCCTGCAGGCCACGGTGACCGTGCTGACGCTGAGCGGTGCTACCGGCCTCGGCATCACCGACCGGCGCACCGCCCAGGTGCTGGAGGTCGAGCCCGAGCCCCTGGCATTCCGCGACCACAGCTATCCGCTCCGGATCTCGGGCGGGCGCGTGGCTCTCTCGCCCGATCCCAAGGTACCGATCGAGCGCGGGCGGCGCGTGCTCATCGACGGTAGCAAGGGCCTGGTCCATGCAGCCCGGGTGACGGGCACGGCCATGCTCCCCGAGGGGCCGCTCGCGATCGACTTCACCCCTGCCCTGCCGGCCCCGATCGACGCCGCGGACGCGGTCCTCTGGGGCAACGTGGCGCGAGCGGGGCACGGCGAGACGCAGCCACCGGAAACGCTCGGCGACGGCGACGGGGCCGCACTCTTCCAGGCCTGGGCGCTGGGCAAGCCCGAGCTCAGCCGGCGGGCATCGGCGAAATCGACCATGGGCGAGCCGGAGCTCACCCTCCTCGTCGACGGCGTGCGCTGGCAGGCGGCGGAGAGCCTCTACGGCAAGGCCGGCAACGCCACGGTCTTCAAACTGGCCGAGGGCGATGACGGGAAGGCCCGCCTCACCTTCGGCGACGGGCGGACAGGTGCCCGGCTGCCCTCCGGGCGCGGCAACGTGGTGGCCCACTACCGCAAGGGTCGGGGCCTCGCCGGGCTGGTGGCGGCGCACCAGCTCAACATCCTGCTCAATCGGCCGCCCGGCCTGCGCGACGCCACCAACCCGGCGCCGGCCGAGGGCGGAGCCGATCCGGAGACGCTCGACCAGGCCCGCGAGAATGTGCCGGTCAGCGTGCGCACCTTCGGGCGCATCGTCTCGCTCGAGGATTTCGCGTGGGTCGCCACCGCCTCCGGCGAGATCGCCAAGGCCAAGGCGAGCTGGGTGTGGCGCGGTCTCGAGCGCTCGGTCCACCTCACCGTGGCGGCGCAGGGCGGCGGTGCCCTCTCGGCTGTGGCGCTGGCGCGCCTGCACGCGGCGCTCGAGGCCGCCCGCGACCCGAACCATGCGCTGCTGGTGGGCAACGCGCTGCCGGTGCCGATCGTCGTGACGGCGCGGCTCGTCGTCCTGCCCGCCTTCGTCCGGGAGACCGTGCTGGAAGCGGCCCGGGCACGGCTGCTCGACCGGCTCTCCTTCGAGCGGGCGGAGCTCGGCCGGCCGCTGCACGCGAGCCAGGTGATCGCCGAGCTGCAGGCCACGGACGGCGTCGACGGCGTCGATCTGGATGTCCTGCACTTCAGGGGCTGGACGGCCTGGTCTTTGGCCGAGCTCGCGGCGAGAGGTGCAACGGCCGCACCCACGCAGCCGCATCTTCGCCTCTTCGGCGCGCGCCCCGCGGCCAGTGATGACGTCCTGCCGGCCGAGCTCGCCACGCTTGCCGAGGCCGACCTCACCCTTTCGGCAACGGGAGGGATCGGATGACCGAAAAGCGGCTCTTCGACCTCCTTCCGGCCATCCATCGCGAACGCGATACCGAGACCGGTCGGGCGCTCGAGCGTTTGCTCGGCATCGTCGACACGCAGGCCTCGATCATCGAGGCGGACATCGCCCGGCTCTACGACGACCTCTTCGCCGAGACGGCGAGCCCCTGGGTCCTGCCCTATAT
>CAZGUW010000316.1:1857-5430 GCA_964528705.1 uncultured Geminicoccaceae bacterium
GATCTCGTCGGCAACGTGCCGCTCTTCGGCGCCGAGGAGATTGCCGGCGGCGACACGGCGCTGGAGCGCTTTCCCGATCTTCTCGGGCCCCGGCTCGTGCCCGAGGTCGGCGTGCGGCGGCGTGCCGACGTCGCGAAGACGATCTACTACCGCCGACGCAAGGGCATGCCGCCGGTGCTCGAGGAACTGGCGCGGGACGTCACCGGCTGGGCGGCGCATCTCGTCGAGTTCTTCCAGGTCCTGGGCTGGACGCAGATGGTCCGCAATCACCTCCGGCCCGAGGCGACCCTCCCCGATCTCCGGCGCGTCGCGGCCTGCGACCGCGTGCGCGGGCCGTTCGACCGCTTCGCGCACAGCGTCGACGTCCGCCCGATCGGCCCGCTCGACGGCTGGCACGCCATCCGGACGGTCGGCTTCTTCGTCTGGCGGCTCGGTGCGTTCGAGCTCGCCGAGGCCGATGCCCGCCAGGACCCGGCGGACGGCTTCGGCTGGCATGTCAGCCCGACCGGCCACGCCGCCCCGCTCTTCGCCGGCTGGCGGCGCGAGGGCGACGAGGTCGGCATGACCGGGGAGGCGCATGTGCCGGGGCCGATCCGCAAGGCCGCCTTCTTCGAGGATCTGAAGGCGGCGCACGCCCAGAGTCCGGTGCCCGACGCGACCCACTGGTACGCAACGCCACCCGCGGACCCGACAATGGCAGGGCCACAGGGCAGCCTTTCGATCACGCTCCTCAAGGGCGACCAGCGCTGGCCCGTGCCGACGGCGCGCGTGCTCTGCGCCGATCTCTCCGCCTTTCACCGACCGCCGGACGGGTTCGTCGGCGTCGACGTGGCGCTCGGCCGGATCGCGCTGGGCAGGAAGCTCGCGAGCGACCCGGCGGCGGCGATCGGCGACGACGCCGACGGGGTGCTCACCAGTCACCACTACGGCTTCGCCGCGGCCCTCGGCGGCGGGCCTTACGAGCGGCGCGCCTGGACCATCCGCGGCGATCCCTTGCCCGGTGAGACGGCGGCACCTTTGGTGCTGCGGGTGCGCAAGGATGGTGCTGGCGGCGCCTTCATGACCATCGCGGCGGCGCTTGCCGACTGGGCGGGGCCGGTACACCTGAAGCGAAACACGATCATCGCCGTCGAGGACAGCCGCACCTATGTGGAGAACCTCACGATCGAGCCGAGGGACGGCGGCTGGCTCGCCATCGAGGCCCTGAGCGGGACCCGCCCCCTGATCCTGGGCGACATCACCGTCACCGGCAGCCACGACGACGCGGCCCTGACGCTCTCCGGGCTCTGGGTCGAGGGCCGGGTCGAGGTGCAGGGCTCGCTCGGCCATCTCCGCCTCCTCCACACGACGCTGGTGCCGGGCCCCACGGTCCTCGGCAGCGGGCCGGGATCTGGCCCGGCCATAAAGCCCGGCCTCGTCGTCGCCGGCGGCACTGCGCCCGACCTCCTGAACGAGCTGCTCACCCTCGATCTCGCCTTCTCGGTCACCGGCCCCCTCATGGTCCCGCGCCATGCCAGGGCACTCAGGCTGCTCGACTGCATCATCGTGGCCGACCCGGATGGCGACGCCATCGGCAGGGCCACGGCACCCGGGCCGCCGACCGCCATGGAACGCTGCACCGTGCTCGGCCGGACCACGGTCGAGGCGCTCCTGCTCGCCAGCGAATCGATCCTGGAAGGCAAGGTCACGAGCAACCGGCGGCAGCTCGGCTGTGCCCGCTTCAGCTACCTGCCGCCGGGCTCGCGCACGCCCCGCCGTTATCGCTGCCAGCCGGACCTCGAGATCCAGGTCGAGCTCGAGGCCCTGGCGAAGCTCACCGGCACGGCGCCGACCGATGCCGAGCGCCACGAGGTGGCGGCGCGGGTCGGACGCTGGCTGGTGCCGGCCTGGACGAGCCGGCGCTGGGGTCAGCCGGGCTTCGCCCAGCTGCACGCGCATTGTCCGACGATGATCCAGGAGGGGGCGGAGGACGGCTCGGAGATGGGCGCCTTCGCGCATCTCAAGCAGCCGCAGCGGGCCGCCAATCTGCGTCAACGACTGGGTGAATACCTGCCGTTCGGGTTGGACGCCGGCATCGTGCCGGTGACCTGACGCGGCGGCGAGTGCCGGGCGCGGACGCCCGGCCGGGGGAGCGGGAATGGCCGGCGACTATTCGAGGCTAGGGTTCCGAAGGAAGGATCGGGTGGCGGCCGTGCTCATGCAGCAGGGCCGGGTAACCCTCGATTCGGATCACAACACCGAAGCCCTGATGCTCGACCGGCGCATCCGGAACCTCGCCCAGGACGTCTGGGGCAAGGGCTGGGTCCCCGCCCGGACGACGCCCGATGCCTTCCGCCTGACGGCGATCGCCGGCCCCGACCTCGCCATCGGCGCAGGCCGGCTCTACGCCTTCGGCCTGGCGCCCGAGGCCTTCGCCGACGAGGCCGCCACCCTCAAGTCGCAGCCCTTCCTGCCCGGCCCCGTCACCCTGCCGCCGGCCGGCCCGGCGCTCGCCTATCTCGACGTGTTCGAGCGCGAGATCACCTGGGTCGAAGAGCCGGCGCTGCTCGAGAAGGCGCTCTCTGGCGTCGACACGACGACCCGCCGCCAGGTCGCCTGGCAGGTCAGGCTGCACGGTGCTGCCGACGCCGCCTGCGGCATGGATCTCGATGCCTTGTTCCCGCCGAGCTTCGGGCGCCTCACCACGGACGCGACCGGCACGCCGGCCTCCGACGATCCCTGCATCCTGCCGCCGACGGGCGGCTTTCGCGGCCTCGAGAACCGGCTCTACCGCGTCGAGGTGCACGTTGCCGGCCCGCCCGGCACGGCCCGGTTCAAGTGGTCGCGCGAGAATGCCTCGGTGGTCTCGCCGGTCGAATCGATCGCCGCGAGCGGTACGCAGAGCCAGCTCCGCGTCACGCGGATCGGCCGCGACCAGGTCCTGCGCTTCAGTGCGGGCGACTGGGTCGAGGTACGGGACGACCGGCGCGAGCTCATGGGCGAGGCCGGGGAAATGGCGCGCGTCGAGAGCATCGACGAGGCGACCCGCACGGTCTCCCTCGACCGGGCCATGCCGCTCGGCGGTGCTGGCGGCTTCGGCACCACGCCGGCCGAACTCAGGGCGGCGCATACCCGGCTGATCCGCTGGGACCAGAGCCTGGAGCGGCACGGCAACGCGGTCGACGCCGCAACCGGCCTCATGACCACAGGGACCCTTTCCGTCGCCCTCGAGGACGGCGTCCAGGTAGAGTTCGGCGCCGCACCCGGCACCTCGGGGGCGATGCGGGTGGGCGACCACTGGTCCTTTGCGGCCCGCACCGTCGACGGCTCGGTGGAGAAGCTCGAGGCCGCGCCGCCCGACGGCATCCGCCACCACTACGTGCCGCTCGCCGAGGTGACGGTCGGCCCGGGCGGCTTCGTCGTGACGAAGGACTGCCGCGAGCCGGTGCCGCCCGCCGGCGGCGGTGGCGGCGAGCCGCGGCCTGCTTGCGAGTGCTGTACGATCTGTGTCGGCAAGGACGGCGAGGTCGAGGACCTCCGGGCAGCGCTCGCCGCCCTGCCGGGGCTCGCCCCGGGCGCCGCCACGCCGGTCCG
>CAZGUW010000317.1:0-5417 GCA_964528705.1 uncultured Geminicoccaceae bacterium
CTCGGCCTGAGTCAGATTGATCCGCACCCGCGTCCGCTCACCCAAGGCCGACACCTTTTGTGGAACTTCCGGCCTTCTTACGCCATCGCCGGTTGGTCCACAAGCTGAGCGGGACTCAGTCGGGCTCAGTCCATGGCGTGGGCTGCGAGCACGGTGCGAATGCCGGGCGGAATGGGCGTCGGGCGCTGGGTTTCGCGGTCGACGAAGACATGGACGAAATGCCCGTCCGCGGCGGCGGTGGTCTCGTCGTTGCGGAAGATGCCGATCTGGTAGCGGACCGAGGAGCTGCCGAGCCGCGCCACGCCGACGCCGGCATGAACGACGTCCGGGAAGCCGATGGAGCTGTGGAACCGGCAGCCGTTCTCGACGGCGAGGCCGATCACCGGGCTGGCGTTCGGGTCGAGCCCGCCCTGGCCGATCAGGAGCTGGGCGATCGCCGTGTCGAAATAGCTGTAATAGACCACGTTGTTGGCGTGGCCGTAGACGTCGTTGTCCGCCCAGCGCGTGGTAATGGTGGCGAAGAAGGGAAAGACGTCGCGCGTCGGGGGCGGCGGCCGGTCGTTCTTCGACATTCGGTTCAGCCCTTCGAAAAGCGGCGCTCGAGGAGGGTGAAGAGAGCGCGAAGCGCCGTGGCATCGCCGCCCTTGCTCCGGCCCGGCCGCATGTCCTCGTTCCAGGCGAAGATGTCGAGATGTGCCCAGGGGATGCCAGGCTCGACGAAGCGCTCGAGGAAGAGGGCCGCGGTGATCGCCCCGGCATAGGGCTTGCTGCCCGTGCTCGAGAGATCGGCGACCGGGCTCTTCAAGAGGTCGCGATAGCCCGGGTGCAGCGGCAGGCGCCAGAGCGGCTCGGTCACGTCCGTGCCGGCCTGGAGCAGGTCGGCGGCGAGGGCCTCGTCGGGGGTGAAGAGGGCCGGGAGGTCGGTGCCGACGGCGACACGCGCCGCCCCGGTCAGCGTCGCGGCATCCAGCAGGAGCGCCGGCTGCTCGCGGCCTGCTTCGGCCAGCGCATCGGCGAGGATCAGCCGCCCCTCGGCGTCGGTGTTGCCGACCTCGACGGTAAGGCCCTTGCGCGTCTGGAGCACGTCGCCCGGGCGGAAGGCGGCGGCGCCGATGGCGTTCTCGACTGCCGGGACGAGCAGGCGCAGCCGCACGTCGAGGCCGGCCGCCATGACCATGCGGGCGAGGCCGGTCATCACCGCGGCACCGCCCATGTCCTTCTTCATCAGCCGCATGCCGGCGGCGGGCTTGATGTCGAGCCCGCCGGAATCGAAGCACACACCCTTGCCGACGAGGGTGAGCTTCGGCGCCCCGGCGGCGCCCCAGGTGACGTCGACGAGCCGGGGCGGGCGGCTGCTGGCCCGACCGACGGCATGGATCATGGGGTAGTTGGCGGCGATCAGGTCGTCGCCGACGGTGCTGGTGCAGGTCGCACCGAATTCGCCCGCCATGTCGCGGATCGCCGCCTCGAGCTCGGCGGGGCCGAGGTCGTTGGCCGGGGTGTTGACGAGGTTGCGGGCGAGAAAGACGGAAAGCGCCAGCTGGCCGGCGCTTTCCGCCGTTGCCGTGTCGTCCGTGGCGAGACGGGCAGTGCCGTTCCCCCCGCTCTCGGCTGGCCCGCCGGTGTAGCGGTCGAAGCGGTAGCCGGCGAGCGCCCAGCCATAGTGCAGGTCGAAGGTGCCGAGCAGGCCATCGGGGTCGTCGACGCGCCAGGGGCGCTCGCCCGCCGGCAGGGCGGCCGCCAGCGCTGCGGCATCGGCCGCACCGCCCGTGCCCTCGACGAGGAAGACGGCTCCCTCGATGCCGCCTTCGCCATCCGGCAGCAGCGCCAGGCGCTGCGCTCTGGGGCGAAAGCCCGTGGCCTCGAGCCAGGCCCGGGCGGTCCCGGATGCCGCGTCCCGCCAGGCAGCGAAGCCGGTGGTCGCAACGAGCCGGACGGGCGTGGCGCCGGCGCTGGGGGCGAAGCAGGCGAGCATGTCGGGTCTCCGGCTCGGGCTCAGGCGATGCGGGCGAGGGCGGCCTTGAGCCTGGCACTCGTCGCCTCGGTCTCGGCCAGACGCTCGCGCTGCTCCTCGACGATCTCGGCAGGGGCTCTGGCCAGGAAGGCCTGGTTGGCGAGCTTGCCCTCGAGCTTTCTGGCCTCGCCCTGGAGCTTCTCCACCTCGCGCGCGAGGCGCTGGCGCTCGACCACGCGGTCGGTCACCTCGCCCACGGGCAGCGCATAGGTCGCCTCGTCGACGACGAGCTGTAGGCTCTTCGTAGCAGTACCGCTGGCCTGCGGCTCGACCACGGCGAGCCGGGCGAGGCGGCGGAGCGCCTCGTCATGGGTGGCGAGCCTGGCCAGCGTCTCGGGCCCCGCACCCTGGACCCTGAGCTGCAGCTTGGCACCTGCCGGCACGTTGACCTCGTTGCGCGCGGCGCGGATGGCGCCGACCAGGCGGATCAGCCAGTCGATCTCCTCTCCCGCCGACTGATCGACCTCGCCCGTCGTGTCGTCGCCCGGCCAGCTGGCCTCGATCAGCATGCCGCCCGGGGCACCGAAGAGATCCCGCCAGAGAGCCTCGGTGACGAACGGGGCGAAGGGGTGGAGGAGGTGGAGGATGCGCGCCAGCACCCAGCCGAGCGTCGCCTGGGTCTCGGCCTTGGCCGCCGCGTCCTCGCCGAGCAGCAGGGGCTTCGCCAGCTCGATGTACCAGTCGCAGAAGTCGTTCCAGACGAAGTGGTAGAGGCCGAGCGTCGCGTCGTTGAAGCGGTAGGCGTCGACTGCCTGGGTGGTGGCCTCGGCCACCCTGGCGGCGGCGCCGACGATCCAGCGGTTCAGCGTCAGCGTCGTGGCTTCGGGGCGGAACTCGGCCGCGAGCGCAGCGCCATTCAGCTCGGCGAAGCGGGCAGCGTTCCAGAGCTTGGTGACGAAGTTGCGGTAGCCCTCGACGCGCGACGCCCCGAAGCGGATGTCGCGGCCATGGGCGGTGCTGGCGAGCAGCGAGAGGCGGAGCGCGTCGGCGCCGTAGCTGTCGACGAGACCCAGGGGATCGACCACGTTGCCCTTGGTCTTCGACATCTTCTGGCCCTTCTCGTCACGGACGAGGCCATGGATGTGGACCGCCTCGAAAGGCACGTCGCCCATGAAGTGAAGACCCTGCATCATCATCCGGGCGACCCAGAAGAAGATGATGTCGAAGCCGGTGACCAGGACCGTGCCCGGATAGAAGCGGGCGAGATCCTGCGTCTCCTCAGGCCAGCCGAGGGTCGAGAAGGGCCAGAGGCCGGACGAGAACCAGGTGTCGAGCACGTCCGGGTCGCGGGTGAGTTCGACGTTCTGGCCGTAGTGCCGCTGCGCCGCCGCCTCGGCCCCGGCCTCCGTCTCGGCCACGATGATATGGCCGTCGGGGCCGTACCAAGCGGGGATGCGATGGCCCCACCAGAGCTGGCGGCTGATGCACCAGGGTTGGATGTTGCGCATCCACTCGAAATAGGTGTTCTGCCACTGGGCGGGGACGAAGACCGTCCGGCCGGTCTCGACCGCCTCGATCGCCGGCTTCGCCAGCGTCGCGGCATCGCAGTACCACTGGTCGGTCAGATAGGGCTCAAGCGGCGTGCCCGAGCGGTCGCCGTGCGGCACGGTGTGGCGGTGCTTCTCGACCCTGGCGAGCCGGCCGGCCGCCTCGAGGCCGGCGACCACCCGCTTGCGTGCCTCGAACCGGTCGAGCCCGCGATAGGCTTCGGGAGCGGCGTCGTTGATGCGGCCGGCGGCATCGAGGATGGCGATCGCCTCGAGCCCGTGTCGGCGGCCGACCTCGAAGTCGTTGAAGTCGTGCGCCGGCGTGATCTTCACGGCACCCGTGCCCTTCTCGGGGTCGGAGTAGCTGTCGGCGACGATCGGGATGCGGCGGCCGACCAGCGGCAGGACGACGTGTCGGCCGATCAGGTCCCGGTAGCGCTCGTCCTCCGGGTGGACGGCGACGCCGGTGTCGCCCAGCATGGTCTCGGGCCGGGTCGTGGCCACGGTGATGACGCGGCCGTCGTCGCCTTCCAGCGGGTAGTCGAGATGCCAGAGATGGCCGTCCACCTCGACCGGCTGGGTCTCGAGGTCGGAGACGGCCGTCTGCAGCTGGACGTCCCAGTTGACCAGCCGCTTGTCCTTGTAGATCAGCCCTTCCTCGTAGAGCTGGACGAAGGCGCGGGTGACGGCGCGGGACAGCGTCTCGTCCATGGTGAACCGCTCGCGGCCCCAGTCGGGCGAGGCGCCGAGCCGCTTCAGCTGGCCGATGATGTTGCCGTGGCTCGCCTCCTTCCAGGACCAGCACTCGGCGAGGAAAGCGTCGCGGCCGATGTCGCGCCGGTCCTTGCCTTCGGCCGCGAGCTTGCGCTCGACCATCATCTGGGTGGCGATGCCCGCGTGGTCGGTGCCGGGCTGCCAGAGGGTCGGCCGGCCGCGCATCCGGTGGTAGCGGGTCAGCGCGTCCTGGATCGTCTGGTCGAGCGCGTGGCCGATATGCAGGCTGCCGGTGACGTTGGGCGGCGGCATCATCACGACGAAAGGCTTGCCGCCAACGGCCTTGCCGTCCGTCGAGCCTGGCTCGGGCGGCGCGAAGGCGCCCGTCGCTTCCCAGGCAGCGTAGATGCGCGGCTCGGCAGCGGCCGCGTCGAAGCTCTTGTCCAGCATGGCTGGAGCCCACCTTTCCCGTCTCGGCCCCGCTTGCGGCCACGTCCGGTCCGCAGGACCGGCGGGGCGCACGAATGGTGCGCCGCCAGGGCCGATGGAGGTGGGGTTTAGTGGAACTCGCCTGACGCGACAAGGCGGCAGGGTGGCACGCCGGGGCAGCCGGGCCGGTCGGCAGGCGCGGGTCGTCGATCGCCGCTCCAGCCCGCCGGCTTGCGGGCCGGCACGGTGCTCACATCAGCTCGGCGCGCCGTGCCAGCTTCTTGACCTCCTGCTCCACCACGCGCTCGACCACGCCCTCGAGGTTCTGGTCCAGCCAGTCCTTGAGCATGGGCTTCAGGAGATCGGTGAGGAAGGCCTCGACGGTCTTGTCGCCGAAGCCGCGGGCCGGCTGCTCGTTGCTCGCCGCCGCCTTGGCGAGGCGGGCGAAGGCGCTGGTGCTGGCCGAGGCGGCCGGCGCCGAAACGAGGCTGTCCTCGCTGTCGGGCACCCTGGCGGCGGGCTTCGGCGGGGCGGCGACCGGCGCCGGCTCGTCGTCCTCCTCCTCGAGTTCGAGATCGACCTCGCCGGCATCGGCATCGAGCGCGGGCGGGGTGGCGGGCGGCGCCTCGCCGCCGCCGACGACCTGGGTGAGGTCCAGCACGTCCTCCTCGCCAGGGGCGGCGGCCGGCTTCGTCG
Source organism: uncultured Geminicoccaceae bacterium (assembly GCA_964528705.1). Classification (GTDB taxonomy): domain Bacteria; phylum Pseudomonadota; class Alphaproteobacteria; order Geminicoccales; family Geminicoccaceae; genus SLRI01. The sequence goes on from CAZGUW010000317.1 coordinate 5,341, forward strand.
CCTCGGCCTTCGTCGGGTCGGTCGCCGGCGTGGGGCCGGCGCCCGCCCCCACCCGGGAGGGGGCGATTGTCACCCGG
>CAZGUW010000318.1:0-5415 GCA_964528705.1 uncultured Geminicoccaceae bacterium
GGCTGGTCGTCGAGCTCGTGCCGAGCCTGGGAGAGGAAGGAAAACTCCGGGAGCCACCTTCGATCGCTGCCCAGGAGCGGCCGGCGCTCGCGCCCCAGGGCCAGCCCGTTCTGGCACCCTCCGGCATGGCACGGCTTGGCGCATGAGCGCCCTAGCCGCCGCCTGCCTGCCAGGGGCATGTTTTCGACTTTCGCTTGAGGTCACCGCCGATGACTGAACCAGCTGTCCTCGCGCAGGGCCTGCCCGGCCCCTATCTGCCGTCCGCGCGGCAGGCGGAACGGTTGCGCCGGCCGCATGGCGCCGAGCCGGCGGCGGCGGAAACCAGCCTGGCCCTGCTGCTCATGCCGCTCTGGTGGCACCGCTGGCTGGTCGCCGCCATCGTGCTGGCGGCGACGGCGATCAGTGCCGCCCTGGCGTTCACCGCCGAGAGGCAGTTCGTGGCCGTGGCCAAGCTCGCCGTGCTCAGCTCGCCGGGCGACGCGGGGCAGGGTGCGCTGGCCGCGGCGCAGCTGCCGCGGCGGCTCGACGACCAGATCGAGTACCTCACCTCGCGGCCGCTGGCGCAGCGCCTGGTCGACACGCTCGACCTCCAGGCGGATGCGGAGTTCGTCCCGCCGGAGAATGCCGGCAACGGCGTCGTTGCGAAACTGGGCGACTGGTTCCTGCGGCGGGCCGAGGCGGTCACCTGGCTCGAGCCGCTGACGGAGGGACTGCACGGGCTGCGGCCGACGACCGCGCCGAGCGATGACGCGAAGCGCGTGCTGGACAACGAAAAGGCGATCGAGGCGTTCGACCAGCGGCTCCAGGTGAGCCCGCAGGGCACCTCCTCGATCCTCGCCGTCGCTTTCCGCTCGAATGAGCCGCTGAAGGCGGCCACCATCGCCAATCGCGTGGTCGAGCAGTTTATCGCCGAGCAGACCGCCGACCGGCGTGCCGATGTCGAGCAGGCGGCTGCCCACCTCCAGGACCGGGCGGCCATGCTCCGCGACGAGCTGCGAACCGCCGAGGACGCCATCACCGCCTATCTGCGGCGCTCCGGCCTCAATGGCGAAGCGGCTGCCGACCAGCGTCTCGCCGTGTTGCAGCAGCGCTTGCTCGACAACGCCGCGATCCGGGCCACCCAGGCCCGCAAGGTCGAGCGGCTGACCCGGATCATGGCCGAGGGCGAGACCGCGGCACTGGTGGCCGAGCTGGAGGATTCGATGGCCGTCCAGCGCCTGCTCGACGAGGAAACCGGCCTGCGCCAGCAGATCACCCAGCTGTCGGCGACGCTGGGCGAACGTCACCCCGAGCTGGTGGCGCTCCGCAACGAAGCCGAGGCCGTCCGCGGCCGGCTGCGCGCCGAGCTCAGCCGCCGGGTGGCGCTCGAACGCGACGAGCTGGCCCTGCTCGACGACGAGCGCCGGACCCTGGTCGAGCTGCTCGAGTCGCTCGAGGGCAAGGCGGTGGACGCCAGCGAGGCGCGGCTCGAGCTGGCCGAGCTCGAGCGGCGCGCGGCTGCCAGCCGGGCCCTCTACGAGGAGTTCCTGCGCGGCTCGATGGCAACCTCGGCGCGCCTTTCCATGGTCGACCCGGGCGTGCGGCTGGTGCAGCGGGCAGCCGTCCCGACCCGGCCGAGCTCCCCCAACGTGAAGGTCATGCTGGTCATCGGCGGCATTGCCGGGCTCCTGCTCGGGGCCGCGGCAGCGCACCTGGTGGAGCACCGCGCCAACACGTTTCGCAGCCCCCGCGACGTCGAGTCGGCGACCGGCCTCGCCACCCTGGCGCTCATGCCCCAGATTACCCCGAGCCGGCGCCACGCGCGGCCGCTGGACTATCTGCGCGACCGGCCCCTCTCGATGCCGGCGGAACGGCTGAAGGGCCTCCTCGTCGCCACGCTCGGCGAGACGGCGCCGATCGGCACCAGCCGGGTGGTGATGGTCACTTCCAGCCTGCCGGGCGAGGGCAAGAGCACGATAGCACTCGGGCTCGCCACCCTGGCTGCGGCCAGCGGCCTGCGCACGCTCTTCCTCGATGCCGACATGCGGCGCTCGCTGTTCGCCGTCGACCCGGGCATGGAGGCACGCTGGGGGCTGGTCGACCTCGCCACCGAGCCGGGCCGCGGACCCGGCCGTCTCCTGCTCGATCCACGCACCCGCCTGCGCATCCTCACCGAGCTGGCCGGGCCGGAAATCGATCCGCAGCGCATCCTGCAGTCGAACGTCATGGCCGACGTGCTGACGGCGTTGCGCACCCGGTTCGAGCTCGTCGTCGTCGATACCCCGCCGGTGCTCGCGGTTTCCGACGCCCAGTCGCTGGCGCCGATGGTCGACGCCACGGTGCTCGTCGCCCGGCTCGGCAAGACGCGGCGCGACGAGCTGCTGGACGTGCTCGGCCGGCTCGATCTCGCCCGGGCGCCGCTGATCGGCACCGTCCTGCAGGTTGCGGCGACGCCGGGCAATGCGGCCAGCGCCTACTACACCGCCTGAGCACCGCCAGCGGCGGGACCGGACCGGCCGCCGGATCGAACCTTCATCTCGGAGATGCCAAGTTGCGTGTTGCCCTGCTCGGGTGTGTCGGGCTCAGCCTGACCCAGTTTCGCGGCCGTCTGATCGACGCGATGGTGGCCCGCGGCCATGAGGTCATCGGCTGTGCCGCCGACCACGACCCGCGGGTGGTTGCGGATCTCGGCGCCCGCGGCGCCAGCTTCCGGCAGGTGCCGCTCGACCGGACGGGCCTCAACCCGTTGCGCGACATGGGCAGCGTCTGGGGTCTGCGCCGGGTCTTCGACGAGCTGCGCCCCGACATCCTGCTCGCCTACACGATGAAGCCGATGGTCTACGGCTCCCTGGCCGCGCGGCTCGCCCGGGTCGGGCGCATCTTCACCATGGTCGAGGGCATGGGCTATGCCTTCGCCGATGGCAGCGAGCGCCGCCGCCGCTTCATCCGCGCCGTCCAGCAGCCCCTCTACCGGCTCGCCTTCTCGCTCTCCAACGCCACCTTCGTGCTCAACCCGGACGACCGCGACCTGCTGCGGCAGCGGCGGCTGGCGCCGCGCCGGCACGAACTCGTCCTGCTGAACGGCATCGGCATCGATCTCGACCACTTCGCCTACGCCCCGCCGCCGGTCGAGCGGCCGAGCTTCCTCTTCGTCGGGCGGCTGATCCGGGACAAGGGGGTGGTCGCCTATGCCGAGGCGGCACGCCGGGTCAAGGCCGAGTTCCCGAGCGCCCGATTCGTGCTCCTCGGCAGCTTCGAGGACTCGCCGGGTGCCCTGGCGCCGGATCAGGTCGAGGCGTGGCAGCGCGAGGGCATCATCGACTATCTCGGCACCGTCCGCGATGTCCGGCCGGTGATCGCGGATGCCAATGTCTTCGTGCTGCCGTCGACCTACCGGGAAGGGGTGCCGCGCTCGACCCTGGAGGCGATGGCCATGGGCCGGCCGATCATCACCACCGATGCGCCCGGCTGCCGCGAGACCGTCCGCCACGGCGAGAACGGCTATCTGGTCGCCAAGCACGATATCGAGGGGCTGGCTGCCGCCATGCGTCGCTTTGCAGCAGCACCCGGGCAGGCGGTGCCCATGGGGCTCGCCAGCCGGCGGCTGGTCGAAACGCGCTTCGACGACCGCGAGGTCAACGGCACCATTCTGGAGACGATGCGGCTGTGAGCGGGCCGATCCCAACCGTGTTGCGGAGCGTTGGCGGCCTGGCCGGCGAGCTGTGCGGCTCAGCCGCGATAGGCCGGGAAGAAATCCGTCTCGGGCTTGCCCTCGGCGAGCGCGGCGTACGCATCCGCATCGATGATCCAGCGCCAGACCCTGAAGGCATGGCGGCGGGGCGAGAAGCCTGCCTTGAAGTGGAAGAGCGAATCCTCGGCCGCACCACGGCCGCCACCGAGGTGCAGGACCTCGGCACCGGCCGCGTGGAAATGGCGGCGGGCCGCGTCGATCAGCTGCTTGGCCGGTGCTGCGGCGACATGGCGATCGCAGACGGCACCCAGATGGTATTGCGCGACGGGCCCGCGCCGCATGAAGAGGCCGGCGCCGACGAGCTGCTCGTCCTGATGGCAGGAGGCGAGGGCAAGGGAGGGGCCGAGCGTCGCCGCCAGCCGATCGAAATACGCGGTATCGAAGAAATACTGCGGCCCGGCGTGCACGCGTCGCATGTTCTCGTGATAGAGCGCCACGAACCCTTCAAGATCGCCCGCACCGTCGACGACCGTGGTCGCGTATCCCCTGCGCTCCAGCCGTCCCAGGTCGCGACGGTGGTTGCTGCGATAGACGGCGAGCTGCGCTTCCGGTGGCTGCCGCAGATCGATCGAGACCGTGTCACCCAGCCGCTCGAGCACGCCGAGGCCGGTCAGCAGCGGCGGCTGCTCCAGCAGCGGGTGCAGGCGGGCGAACAGGGTGACCGCACCGCGCTCGACGAGCCCCTCGCGCAACGTCCTGTGGAAGTCGGCCACGAGCTCGGCGTCGACGGGAGCGGCCGAGGTGATCGGCCCCGCATAGCCATAGACCGACGTCGCGTCGGTGCGCCCGGGCGCTCCCTCGATCGGCCGCAGCAGCAGCGGCAGGGCGATCCAGCCCAGCCCGTCGCCGGCGATGTGCAGCCAGGCCTCGCCCCAGCCGGAAGCCTCGGCGACCCGGTGGTAGCCTGGCAGGTGATAGACGTCGTGCGGACCGGCCGAGGCGAGCAGCTCGGCCCACCCGGCGTCCTCGCTCCGCAGCCATCTCGCACCGCGCATCCGGGAAGCCTCGACTTTCGGCGCCCGATGCGCCCTCTCCAAGTTCTACCAAAGGGCGCAATGTGATGGAAGAGATCAACCCGCCCAGGACCCTTTATGTACGCTTCGGCAAGCGGATTGTGGACCTGGCCATCGCCGTGCCGCTGGCTGTGCTCCTCCTGCCGTTGATGGTGCTCGTCGCCATCGTCGTGCGTTGGCGCCTCGGGGCGCCCGTGCTGTTTCGTCAGGAGCGCATCGGCAAGGATGACCGGATCTTTCGTCTCGCCAAGTTCCGTACCATGACCGACCGGCGCGATGCCTCGGGCGCCCTGTTGCCCGATGGCGACCGGCTGACCCCGCTCGGGCTCCTGCTGCGCAAGACGAGTCTCGACGAGCTGCCGCAGCTCTGGAACGTGCTCAGGGGCGAGATGAGCCTGATCGGCCCGCGACCGCTCCTGGTCGAGTACCTGCCTCGCTACAACGCCCGGCAGCGCTGCCGCCACAAGGTCATGCCCGGCATTACCGGGCTCGCCCAGGTGGCCGGCCGCAACCTGCTCTCCTGGGAGGCGCGCTTCGAGCACGACGTCACCTATGTGCGCGACATCGGCCCCGGGCTGGACGGCTGGATCCTCTGGCGCACGCTGCGCGGCCTCGGCGACACCTCATCGACCGTGCCGACCGGCGGCAAGGACGTCTCGACGTTCATGGGGA
>CAZGUW010000319.1:0-5395 GCA_964528705.1 uncultured Geminicoccaceae bacterium
GGCGGCGAGCCGCAGGCGATCTCCGAGACCGAGCGCCTCTGGTTGCAGAACGCGGGCTTCGTCTGGGTGCCCTTCCTCATCGTCGCCACCCTCGCGGCCTGGTTTGGCATGAACGACATCGCCGCGGCCAGGGCCTCCTTCGCCGAGCAGTCGGTGATCTTCAGCCGCAAGCACAACTGGATCATGTGCTGGCTCTACACCGGGACGTTCGGCTCGTTCATCGGCTACTCGGCGGGCTTCCCGCTCCTGATGAAGACGCAGTTCCCGGCGGTCGACGCCCTGCAGCTCGCCTTTCTCGGCCCGCTCGTGGGTGCGGTCAGCCGCGCCATGACCGGCTGGGTGAGCGACAAGTACGGCGGTGGCCGGGTCACCTTCTGGACCTTCATCGGCATGATCGGTGCCGTCCTCGGCGTCCTTTTCTTCCTCGGCATCAAGGACCAGCCCTTCGCGTTCTACGGCTTCTTCCTGATGTTCATGCTCCTCTTCCTCGGCACCGGGATCGGCAACGCGTCGACCTTCCAGATGATCCCGCCGACCATGCGCAAGGAGATGGACCGGCTGATGCCCGAGGCCGATGCCACCGCCCGGCAGCGCCAGGCGGAGAAGGAGTCGGCGGCGATCATCGGCTTCACCTCGGCGATCGCGGCCTATGGCGCCTTCTTCATCCCGAAGAGCTACGGCACGTCGATCGCCGTGTCCGGCGGGCCGGAGCTGGCGCTCTGGGGCTTCCTCGCCTTCTACGTCACCTGCGTCCTCGTCACCTGGTTCGTCTACACGCGGCCGGGCGGTCACCTCCACGACATCGAGCGCGACCGGCGGGCAACGCCCGCGAGCGCCGTGCCAGCCAGCTGAGCGGGAGAGAACGATGAGCCAATTCCTCGATCGCCTGACCTTCCTCGACCGGAAGATCGACACCTTCGCCGACGGCCACGGCATGACGACCTCGGAGGACCGGAGCTGGGAGGAGGCCTATCGCAAGCGCTGGCAACACGACAAGATCGTGCGCTCGACGCATGGCGTGAACTGCACCGGCTCCTGCTCCTGGAAGATCTACGTCAAGGGCGGGATCGTCACCTGGGAGACCCAGCAGACCGACTATCCGAGGACGCGCCCGGACCTCCCCAATCACGAGCCCCGGGGCTGCTCGCGGGGGGCCAGCTACTCCTGGTACATGTACTCGGGCGCCAGGCTCAAATACCCGCTGATCCGCTCGCGCCTGCTGAAGAAATGGCGGGCGGCGCGGCAGACGCTGTCGCCGGTCGCGGCCTGGGCCTCGATCGTCGAGGACCCGGCGAAGCGCGCCGACTACATCAAGGTGCGCGGCCATGGCGGCATGGTGCGGATCGGCTGGGACGAGGCGACCGAGATCATCGCCTCGGCCAATGCCTACACCGTCAGGAAGCACGGCCCCGACCGGATCGCCGGCTTCTCGCCGATCCCGGCCATGTCGATGATCTCCTACGCCGCCGGCACGCGCTACCTGTCGCTGCTCGGCGGCGTCTGCATGTCGTTCTACGACTGGTACTGCGACCTGCCGCCGGCGAGCCCCCAGACCTGGGGCGAGCAGACCGACGTGCCGGAGAGTGCGGACTGGTACAATGCCGGGTTCCTGATGATCTGGGGCTCGAACGTGCCGCAGACCCGGACCCCGGACGCCCATTTCTACACCGAGGTGCGCTACAAGGGGACCAAGTCGGTCGTCGTCTCGCCCGACTATGCCGAGGCCACCAAGTTCGCCGACCTCTGGCTGGCGCCCAAGCAGGGCACGGACGCGGCCCTGGCGCTGGCGATCGGCCACGTCATCCTGCGCGAGTACCATCTCGACCGGCAGGCCGCCTATTTCGAGGACTACGCCCGCAAGTACTCGGACATGCCGATGCTGGTGAAGCTGGTCGAGCAGGACGGCCGGCTCGTGCCGGAGCGCCAGCTCCGCGCCGCCGATTTCGCCGGGGCGCTCGGCGAGACCAGCAACCCCGAGTGGAAGACCGTGGCGATCGACGAGACGACCGGCGAGGTGGTCGTGCCCAACGGCTCGATCGGCCATCGCTGGGGCGAGCAGGGCAAGTGGAACCTCGAGGAGAAGGACGCCCAGGGCCGCACGACGCGGCTGCGGCTGACGCAGATCAGCGACCCCGAGGAGGTCGTGCCGGTGGCCTTCCCCTATTTCGGCGGCCGCGCCACCGAGCACTTCGTCGCCACCGACCACGGCGAGGTGCTGGAGCGCAACGTGCCGGCGAGGCGCCTCCAGCTCGCCGACGGCGAGGCCCTGGTGGCCACCGTCTTCGACCTCTTCTGCGCCAATTACGGGCTCGATCGCGGGCTCGGCGGCGGCAACGTGGCGACCAGCTACGACGACGACGTGCCCTTCACCCCGGCCTGGGCCGAGAACATCACCGGCGTGAGCCGCGACAAGATCATCACCACGGCACGCGAGTTCGCCACCAATGCCGAGAAGACCAAAGGCCGCTCGATGGTCATTCTCGGCGCCGGCCTCAACCACTGGTACCACATGGACATGAACTACCGCGGCATCATCAACATGCTGGTGATGTGCGGCTGTGTCGGCCAGTCCGGTGGCGGCTGGTCGCATTACGTGGGCCAGGAGAAGCTTCGGCCGCAGACCGGCTGGCTGCCGCTCGCCTTCGCGCTCGACTGGGGCCGGCCGCCGCGGCAGCAGAACTCGACCTCGTTCTGGTACGCCCACACCGACCAGTGGCGCTACGAGACGGTGACCACGGACGAGATCCTCTCGCCGACCGCCCCGCCGGGCGACTGGCAGGCCTCGCTCATCGACTTCAATGTCCGGGCCGAGCGGATGGGCTGGCTGCCCTCGGCACCGCAGCTCAAGGAGAACCCGCTCGGCATCGCCGCGAAGGCGGCGGCGGCCGGGCTCGAGCCCAAGGACTATGTCGCGAAGTCGCTGAAGGACGGCTCGCTCGAGCTTTCCTGCCACGACCCGGACGATCCGGCGAACTGGCCGCGCAACCTCTTCGTCTGGCGCTCCAACCTGCTGGGCTCCTCGGGCAAGGGCCACGAGTACTTCCTCAAGCACCTGCTCGGCACGTCGAACGGCGTCATGGGCAAGAGCCTGGGCGACGAAGGCGGGGTCAAGCCGAAGGACGTCAAGTGGCACGACGAGGCCCCCGAAGGTAAGCTCGACCTCCTGGTCACGCTCGACTTCCGCATGTCCACGACCTGCGCCTTCTCCGACATCGTGCTGCCGGTCGCCACCTGGTACGAGAAGAACGACCTCAACACCTCCGACATGCACCCCTTCATCCATCCCCTGATGGCGGCGACCGATCCGGCCTGGGAGTGCAGGAGCGACTGGGAGGTCTACAAGGCCATCGCCCGGCAGTTCTCCGCAGTCGCGCCCGAGGTCCTTGGCGTCGAGAAGGACGTGGTGCTGGTGCCGATCCAGCACGACAGCCCGGGCGAGCTGGCCCAGGCCTACGACGTCAGGGACTGGAAGAAGGGCGAGATCGAGCCGATCCCGGGCCGGACCATGCCGACCGTTGCCGTGGTCGAGCGCGACTACCCGAACGTCTACAAGCGCTTCACCGCCCTCGGGCCGCTGATGGAGAAGGTCGGCAATGGCGGCAAGGGCATCGCCTGGCAGACCGGACACGAGGTCGATCTCCTGAAGTCGCTCAACGGGGCGGTGACCGAGGAGGGGCCTACCAGGGGCATGGCCCGGATCGACAGCGACATCGACGCCACCGAGGTGGTGCTGATGCTCGCCCCCGAGACCAATGGCGAGGTCGCGGTCAAGGCCTGGGAGGCGCTCTCGAAGATCACCGGTCGCGAGCACGCCCACCTGGCGCTGACCAAGGAGGACGAGAAGATCCGCTTTCGCGACATCGCCGCCCAGCCGCGCAAGATCATCTCGTCACCCACCTGGTCGGGCCTCGAGAGCGAGAAGGTCTGCTACAACGCCGGCTACACCAACGTCCACGAGCTGATCCCGTGGCGCACGCTCAGCGGGCGCCAGCAGCTCTACCAGGACCACGACTGGATGCGGGCCTTCGGCGAGGGTTTCGTCACCTGGAAGCCGCCGATCGACCCGAAGTCGGTGGCGCGCATCCAGGGCAAGCTGCCCAACGGCAGCACCGAGATCGTGCTCAACTTCATCACGCCGCACCAGAAATGGGGCATCCACTCGACCTACACCGACAATCTCCTGATGCTGACGCTCAGCCGCGGCGGGCCGATCGTCTGGCTCAGCGAGGACGACGCCAGAAAGGGCGGGATCGTCGATAACGACTGGGTCGAGGTCTACAACGCCAACGGTGCGCTCACCGCCCGCGCGGTGGTCTCGCAGCGGGTCAACCCGGGCATGATGCTGATGTACCATGCCCAGGAGAAGATGGTGAACACGCCGGGTGCCGAGACCACGAAGAAGCGCGGCGGCATCCACAACTCGGTGACCCGGGCGATCCTCAAGCCGACCCACATGATCGGCGGCTACGCCCAGCTCTCCTACGGCTTCAACTACTATGGAACGGTCGGCTCCAATCGCGACGAGTTCGTCATCGTCCGCAAGATGCGGAACGTCGACTGGCTCGAGCGGCCGCTCGACCGCCCCGCCCTCGAGGCAACCTCGCAACCCGCCGGTGTGGAGGCCGCAGAATGAAGATCCGCGCACAGATCGCGATGGTGCTCAACCTCGACAAGTGCATCGGCTGCCACACCTGCTCGGTGACCTGCAAGCAGGTGTGGACCAATCGCGAAGGCATGGAATACGCCTGGTTCAACAATGTCGAGACCAAGCCGGGCATCGGTTATCCCAAGGAATGGGAGAACCAGAAGAAATGGAACGGCGGCTGGGTCCGCAAGTCGAACGGCCGGATCGAGCCCAGGATCGGCGGCAAGTGGCGGGTGCTGGCGAAGATCTTCGCCAACCCCGACCTGCCGGAGATCGACGACTACTACGAGCCTTTCACCTTCGACTACGACCACCTGCAGAGTGCTCCGGAGCTCGAGGCGACGCCGACGGCCCGCCCCCGCTCGCTCCTCACCGGCGAGCGGATGGAGAAGATCGAGTGGGGGCCGAACTGGGAGGAGATTCTCGGCGGCGAGTTCGCCAAGCGGTCGAAGGACGTGAACTTCGAGGGCGTGCAGAAGGAGATCTACGGCGCCTTCGAGAACACCTTCATGATGTACCTGCCCCGGCTCTGCGAGCACTGCCTCAACCCGACCTGCGTCGCCGCCTGCCCGTCGGGTGCCATCTACAAGCGCGAGGAGGACGGCATCGTCCTGATCGACCAGGAGCGCTGCCGCGGCTGGCGGATGTGCGTCTCGGGCTGCCCCTACAAGAAGATCTATTACAACTGGGCATCGGGCAAATCCGAGAAGTGCATCTTCTGTTACCCGCGCATCGAGGCCGGCCAGCCGA
>CAZGUW010000320.1:0-5374 GCA_964528705.1 uncultured Geminicoccaceae bacterium
CGGTGCCGGCGTCGTCGCCGAAATCATCAGCTGACAACCCATAGCGGGTAGCGGGACAGGTCCGTCATGGAAACGCAGAACATCAGAATTCGCCTGAAGGCGTTCGATCATCGCGTGCTCGATCAGTCGGTGCGCGAGATCGTCGGCACGGCGAAGCGAACCGGCGCGCGCGTGCGCGGTCCGATCCCGCTACCCAATCGAATCGAGCGGTTCACCGTGAATCGTGGGCCGCACGTCGACAAGAAGAGCCGCGAGCAGTTCGAGATCCGGACCCACAAGCGGCTCCTCGACATCGTCGACCCGACCCCCCAGACCGTGGACGCGCTGATGAAGCTCGACCTCGCCTCGGGTGTCGACGTCGAGATCAAGCTCTGAGGCGAATTCGATGCGAACGGGGATGATCGCCCGGAAGATGGGCATGACGAGACTCTTCGGGGTCGACGGCAGCCACATTCCGGTCACCGTGCTCAAGGTGGACGACTGCGAGGTCGTGGCCGTGCGGACGGTCGAGAAGGACGGCTACACGGCGGTCCAGCTCGGCGCCGGCAAGGCCAAGGCGAAGAACGTCACGAAGCCGATGCGCGGCCACTTCGCCAAGGCGAAGGTGGAGCCGAAGGCCGAGGTTGCCGAGTTCCGGGTGGCCGAGGACGCGCTTCTCGGGGTCGGCGAGAAGGTGCATGTCGGCCATTTCGTCGCCGGGCAGTTCGTCGACGTCGCCGGGCTGAGCATCGGCAAAGGCTTTGCCGGCGCCATGAAGCGGCACAATTTCGGCGGCCTGCGGGCCACGCACGGTGTGTCGGTGTCGCATCGCAGCCACGGCTCGACCGGCCACCGCCAGGATCCGGGCCGCGTGTTCAAGGGCAAGAAGATGGCCGGCCACATGGGCCATCGCAACGTGACGGTGCAGAACCTCGAGGTCTTCGGCGTCGACCCGGACCAGGGTCTGATCCTCATCCGCGGCGGCGTGCCGGGTGCCAAGGGCAGCTGGCTGCGCGTCACCGACGCGGTGAAGAAGGCCCTGCCGAAGGATGCGCCGTTCCCGGCCGCCGTGGTCAAGGCCGGCGAGGCGATGGAAGCCATCGTCGCCGAAGAGGGCGAGGAATAGTCATGCAGGTCGACGTCAAGAACCTGGCGGGCGAGGTGGTCGGCTCCACCGAGCTGAGCGACGCCGTCTTCGCCGTGCCGGTGCGCCGCGACATCCTGCACCGCGTGGTGACCTGGCAGCTGGCGAAGCGCCGGGCCGGCACCCACAAGGTGAAGAGCCGGGGCGAGGTCAGCGGCTCGACGGCCAAGATCTATCGGCAGAAGGGCACGGGTCGGGCACGCCACGGCAGCAAGCGGGCCAACATCTTCCGCACCGGCGGCCGTGCCTTCGGCCCGACGCCGCGCGATCACAGCACCGACCTGACCAAGAAGCTGCGCAAGCTCGGCCTGCGCTGTGCGCTCTCGGCGAAGGCCGGGGCCGGGCAGCTGATCCTCCTCGACGAGGCGGCGCTGACCGAGCCCAAGACCAAGCTGATGGGCGGCGTGCTCGACAAGCTGGGCCTCGGCTCGGCTCTCTTCGTGGTGGCCGGCGAGCCCGAGCGCAACTTCGCGCTCGCCTCGCGCAACCTGCCGACCATCGACCTGCTGCCGCAGGAGGGTGCCAACGTCTACGACATCCTGCGGCGCGACGTGCTGGTCCTGACGAGGGACGCGGCGAAGCTGCTCGAGGAGCGCCTGGCATGACGACGGCGCGCAATTACGACGTGATCGTGGCCCCGGTGATCACCGAGAAGGCGACCCGGGTTTCCGAGAACGGCCAGGTGGTCTTCAAGGTCCGCCTCGACGCCGACAAGGGCGAGATCAAGGAAGCCGTGGAGAACATCTTCGGCGTCAAGGTCACGGCCGTGAACACGCTCGTGCAGAAGGGCAAGACCAAGCGGTTCCGCGGCCGGCCGGGCAAGCGGAACGACATCAAGAAGGCGTTCGTCACGCTGGCCGAGGGCCAGGCGATCGACGTGACGACCGGCATCTGAGGGACCGGCGATGGCGCTCAAGCAGTACAACCCGACCAGTCCTTCGCGGCGGCAGCTCGTCACCGTTGACCGCTCCGCCTTGTGGAAGGGCAAGCCGGTCAAGAAGCTGACCGAGGGGCTGACGAAGTCGGGCGGCCGCAACAATCACGGTCGCACGACGTCGCGCCACATCGGTGGCGGACACAAGCGTACGTATCGCATGGTCGACTTCAAGCGGCGCAAGTTCGGCGTCAGCGGCACGGTCGAGCGGCTCGAGTACGATCCCAACCGCACGGCGTTCATTGCGCTGATCGGCTACGAGGACGGCGATCAGGCCTACATCCTGGCGCCGCAGCGGCTGCAGGCCGGCGACAAGGTGATCGCAGACGAGCGCGTAGACGTGAAGCCGGGCAATGCGGCGCCGGTTCGTGCCATCCCGATCGGCACGGTGATCCATAATGTCGAGCTCAAGCCGGGCAAGGGCGGCCAGATCGCCCGATCGGCCGGATCCTATGCGCAGATCGTCGGTCGCGACGGCGACTACACCCAGGTTCGCCTGGGCTCGGGCGAGATCCGCCGCGTGCACTCGACCTGCATGGCGACGATCGGGGCTGTCTCCAATCCCGATCATCAGAACATCAATCACGGCAAGGCCGGCCGCAACCGGTGGCTGGGCAAGCGCCCGCATGTCCGTGGTGTCGCCATGAACCCGGTCGATCACCCGCATGGCGGCGGCGAGGGCCGCACCTCCGGCGGCCGGCACCCGGTGACCCCCTGGGGCAAGCCGACCAAGGGCCGCCGCACCCGCATGAACAAGAAGACCGAAGGCATGATCATTCGCAGCCGCCACAAAGCCAAGAAGAGGGGAGGCTGAGCCATGCCCCGTTCCGTCTGGAAGGGCCCGTTCGTCGACGGCTACCTCTTCGACAAGGTCGAGAAGGCGCGGTCCTCGGGCCGCAACGAGATCATCAAGACCTGGTCGCGGCGCTCGACGATCATGCCGGACTTCGTCGGCCTGACCTTCGCCGTCTACAACGGCAAGAAGTTCGTGCCGGTCTACGTCACCGAGAACATGGTCGGGCACAAGCTCGGCGAGTTCTCGCCGACGCGCACCTACACCGGGCATGGCGCCGACAAGAAGGCGAGAAGGAAGTAGCCATGGGCAAGCCGAAGCAGGACCGGCGCCTGGCCGACAACGAAGCCATGGCGGTCGCCACCCTCGTCCGCTCGAGCCCGCAGAAGCTCGGCCTTTTGGCCGGGATGATCAGCGGGATGAAGGTCGACAAGGCGCTGGTGGCGCTCGAGTTCAATCGCAAGCGCGTGTCGGACGTGGTGTTCAAGGCGCTGCAGTCGGCCGTGGCCAATGCGGAGAACAACCACGCGCTCGACGTCGATCGGCTCTATGTCGCCGAGGCGAGCGTCGGCAAGCGGTTCGTCATGAAGCGCTTCAAGCCGCGCGCCCGTGGCCGGGCCGGCCGGGTCGTCAAGCATTTCAGCCAGTTGCGCATCGTCGTGCGCGAGCGGGCCGAGCAAGAGGAGGCCGCCTGATGGGCCAGAAGGTCAATCCCGTCGGCCTGCGCGTCGGCATCAACCGCACCTGGGATTCGCGCTGGTTCGCCGATCGCGACTACGCGCAGCTGCTCGCCGACGACGTCGAGATCCGCCGCTTCCTGATGAAGCGGCTGGCCCAGGCGGGCGTCAGCCGGATCGTCATTGAGCGGCCGGCGAAGAAGGCGCGCGTCACCATCTACTCGGCGCGGCCGGGCGTGGTCATCGGCAAGAAGGGCCAGGAGATCGAAAATCTCCGGCGCGATCTGGCGAAGCTCTGCGGTGGCGAGGTGCATCTCAACATCGTCGAGATCAGGAAGCCCGAGCTGGACGCGCGGCTGGTGGCCGAGAACATCGCCCAGCAGCTCGCCCGCCGGGTCACCTTCCGGCGTGCGATGAAGCGTGCCGTGCAGTCGGCCATGCGGCTCGGCGCCCAGGGTATCCGGGTGACCTGCAGCGGCCGGCTCGGCGGTGCCGAGATCGCGCGGACGGAGTGGTATCGCGAGGGCCGGGTGCCGCTGCACACGCTGCGCGCCAATATCGATTTCGGCCGGGCGACGTCGCACACGCCTTATGGCACCTGCGGCGTGAAGGTCTGGGTGTTCCGCGGCGAGATCATGGAGCACGACCCGATGGCCTTCGACCAACGCTTCAACGAGCAGAATCCGGGACGCGCCTGAGGGCTTGGGAATTCAGAGATGTTGCAGCCGAAACGAACCAAATTCCGCAAGGCCCACAAGGGCCGCGTGCGCGGCATGACGAAGGGCGGGGCCGAGCTGAACTTCGGCGCCTTCGGCATGAAGGCGACGGAAGGCGGGCGGATCACGGCGCGCCAGATCGAGGCGGCGCGGCGGGCGATCACCCGTCACCTCAAGCGCGCCGGTCGTGTCTGGATCCGGATCTTCCCGGCCACGCCGGTGTCGAAGAAGCCGGCCGAGGTGCGCATGGGCAAGGGCAAGGGCTCGGTCGAGTTCTGGGTCGCCCCGGTGCAGCGCGGGCGCATCATGTTCGAGATCGACGGCGTGCCGCACCAGCTGGCCGAAGAGGCGCTGCAGCGCGCCTCGGCGAAGCTGCCGATCGCCACGCGGTTCGTCCACCGGGTTCAGGAGGACGCGGCATGAAGGCGAGTGACATGCGTGCCGAGACAGTCGACCAGCTCAGCGATCGTCTGCTGCAGCTGAAGAAGGAACAGTTCAACCTGCGCTTCCAGCGCGCCACCGGCCAGCTCGAGGGCACGGCGCGGATGAGCGTGGTGCGACGCGACATTGCCCGCATCAAGACGGTGCTGCACGAGCGGCGTGCCGCCGGCGGTGAGGGCTAGGAGAGGACCATGCCGAAGCGCGTGTTGCAGGGTGTCGTGGTCAGCGACAAGGGCGAGAAGACGGTGATCGTCAAGGTCGAGCGCCGTTTTATGCACCCGCTCTACAAGAAGTATATCCGGCGGTCGAAGCGTTATGCGGCGCACGACGAGAGCAACGCGGTGCCGGTCGGCGCCAAGGTGCGCATCGAGGAGTGCCGCCCGCTGTCCAGGACCAAGCGCTGGATGGTGATCGGCGACGTTGGTGCCGACGCGGTTCCAGCGAGCGAATAGGGGCGGGGGATGATCCAGGTCGAGACCAATCTCGAGGTCGCCGACAATTCGGGCGCACGCCGCGTGCAGTGCATCCGGGTGCTCGGTGGCTCGCATCGCCGCTGGGGCTCGGTCGGCGACATCATCGTCGTCGCGGTCAAGGAAGCGATCCCCCGTGGCAAGGTGAAGAAGGGTGACGTGCACCATGCCGTCATCGTCCGCACCGCCAAGGAGATCCACCGGCCGGACGGCTCGGCGA
>CAZGUW010000321.1:0-4149 GCA_964528705.1 uncultured Geminicoccaceae bacterium
CGATGGCGGCGCCGCGGCGCTCGGGGGGCGTGCTCTGGATGTTGCCGACCAGGATCGCCGAGTTGTCGGCCATGACGAGGGCGCCGTAGACCAGAGCGAGGCAGGTGACGAAAAGGAAGCCCTGGCCGGTGGCGAAAGCCATCAGGGCCGCCATGGCTGCCGAAGCGAACATCAGGATGGCAACCGCGCGCCTTCTGCCGGCGCGTTCGGCGAGCTCGTTGCCGAGCATGCCCGCCGGCAGGCCGACGACGATGAGGACGGTGGCGACCGTGCCGACCAGGACCAGGCTGCCGTCGCCGGAGCCCGCCGCCACGAAGGTCAGGAAGGCCACGATCCAGGTGCGGAAGCCGAACATCTCCCAGGAGTGGCCGGCATAGGCGAGGATGAAGCGCATCGGCTTCGGGTCTTTCAGGACCGCGCCGACGCGGGTCAGGGTGTGGCCGCTGGCGGCGGCGGCCCGGGGCGGCCGCTTCGGCAGGAACGCGACGAGGGCCGCCCCGGTGAGGGCCGTGAAGCCGGTGAGCGCAAAGGCGGCGTGCCAGCCGAAGATGCCGGTGAGCAGGCCGGCGAGGAAGAGCGAGGCGGCCGAGGCGAGCGAGAAGGTGGCGGCGTAGAGCGCTGGGTAGCGGCCGCCCGGCCGGCCCTCGGGCAGCCGGTCGGTGAGCGCCTTCAGGCCCGGCATGTAGCTGCCGGCGATGGCGACGCCCGTGAGGACGCGCCAGGCGGCTGCCGACCAGAAGCCCTCGGCGAAGACGGCGAAGCCGAACCCGCCGATGCAGCCGACGAGGCAGGCGCAGAGTACGATGCTGCGGGCGTCGATGCGGTCGGTGGCGGCGACCAGGATCGGGGCGGCGACGGCGTAGCCCACATAGGAGGCACCGCCGATCCACGCCGCCTCGGTATTGGTCAGCGTCCATTCCCGGATGAAGACGGGGATCAGCGCCTGAAACGTGAGCGAGCCGGTCATGGCGAGCATCTGCACGGCGCAGAGCAGCAGCGTCAGCGGCAATGGCGCGGTCATTGCATCGGGTGTCCGCCGGGTGGCATAGGTTCGCCCGGAGTTGATCCGCTGCGAATGGCCGGCGATTCCGGTCGCACAAGGGGAAGCGCATGACCAAGCAGTTGCTGCACCTCGTTTTCGGCGGCGAGCTCAAGGACCCGCAGGGCACCGAGTTCGTCGACACCGAGAAGCTCGACATCGTCGGCATCTATCCGAACTACGCGGCGGCCGAGCGGGCATGGCGGGCCAAGGCGCAGGCCACGGTCGACGACGCGCACACGCGCTACTTCGTGGTCCATCTGCACCGTTTCCTGGATCCGGACGCGCCGACGCAGGACTAGCCCAGGAGCCGATCGGGCCGGAGGGCGGCGGCGATCTCCCGTTCCTTCGTGCCGAGCTCCAGCCCTGCGGCGAGCCGGGCGGCGAGGCTGGAGAGGGCCGGCGAGGTCTGGATGCCGTAGCCGCCCTGGCCGGCGAGCCAGAAGAAGCCTTCGGCGCGCGGGTCGAAGCCGACGACGGGCGAGCCGTCGGCGACAAAAGTGCGCAGTCCCGCCCAGCTCCGCTCGACGCGGCGGATGCCGAGCGGCAGCGCCTTCTCGATGCGGTCGATGGCGATGGCGATGTCGAGCTCCTCGGGCTGGGCGTCGCAGGGCTCGGAGGGCGTCGCGTCCGCCGGCGAGCAGAAGAGGTTGCCGGCCTCCGGGCGGAAGTAGAACTGCTCGTCGATATCGTCGACGCACGGCCAGCCGTTCACCTCGAGCCCCTCCGGCGGGCGCACGATGAGGGCGGTGCGGCGCTTCGGCACCATGCCCATCGGTCCCAGACCGGCCAGCGCCGCAAGTTGATCGGCCCAGGCACCGGCAGCATTGACGACAATGGATGCCTGCAGGGAGCCGTGCGTCGTGCCGACCTGCCAGAGGCCGTTGGCGTGGTCGAGGGTCCGGACCTCGGCTGCGGTGATCAGCCTGCCGCCGCGCTGGCGGAATCCGCGCAGGAAGCCCTGGAAGATCGCGTCGACATCGAGATCCCGGGCATCGCCGTCATAGACCGCCGCGGCGGCGTAGGCCGGATCGAGGGCCGGGACCATGCCGAGAATGGCCTTCGGGTCCAGCCGCTCGACATGGGGGAGGTGGCGGCGCTGGCGGGTCAGGTAGCGATCCAGCTTGTCCATCTGGTCGGGGCGGACAAGAGTCAGCGCGCCGCGCGGGTGGATCAGGGGCACCTCGCTGAAACCGGATGGCGGCCCGGCGAGGAAAGCCTCGCTCAGCACAGTCAGGTCACGGATCACGTCGGTGCCGAAGCCCTTGAGATAGACGGCGGCGGAGCGGCCGGTCGTGTGGTAGCCGGGCTGGTCCTCCCGTTCGACCAGCGCCACCCTGGCCCTCTCCGCCAGCTCCCAAGCGATACCGGCGCCGGCGATGCCGGCCCCAATCACGATGATGTCGAATTTTCCGTCGTCGGTCCGATTGTCGCTCAAACTGCACCCAACTCGTTGAAGCTGAAGAATTTTACCGGATCGCCCCGGGCGATCCGCGTCGTGCTGTCGTCCACCTCGACCAGGCCGTCGGCATCGGTGAGCGAGGTCAGGATGCCGGAGCCCTGCCGGCGGATGACGTCGGCGGCGTGGCCGGTGCCGGCTTCGTCCGGCACGAGGCGGACGCGCAGCAGCTCCGAGCGGCCGGGCTTCTTGGTCATCTCGAAGGCGGCGGGAACGGAGAAGGCGCGCGGCTCGAGCCAGTCGGCGCCGGCCAGGCGGGCGAGGACGGGTCGTGCCAGGCGCATGAAGCAGACGGCGGCGGCGACCGGATTGCCCGGCAGGCCGATCGTCAGCGCCTCGCCGAGATGGCCGAAGGCGAGCGGGCGGCCCGGCTTCATGGCGATCTGCCAGAAATGCAGGCTGCCATGCCGCTCGACGGTGCGGACCACATGGTCCTCGTCGCCCCGGGAGGCACCGCCGGAGGTCAGGATGACGTTGTGCGTGCGGGAGGCGGCCAGCATCGCTGCCGCCACCGCATCCGCGTCATCCTCGAGGATGCCGAGGTCGTCGACTGCGACCGGCAGGTTCCGCAGCAGGCTCCCGAGGAGGTAACGGTTGGCGTCGAAAAGGGCGCCCGGCGGCAGGCTGCCGCCCGGCTCGCGCAGCTCGTCGCCGCTGGAGAGCAGCGCCAGCCTCAGCCGCTCGAAGACCGGGACGCGCGCGAGGCCGATCTCGGCGGCGACGGCGACGTGGTGGGGGCGCAGCACGAGGCCCGGGGCGAAGAGCGCCGCACCGGCCGCGATGTCCTCGCCGGCGCGGCGGCGGTTGCTGGCGGGGCGCATCGGCCGGGCGAGCGTCAGACGGGCCCCGTCCTCGACCACCTCTTCCTGCATGGCGACCGTGTCGGTCCCCTCGGGCATCATCGCACCGGTGAGCACCCGCATGGCATGGCCGGGCGGCACGGCAGTGGTGGCCGGATGGCCCGCTGCCGCGCGATCGGGAACGAGGACGAGTTGCGTCGGCCCCGTCGTTTCCTGGCTGGCCGCGGCGAAGGCGAAGCCGTCGACCGCCGCGTTGTCGAAGGCCGGGACGGCGCGCGGGCTGACCAGGGGGGCGGCGAGCACACGGCCGGCCGCCGCCGCCAGCGGCACCTGCTCCGTGCCGACGATCGGTGCGATCCGCTGACGCAGGCGGTCCAGCGCCGCCGCGAGGCCGATATGGCCGCGGCCCGGATCGAAGCAGTCGAAGGGTGGCGCCTCGGTCAGGTCTCGATCTCCCGGGCGTAGTCGAGTGCGAGGCGGGCGATGGCCGGGATGTCGTCGAGATGCAGGACCGGGACCGACAGGTCATCGATCGGGACATCGGCGGCGACGGCCACGACATCCGGGTCGTCACGGGCGATGAGGCCGGTGCCGCGCTCGCCCCTGTGGACCTCGATCTTGGGCAGCGAGGTGCCCTTGAAACCTTCCACGATCACGAGGTCGGCCGGTGCCAGCTTGGCGAGGAGCGGCATGAGGGGCGGCTCCGGCTCGTCGCGCAGCTCATGCATCAGGATCCAGCGGCGGCCGGTGGCGAGGATCACCTCGCCGGCCCCGGCCTGCCGGTGCCGCCACGTGTCCTTGCCCGGCTGGTCGAGATCGACGCGGTGATGTGCGTGCTTGACCGTGGAGAG
>CAZGUW010000321.1:4159-5324 GCA_964528705.1 uncultured Geminicoccaceae bacterium
CCGCAGCCCGCGCCCGGTCAGTTGGTGGATCCGGCGGTCGAGCAGGGTCGTCTTGCCATTGTTCTTCCAACCGACAACACTTATGACGCGCATGGTAATTGGGCTGCACACCTGCTGTGACGGCTCGTCCCGCCGGAACCCGCTTACCATGCGGATGTTGGTTCGGCCACACGGGGCTCACAAGGAGATCAGGGGCGGCTGCAGGGCCGGGCAAAGCACGGGATGGTAGAGCTGGATACGCGCGGATTGAACTGTCCGCTGCCGGTGCTCAAGGCACAGAAGGCGCTTCGGTCCCTCGCCGGCGGCGAGCGGCTCCGGGTGCTGGCGACCGACCCGCGGGCGCCGGCCGATTTCGACCAGCTTTGCGAGGTTGCCGGGCACAAGCTGGTCGAGAGCGTCGAGCTGGAAAGCCATCTGGTCCTCGTGATCGAGAAGCGTGGCTGACCGGCAGGCCCTGGCCCTGCCGTCGTGGGCCGAAGGCGTGCTGGTCATCGGCGACGTGCATGGCCAGGTCAGGCTCTTCCAGGCAGCGGTGGATCTGGCGGCCGCGGAGCGACGCTACGTCCTGTCGCTCGGTGACCTGGTCGATCGCGGGCCCGACAATGCCGGGTGCGTCCGGCTCATGCTGGATCTCCTGGCCCGCAAGGCCGGCAGCTTCATCCGCGGCAATCACGATGACAAGCTGCATCGCACGTTGAAGGGCAATCCCACGAGCGTCGACAGCGACCTCGCCGTCACCCTGGAGCAGCTGGACGCCGCGCCCGATTCGAAGGCGCTCAAGCGCGGTTTCTGCAGTGCCTTCAGGGCGGCGCCCTTTGTGGTGACGCTCGGCGATTCGGTCATGGCGCACGGCGCCTTCGCCCGCGCCATGCTGGCCAGTCGAACCTTCCATCCCAAGCTGAAGGCGCTGGCGCTCTACGGCGAGACGGCAGCGAGCAGGGGCGGCAGCAAGCCGATCCGCACCTATCGCTGGGCCGAGAAGGTGCGGGCCGGCACGACAGTCGTCATCGGCCATCACCCGATCAGTGACCGGGCTGTTCTGGTTCGCGCCAGCAAGCCGGGTGGGCAGGTCATCCATCTCGACTGCGGCGCCGGCAAGGGGCGGGGGCTGGGTGTGCTGCGGCTCACCGGCGACGGCCGGATCGAGGATGCAATGCGGATCGCT
>CAZGUW010000322.1:0-5322 GCA_964528705.1 uncultured Geminicoccaceae bacterium
GGATGGTGAAGGTGCCGGTGGTCACCACGTTGGCGATGGACGAGCCGGAGATCAGCCCGGTCATGGCCGAGGAGACGACCGCCGCCTTGGCCGGGCCTCCGCGCATGTGGCCCATCAGCGAGAAGGCGACCTGGATGAAGTAGTTGCCGGCCCCGCCCTTGTCCAAAAGCGCCCCGAAGAGCACGAAGAGGAAGACGAAGCTGGTCGAGACGCCGACCGCGATGCCGAACACGCCGGAGGTGGTGATCCAGTGGTGGTTGACCACCTCGCCGAGCGAGTTGCCCTTGTGGGCGATGATGCCCGGCATGTAGGGCCCAAGGAAGGTGTAGGCGAGGAAGACGATGGCGACGATCGCCAGCGCCGGGCCGAGCGCCCGCCTGGTCGCCTCGAGCAGGAGCAGCATGCCGATCACCGCGGCGACGTAGTCCTGGGCGATGGGTGCGCCCACCCGGTCCGAGATGCTGGCGTAGAAGACGTAGAGATAAGCGGCCGAGGCGGCGCCGAGGATCGCCATGATCCAGTCGGCGATCGGCACATGGTCGCGCGGGCTCCGGGCGAAGGCCGGGTAGCTGGTGAACGCCAGGAAGACGGCGAAAGCGAGGTGGATCGAGCGCGCCTCGGTGCTGTTGAAGACGCCGAAGCGCAGCATGAACGGCAGCGGCGAAGCGATCCAGAGCTGGAAGAGCGACCAGGCGAGCGCCGTGCAGAAGAGCAGGGTCCCGACAGGACCGATCGGGTTGCGGGCGCCGGTATCGGCGGCGGCAACCAGTTCCTGGAGCTCGGCGGCACTCTTGCCCTGCGGCTCCTCGCTGGCCGCGCCCGACCGTTCGTTCATCGCCGCTCCTCAAGCATTATCGTGATTGGCGGGGGAACCCGTACATGGCTGACGCCCGGCAGCCGGCGGCTGCCGGGCGCCTTTGCCTTACTGGATCCAGCCGCGCTCGCGGTAGTAGCGCTCGGCACCCGGATGCAGCGGTGCGGAGAGCCCGTCCGCCACCATCTCCTCCTCCGTCAGATTGGCGAAAGCCGGATGGAGCGACTTGAAGCGGTCGAAATTGTCGAAGACGGCCTTCACGACCTGGTAGATGACCTCCTCGTCGACGCCGGCCGACGTCACGAAGGTCGCCTTGACGCCGAAGGTCGTCACGTCCTCGTCGGTGCCCGTGTACATGCCGCCCGGAATGGTCGCCCAGGCATAGTAGGGCCGATCCTCGACGAGGGCGGCGATCTCTGGCGTCTCGACCGGGATCAACTTGGAATCGACGGTCGTGGTCGCTTCCTGGATCGAGCCGTTGGGGTGGCCGACGGTGTAGATGATCGCGTCGACATTGTTGTCGCCGAGTGCTGCCGCCTGCTCGGCGGGCTGCAGCTGCGAGGCCAGCGAGAAATCGTCCATCGTCCAGCCCATGGCATCCATCACCACCTCCATGGTGGCGAGCTGGCCGGAGCCGGGATTGCCGACATTGACCCGCTTGCCCTTCAGGTCGGTGAAGGTCTCGATGCCGGAATCGGCCCGGGCGATGACGTTGAAGGGCTCGCCATGGACCGAGAAGACGGCCCGGAGATCCTCGAACGCACCCTGGTCCTCGAACTGCGAGCTGCCGTTATAGGCATGGTACTGCCAGTCGCTCTGCGCGACGCCCATGTCCATGGAGCCTTCGCGGATGGCATTGATGTTGGCGATCGAGCCGCCGGTCGAGGGGGCGGTGCAGCGGATGCCGTGCTCCGCCTGGCCGCGATTGACGAGCCCGCAGATCGACTGCCCGACCACGAAGTACACGCCGGTCTGCCCGCCGGTGCCGATCGTGATGAACTTCTCGTCCTGGGCCTCGGCAGCACCGCCGAATGCCAGCGCCACACCGAGGGCTGCAACCCCCGTCATCAGCCGTTTCATGCTGTCCCTCCTCATCAGGCTTCTGAGCAACACGCTCTCTAGCATTTATGCTTTCACAATAGTTCCTCGGACCGGGCTGTCAAAACGCGGTTGTCACATCGCGAACGCTTGATACGTTTGGCCGCGCCATGCTGGCGTGACGAGAGGACCGGTGATAAGCGCCGGGCGGAAGAATCAAGACTGGAGCCGGCCGGTGCAGGACATCCTCGACAAGCTCGAAGCCAAGCGTCAGGGCGCCCGGCAGGGCGGGGGCGCGCGCCGGACCGAGGCGCAGCACGGCCGCGGCAAGCTGACCGCGCGCGAGCGCCTGGAGCTGCTCCTCGACCCGGGCTCGTTCGAGGAAACGGACATGTTCGTCGAGCACCGCTGCACCGACTTCGGCATGGCCGAGCAGCGCGTGCCGGGCGACGGCGTGGTCACCGGCCAGGGCACCATCAACGGCCGCCTCGTCTTCGTCTTCAGCCAGGATTTCACCGTTTTCGGCGGCTCGCTCTCGGAGAGCCACGCCGAGAAGATCTGCAAGGTCATGGACCGGGCGCTGCAGGTGGGCGCTCCGGTCATCGGCCTCAACGATTCCGGCGGGGCGCGCAACCAGGAAGGCGTCGCCTCGCTCGCGGGTAATGCCGACGTCTTCCTGCGCAACGTCAAGGCCTCGGGCGTCATCCCGCAGATCAGTGTGATCTGCGGCCCCTGCGCCGGCGGGGCGGTCTACTCGCCGGCGATGACCGACTTCATCTTCATGGTGAAGGACAGCTCCTATCTCTTCGTCACCGGCCCGGACGTGGTGAAGACCGTGACCAACGAGGTGGTGACGCAGGAGGAGCTCGGCGGGGCCGCGACGCACACGAAGCGCTCGGGCGTGGCCGACCTCGCCTTCGAGAACGACGTCGAGGCCATGGCGGAGCTGCGCCGCTTCGTCGACTTCCTGCCGGCCTCCAACCTCGAGAAGCCGCCGGTCTGGCCGACCGAGGACCCGGCGCTGCGCGACGACCCCTCGCTCGACACGCTGGTCCCGGCGAACCCGAACCAGCCCTATGACATGAAGGAGCTGATCCTCAAGATCGTCGACGAGGGCGACTTCTTCGAGCTGCAGCCCGACTACGCCGCCAACATCGTCACCGGCCTCGCCCGCATCGAGGGCTCGACCATCGGCATCGTCGCCAACCAGCCGCTGGTGCTCGCCGGCTGCCTCGACATCGACAGCTCGAGGAAAGCGGCGCGCTTCGTCCGCTTCTGCGACTGCTTCAACATCCCGATCCTGACGCTCGTCGACGTGCCGGGCTTCCTGCCGGGCACCGCCCAGGAATATGGCGGCATCATCAGCCACGGCGCCAAGCTGCTCTACGCCTTCGCCGAGGCGACGGTGCCGAAGGTCACGGTGATCACCCGCAAGGCCTATGGCGGCGCCTACGACGTGATGAGCTCGAAGCATCTCGCTGGCGACGTCAACTATGCCTGGCCGACCGCCGAGATCGCGGTCATGGGGCCGAAGGGTGCCGTCGAGATCATCTTCCGCAGCGACCTCGGCGACGAGGCGAAGATCGCGGCGCGCACCGAGGAATACCGCGACCGGTTCGCCAATCCCTTCGTCGCCGCCGGGCGCGGCTTCATCGACGACGTGATCATGCCGCACGGCACCCGCCGCCGGGTGGCGCAGTCGCTGCGCTGGCTGCGCTCAAAGAAGATCCAGGCACCGTGGCGCAAGCACGGCAACATTCCCCTTTGAGCCGATCAGGAGTAGCGCGCCCGTGTTCGAGAAGATCCTGATCGCCAATCGTGGCGAGATCGCCTGCCGCATCATCCGCACCTGCCGAAGGCTCGGCATCCGGACGGTCGCCGTGCATTCGGCGGCGGACGCCATGGCGTGCCATGTGGCGCTGGCCGACGAGAAGGTGGCGATCGGCCCCGCCCCGGCGGCCGAGAGCTATCTGCGCATCGACCGCATAATCGAGGCCTGCCGCGAGACGGGTGCCGAGGCGGTGCATCCGGGCTACGGCTTCCTCTCCGAGAACGCCGAGTTCGCCCTGGCGCTGGAGGCCGCCGGCCTCGTCTTCATCGGGCCGCCCGTCGACGCCATCCGCGCCATGGGCGACAAGATCGAGAGCAAGCGCCTTGCGCGCGAGGCCGGTGTTTCGACCGTGCCCGGCACGCTCGACGCCATCAGCGACCCGACCCAGGCCCGGCTGATCGCCGCCGAGATCGGCTATCCCGTCATGGTCAAGGCCTCGGCCGGCGGCGGCGGCAAGGGCATGCGCATCGCCCGGAGCGAGCGCGAACTCGACGAGGGTCTCGAGCGCGCCCGCTCCGAGGCCCGCTCTTCTTTCGGCGACGATCGCGTCTTCATCGAGAAATTCGTCCAGGAGCCGCGCCATATCGAGATCCAGGTGCTGGCCGACCGGCACGGCCGCACGCTCCATCTCGGCGAGCGCGAGTGCTCCATCCAACGACGGCACCAGAAGGTGATCGAGGAAGCGCCCTCGCCCTTCCTCGACGCCAAGACCCGCAGCGCCATGGGGACACAGGCGGTCGAGCTTGCCAAAGCCGTCGGCTATCACTCGGCCGGGACGGTCGAGTTCATCGTCGACAAGGACCGCCACTTCTACTTCCTCGAGATGAACACGCGCCTGCAGGTCGAGCACCCGGTGACCGAGCTCGTGACCGGCATCGACCTCGTCGAGCAGATGATCCGCGTCGCCGCGGACGAGCGCCTGACCCTGCAGCAGTCGGACATCCGCCATGCCGGCTGGGCGATCGAGGCCCGGGTCTACGCCGAAGACCCGGCGCGCGGCTTCCTCCCCTCGACCGGCCGGCTCGTGACCTACATCGAGCCGGAAGGGCCGGGCGTGCGCTGCGACAGCGGCGTCTTCGAAGGTGGCGAGGTGTCGCTGCACTACGACCCGATGATCGCCAAGCTCTGCGTCCACGCCCCGGACCGGGCGGCGGCGATCGCGCGGCTCGGCGAGGCGCTCGACAACTTCGTCATCCAGGGGCCGGGCCACAACCTCTCCTTCCTCAACGCCGTGGTCGACCACCCCCGCTTCGCCAAGGGGGCCTTCACCACCAACTTCATCGCCGAAGAGTACGGCGAGAAGTTCACGCCCCCGGACCTCGACGAGGCGGCCGAGCTGCGGCTCGTGGCGCTCGCTTCCGCCATGCGCGCCCGCCAGCTCACCCGGGCACAAGCGATCAGCGGCCGGCTGCCGGGCGTCACCCTGACCCCGCCCTCGGCCTTCGTCACCAGCATCGGCGCCACCGCCCGCACGGTCGAGGCGGTCGAGCGGGACGGCGCCTTCGCGGTCTCGATCGACGGCGCGCCGGCCCGGGAGCTGGTTCTCCACTGGCGGCCCGGCCTGCCGCTCGCCCGTGCCAGCATCGACGGCGAGATGATCGCCGCCGGCTGCCGCCGCCTGCCCGAGGGCTTCCGCCTG
>CAZGUW010000323.1:0-5322 GCA_964528705.1 uncultured Geminicoccaceae bacterium
CCCTCCAGGCGCAGCACCAGTTTCAGCCAGGCACCAATCTCAGGGCCTGGCTGTTTCGTATCCTGCGCAACCGCTTCTTGAGCATCAAGGCGCGCAAGTACCAGACCAGCGAGGTTTACGACGAGCATCTCGAGACGCGCTGGTCGGTGCCGGCCTACCAGGAAACCAGGATCGAGATCGACGCGCTCAAGCGCGCCTTCGGGGCGCTGTCCGTGGCGCATCGGGAGATCCTGATCTATGCCGTGGTCCAGGAGCTGCCGTACGAGGAGGTGGCCGAGATCTGCGGCTGCGCCGTCGGCACGGTGAAGAGCCGCGTCAATCGCGCCCGGGCGCTCCTGAAGAAGATGCTGCTCGAGGACGAGCTTCCGGTGGACAAGGCAAAGGTGGCGCGCAACGTGCCCGACCGCCTGCTCGAGCGCCTCGTTCCCGATGCAGACGAGCTTGGCACGCACATTCACGGCGGCGATGGCGCCATCGATCCGGGCTGGGCGGAACGCCCGATGGGTCGTGCCTGACCCGACCCTGCTGAAACGGTGAAACCCCCCGGACCTGATGGGTCCGGGGGTTTTCTTTAACCCTGGAATACCGCGGGCGCCTTTCGGGCGCCCGCACAAATCCGGATCAGAGCGGCTGCTGGCGCTCCTGCCAGTCCTTCACCTGCTTCTCGGCCTCGTCCCGGCTGATGCCGTAGGTCTTCTGGATCCGGCCGACGAACTGGTCGTAATTGCCTTCGGCGACGTCCAGGTCGTCCTCGGTGAGCTTGCCCCATTCCTCCCGGGCCTTGCCGCGAAAGATCTTCCAGTTCCCCTTGATGATGTCCCAGTTCATGGTCTTCCCTTCCTGAGGTAGAGAGTTGCGGAGGCGCGGCACGCGCCGCGCCTCCGTTGGTCACGAGATCACTCGTTGACCAGCCAGTTGCCCTCGGCGTCCTGCTCGTAGGAGGGCATCGCTTCCAGTTCCTCGCGCGTTGCCGAGACGGTGATCCGCTGCTCGCCGTCGACGGCAGCCACCTCCATCTCGTCCGCCGGGAGGGCTACCGTGTGCACGCCCATGCCGAGGAAGCCGCCGACGTCGATGATCAGCCGCTGGATCGTGTTGTCCGAGCCGATCTGCAGGTCGGCGACCTCGCCGATGCCGTCGCCCTCGACGCCGTAGACGGTCGACCCGAGGACATCCTTGGCGGACATCTCACCCATCATCATGTCGGCCTCACCGGCCTGGTCCCAGGAGCGGTACTCGGTGTCGGCCATGGCCATGTCCGCAGGCTCCTCGGTCACCGCCGGATCGGCAGCGGCCGTCTCGGCCTGGTCGGCCGTGGTGGCCGGCATGACGGCCGGGTTCATCGGGGCCGCGACCCAGTAGTTCTCCTCGTCCCGCTGGAACGCGGGCATGGCCTCGAGCTGCTCCTGGGTCACGTCGACCTGGGCGCGCAGGGCGCCGTCGGCGTCGATGAACTCGATCTCGTTCAGATCGAGGGCGACACGATGCTCGCCCATGCCGAGGAAGCCGCCGACGTCCACCAGCACCTGGTTGACCTCGGCATCCTCGCTCAGCAGCAGATCGACCACCTCACCGACCGACTCGTCGTGCGCGTCGTAGACGGTGGCACCGACGATATCGTCCGTGGTCATCTCGTCGGGCAGGGTGATGCTGCCCGGGTCCGAATCCAAGGCGGACTGATACCGCATGACCTCCGGCGGCGCCTCGGCGAGCGGCTGCTCGGCGGCGTTCCCGGCCTCGGTCTCGGCGGACTCCGTATCGGGCGGCAGGACGTCGCTGGATTCGCTGTCGGCAGCCTGCGTGGCGTCGCCCTGCGAGGCGGCCGGCAGGTTGCCCTGTGCCTTCGTGTCGCCGTTCGGCGTTGCCTGTTCCTGCGCCTTCGCCGGCGCATCCGTCTGCGCCGCGAGCGGTCCGCCAAAGCCGACGGCAACGCCGAGGAGCGCCATCGAGGCCACGGAACTCATCAGGATCTTTTTCATCATTACCTCCTTCTGGGTCCGGGACACCCGCCCCTGCGGCGCGGCATCCCCAACTGGAGGCAATAATCGAGGAGCGACTTTCAGGTTCCGCCCGGCCCGGACCCTGAACATTAAATGTTCTTGACCCGAGCCGTCATGATTTCGAAACATCCGAGCAAAAAAAGAGGCCGGCAAAGCCGGCCTCAATTCGCCCTAGTATACCGGAACGGCGCTCAGGCCACCGGTGGCGACCGCCCACGTACGACATGCACGATCAGACTGATGACCAGCAGCGCCAGGAAGACGAAGAAGAGCAGCTGTGCGATGCCAGCCGACGCGGAGGCGATGCCACCGAAGCCGAACACCGCGGCGATGATGGCCACAACAAAGAACACCAAAGCCCAATACAGCATACCTGTCTCCTTCCGGTCAGTCCCCCGCCATCCGCGCCAGGGTCATCTGACCCCGCCCGGACGCGGGCTGCCACATCAACGCCGGTCGCCGAGCCCGGTTCCACGCCTAGTTCCCGGAACGCGGGTTCGAGAGCCGCCAACTCTGGCGTCGGGCCCGCGGGAGCGCTACTTATGGGGCCGAGGACCTCAGGAACCGCGAGTGCGCCCCCGCAGTTTCTTCGAGCGGAACAACTGGTTTGGAGGGAGATCGACCATGGCCGCACGTGATACCGACGGCGAGAAGGATCTGGCGGCTCTCCGAGAGGATCTGACCCGCCTGCGCGAAGACATCGCCAGCATCAAGAGCACGATCGCCGGCATCGGCAAGCGGCGCGCCGACGAGGCGAAGGAGGCCGGGAGCGCCAAGCTCGGCGAGTTGCGCGACGAGCTGGAACAGTTCGGCGACAACATGTACGCGCGGGGTCACGATGCGCTGGCCGGGGTCGAGCGCACGGTGCATGACCGGCCGCTGACCAGCCTGCTCGCCGCCTTCGGCGTGGGTCTCATCATGAGCCGGATCATGGATCGCCGCTGAGGGATCGCATGCGCGCAGCCTTTCTGCCGATAGCGGCGCGTCTGAGGCAGATGCGCCGCCGGCTCGTGCTGTTCGGCGCTGCCGCATTGCTGGCCGGGCTGGCGATCATCTTCCTGGCCATGGCCTTCTACATGACGCTGGCGCGGCACCTCGGCGAACCGCTGGCGGCGGCCATCTGTGGGGCGCTGCTGGCGCTCGGCGCCCTCGTTCTCTTCCTGATGGGTCGCCGTCCGGCCTACGCCAGACGGCCGGTCGCGGCAGCTGCCATGCCGCCGCCGGTGCCGCCACGTCCGATGGAGTCGCTGCTGGTGGCCTTCATGCTCGGTGTAATCGACGAGCAGCTCGGCCGCCGGCGACGCTGACCGGCGCCAATAAGCGTCAGACCAGCACAGCCCTGATCGCGTAGGCGATCGTGCCGACGACGCCGATGCCCAGAAGATAGAGCCCGGCGAACCACAACCAGCGGCGCATCAGTGGTAGCCGTCGGCGGGGTCCACCTTGCCGCGGAACACCCAGTAGGAATAGGCCGTATACGCCAGGATCATCGGGATCAGGACGACGGCACCCACCAGCAGGAAGAGTAGCGAGCTGTCGGGTGCGGCCGCCTCGCCGATGGTGAGCGCGGGCGGCACGATGTTCGGATAGAAGCTGACCCCGAGCCCCGCATAGCAGAGGACGAAGATCGCGACGGTCGCGAGGAACGGGCGCAGATGATCCTCGTGGCGCAGACCCACCCATAGCTGCCAGGCCGCGAGCGCCAGGAGAATCGGCACGACGGCGCTCCAAAGGCCCGAGGGCCAGCCGAACCATCGCTCCAGATATTCCGGCCGCAGGAAGGGCGTGGCCAGGCTGACGACGCCGATCAGGACGATGAGCCCCGCGCCGAGCCGGGTGGCGAAGCCCCTGGCGCGCGCCAGCGTCCTGCCCTCGGTCTTCAGGATCAGCCAGGTCGCGCCGAGCAGCGCGTAGCCCACCACGAGCGCCAGGGCCGTGAGGGCGGAGAAGGGCGTCAGCCAGTCCCAGTTGCCGGCGGCATAGGCCCGCACTTCAACGTCGCTGCCCTGGACCAGGGCGCCGAGCGCCATGCCCTGGGCGATCGCCGCGACGAGCGAGCCGGCCCAGAAGCCGAGCTCCCAGGCCCCCTGCATGCGCGTCGTCCGATGGACGAACTCGAAGGCGACACCGCGAAAGATCAGGCCCAGCAGCATGGCGATGATCAAGGGGTAGAGGGCCGGCATGACGATGGCGTAGGCGAGCGGGAACACGGCGAAGAGCCCGCCGCCCCCCAGGACGAGCCAGGTCTCGTTGCCATCCCAGACGGGTGCGATGGTGTTCATCGCCAGATGGCGCTCCTCGCGGTCGGCAAGGAACGGAAAGAGGATGCCGATGCCGAGGTCGAACCCGTCGAGCAGCACATAGGCGAGCACGGCAAACGCGATCAGCCCGGCCCAGATGAACGGAAGGTCGATGCTCATGGCCTGGCCCCCGCCTCCAGTTGCGTCGCATGCGGATGGCCGGCGACGGGCGTGATCCCGGCGGCGCGCGTCGGGCCGATCTCGTCGATGCCCACCCCGTGCTGCGGCTCTTTGCCCATCAGCCGCAGCACGTAGTAGGTGCCGGAGCCGAAGACGAGGAAGTAGACCACGATGAAGGCGGTGAGCGAGGCGCTGACGGCGGCAGCCTCCAGAGGCGCCGCGCTCTCGGCGGTGCGCAGCAGGCCGTAGACCGTGTAGGGCTGGCGACCGACCTCGGTGGTGACCCAGCCGCAGAGCACCGCGAGGAAGCCCGACGGCGCCATCAGCACGGCGGCACGCTGCAGCCAGGTGGCGTCCTCGAGCCGCCCCCGCCAGCGCGCCCAGGCCGACCAGAGGCCGATCCCCAGCATGGCGAAGCCGACCGCCACCATGATGCGGAACGTCCAGAAGATGACGGCCGATGGCGGCCGTTCGTCGGCGGGGAACGCATCCAGCCCCTGGATCGGGGTATCGAGGCTATGCGTCAGGATCAGCGAGCCGAGGAGCGGCACCTCAAGCTTGTAGCGGGTCTCGCCTGCCGCATCGTCGGGCAGGCCGAAGAGGACGAGCGGGGCGCGGCCCTCCGGGAAGCTCTCGAAATGGCCTTCCATCGCCGCGATCTTGGCGGGCTGGTGGGCCAGCGTGTTGAGGCCGTGCATGTCGCCCGCCACGATCTGGATCGGCGTGACGATCAGGGCCATCCACATGGCCATCGAGAACATGATCGCCGCCCCGCGGTTGTCGCGGTTGCGCAGCAGATGCCAGGCCCCTACCCCGCCCACCACGAAGGCGGTCGTCAGATACGCCGCCAGCACCATGTGGACCAGGCGGTAGGGGAAGGACGGGTTGAAGATGATCTGCCA
>CAZGUW010000324.1:0-1469 GCA_964528705.1 uncultured Geminicoccaceae bacterium
CAATCGTGCCGATGTTCGCGTGCGGCTTGTCCCGCTGAAACTTTTCCTTGGCCATCGCCCAGTCTCCGTCCTGTCCAGCGCCTCGTTCAGGCGTATTTCGCGCGAATTTCCTCGGCCACCATCTGCGGCACCGCATCGTAGTGGTCGAAATGCATGGTGTACTGCGCCCGTCCCTGCGACAGCGATCGCAGCGTGTTGACGTAGCCGAACATGGTGGCCAGCGGCACCATGGCGTTGACCACCTGGCCGTTGCCGCGCGGCTCCATGCCCGTGACCTGGCCGCGGCGGCTGTTCAGGTCACCGATGATGTCGCCCATGTACTCGTCGGGCGTCACCACCTCGACCCGCATCATCGGCTCGAGCAGCTGCGGGCCGGCCTTGGCGATGCCCTCCTTGAACGCAGCGCGCGCCGCGATCTCGAAGGCCATCACCGAGCTGTCGACGTCGTGGTAGGCGCCATCGATCAGCCGCACGGTCACGTCGGTCATCGGGAAGCCGGCGATGACACCGTTCGACATCGACTGCGACAGGCCCTTCTGCACGCCCGGAATGTACTCCTTGGGCACGGAGCCACCGACGATCTTGCTCTCGAACTGGAAGCCCGAGGCCTTCTCGCCCGGCTCGAAGGTCAGCTTGATCCGGGCGAACTGGCCCGAGCCGCCGGTCTGCTTCTTGTGGGTGTAGTCGATCTCCGAGGTCCGGGTGATCGTCTCGCGATAGGCGACCTGCGGCGCGCCGACATTGGCGTCGACCTTGAACTCGCGCTTCATCCGGTCAACCAGGATCTCGAGATGGAGCTCGCCCATCCCCTTGATCACGGTCTGCCCGCTCTCCTCGTCGATCCCGACGCGGAAGGACGGATCCTCCTGCGCCAGCTTGTTGAGCGCGATCGACATCTTCTCCTGGTCGGCCTTGGTCTTCGGCTCGACCGCGACCTCGATCACCGGCTCCGGGAACTCCATCCGCTCGAGCACGACCGGCTTGGTCTGGTCGCTGAGCGTGTCGCCCGTGGTCGTGTCCTTGAGCCCGACGAAAGCGACGATGTCGCCGGCCTGGGCGTCCTTGATCTCCTCGCGGCTGTTCGCGTGCATGAGGAGCAGGCGACCGACGCGCTCGCGCTTGTTCTTGACCGTGTTCTGCACGTAGGAGCCGCTCTCGACCTGGCCCGAGTAGATGCGGGCGAAGGTCAGGGTGCCGACGAACGGATCGGTCATGATCTTGAAGGCGAGGGCGGCGAACGGCTCGTCGTCGCTCGGCCGGCGGATGATCACCTCGTCGCTGTCCGGCTTCAGGCCCTCGGTCGGCGGCACGTCGACCGGCGACGGCAGGAAGTCGATGACGGCGTCGAGCAGCGGCTGCACGCCCTTGTTCTTGAAGGCCGAGCCGCAGAGCACCGGGGTCAGCTTGCCGGCGATGGTGCCTTTGCGGATGCAGGCGATGAGCGTCGCGACGTCCGGCTCCTCGCCCTC
>CAZGUW010000324.1:1479-5296 GCA_964528705.1 uncultured Geminicoccaceae bacterium
ATGGCGGCGTCGTCGAACTCGACCGCGGCCTCGATCAGCGCCGAGCGCGCCTCGGCCGCCTTGTCGGCGAGGTCGGCCGGGATCTCGCTGTAGGAGAACTGGGCGCCGAGGCTCTCGTCGTGCCAGATGATCGCACGGTCGTTGATCAGGTCGACCACACCCTTGAAGTCCGCCTCGAGCCCGATCGGCATGTTGACGATCGCCGGATGGGCACCCAGCCGGTCACGCATCATCTGGACGCAGCGGTCGAAGTTCGCCCCGGTGCGGTCCATCTTGTTGATGAAGCACATGCGCGGCACGCGGTACTTGTCGGCTTGGCGCCAGACCGTCTCGGACTGCGGCTCGACGCCGGCGACGCTGTCGAACACGGCGACCGCACCGTCGAGCACGCGCAGGCTGCGCTCGACCTCGATCGTGAAGTCGACGTGGCCCGGCGTGTCGATGATGTTGATCCGATGGTCGTTCCAGAAGCAGGTCGTGGCGGCCGAGGTGATCGTGATCCCCCGCTCCTGCTCCTGCTCCATCCAGTCCATGGTCGCGGCGCCGTCGTGCACCTCGCCGATCTTGTGCGACTTGCCGGTGTAGTAGAGGACGCGCTCCGTGGTCGTCGTCTTGCCCGCGTCGATGTGGGCCATGATGCCGATGTTACGGTAGCGCTCGATGGGAATGCTGCGTGCCATGGATTTCGTTCCGTGCCCGGGTCGCCGGCCTTACCAGCGGTAATGCGAGAATGCGCGATTGGCCTCGGCCATGCGCAGCGTGTCCTCGCGCTTCTTGAAAGCGGCGCCGCGGCCCTGGGCGGCATCCATGAGCTCGTTGGCGAGCCGGTCGGTCATCGTCTTCTCGGCGCGCTTCTGGGCCGTCGAGATCAGCCAGCGGAGAGCCAGCGCCTGCCGACGCTCGGGCCGCACCTCGATCGGCACCTGGTAGGTGGCACCGCCGACGCGACGCGAGCGCACCTCGAGGGTCGGCTTCACGTTGTCGACCGCCTCGTGGAACATCTCCAGCGCGTCCTTGCCCGACCGCGACTGCATCTTGTCGAGGGCGCTGTAGAAGATCGCCTCGGCCACCGACCTCTTGCCGGACTCCATCAGGCAGTTGATGAACTTCGTGACCACCAAGTCGTTGAACTTGGGGTCGGGGAGCACTTCCCGCTTCTCGGCCGCGCGACGCCGCATCGTTCGTCTTCCTCGTCTTCAGGCTTACTTGGGGCGCTTCACGCCGTACTTCGAACGGCCCTGCTTGCGGCCGTTCACACCCTGCGTGTCGAGGGTGCCGCGGATGATGTGGTAGCGCACACCCGGCAGGTCCTTGACGCGGCCGCCGCGGATGAGCACGACCGAGTGCTCCTGCAGGTTGTGGCCTTCGCCGGGGATGTAGCTGGTGACCTCGAAGCCGTTCGTCAGCCGGACACGCGCAACCTTGCGCAGCGCCGAGTTCGGCTTCTTCGGCGTCGTGGTGTAGACGCGCGTGCACACGCCGCGCTTCTGCGGGCAGGCCTGCATGGCCGGCACCTTGTTCCGCTTCGCCGGGACCTTCCGTCCCTGGTTCACCAACTGGTTCGTCGTCGGCATATCCGAGCTTTCCCTAGTCGAGCGGACGGCGCCGCGCCGCCCAGTTGCCGCAACCGTCGCCACAATAACAAGAGAAGCGGCCGAATGCCAGAAGGCCTCGGCCACTGCCGCTTGCTTCGATGTCCGTCGCCGTGTTTCCGGTGCAGCGTCTGATCCGCAAGGGTCACCGCCTGCACCCGAGATGAGCGTGGGGGGCTAATTAGGCCCGCCGCGCGGCGCCGTCAAGGGCAAACCCTGCCCCCGGCCCTGCGGTCGCGGCGTCGCACGTGCCCGCAGCAATGAAAAAGGGCCGCCCTCGCGGGCGGCCCCTTCTCTCTACTCGGCCGATGGCAGCTCCGAGAACGCCGGCAGCCGCATCGGATCCTCGTCCGGCCCGACCTCGATCGGGGCGGCGAACCGTTCGTCGCCGGCCTTCAGCTTCTTGATCCGGTTCAGGACACCACCGGTGCCCGCCGGGATCAGCCGGCCCACGATGACGTTCTCCTTGAGCCCCTGCAGGCGGTCGATCTTGCCGGAGAACGCGGCATCGGTGAGCACCCGCGTGGTCTCCTGGAACGACGCCGCCGAGACGAAGCTCTGCGTCTGCAGGCTCGCCTTGGTGATGCCCTGGAGCACCGGGAAGGACGTCGCCGGGCGCCGGTCCTCGAGCACCGCGCGGTGGTTGACGCGATCGAACTCGATCCGGTCGACCTGCTCGCCGACCAGGAAGGTCGTGTCGCCCGGGTCGATCACCTCGACCTTCTGCAGCATCTGGCGGACGATCGCCTCGATGTGCTTGTCGTTGATGGTCACACCCTGGAGGCGGTAGACCTCCTGGATCTCGTGCACCAGGAACTGGGCCAGGGCCTCGACGCCGAGCACCCTGAGGATGTCGTGCGGCACCGGCGTGCCGTCGACCAGGGGATCGCCCGGCTTGACCAGGTCGCCCTCCTGCACCGCCACATGGCGGCCCTTCGGGATCAGGTACTCGACGGGCTCGAGATCCTCGTCCGCCGGCACCAGCTTCAGGCGGCGCTTGTTCTTGTAGTCCTTGCCGAACTCCACCTTGCCGTCGATCTCGGCGATGATCGCCGGGTCCTTCGGCTTTCGCGCCTCGAAGAGCTCCGCCACGCGCGGCAGACCGCCGGTGATGTCGCGGGTCCTCGACGCCTCCTTCGGCAGGCGGGCCAGCACGTCACCCGCCGTGACCTTGGCACCGTTCTCGATGGTGAAGATGGCCGCCACCGGCAGGTAGTGCCGGGCCTCGTTGCCCGACGGCAGGGTGATCGGCTTGCCTTCCTCGTCCTGCAGCAGGATCGACGGGCGAAGATTGCCCGACCGGGCGTTCTGCCGCCAGTCCACGACCTCCTTCGAGGCCTTGCCCGTGGTCTCGTCCTGCACCTCGCGGAAGGAGATGCCCTCGACCATGTCCTGGAAGGCGACGATGCCCTCGGCCTCGGCCACCACCGGCAGGGTGTGGGGATCCCACTCGGCGATGATCTGGTCCTTCTCGACCTTGCTGTCCGGGGCGACCCGCAGGCGGGCGCCGTTCGGCAGCTTGTGGCGCAGCTTCTCGCGGCCGACCTCGTCGTAGAGGACGACCTCGGAGTTGCGCCCCAGAGCCACGAGGCGGCCAGCGCTGTCGGTGACGAGACGCGGGTTGATGACCTTGACCTCGCCCGCGACCGGCGCCTCGAGCGCCGACTGCTCGGCCTGGCCCTGCGCGGCACCACCGATGTGGAAGGTGCGCATGGTCAGCTGGGTGCCCGGCTCACCGATCGACTGCGCGGCGATGACGCCCACCGCCTCGCCGATATTCACCGGCGTGCCGCGCGCCAGGTCACGGCCGTAGCAGGCGCCGCAGACCCCGCCGCTGCTCTCGCAGGTGAGCACCGAACGCACCTTGATCTCGTCGATCCGAAGCGCGTCGACGCGCCTGGCCAGCACCTCGTCGACCAGCGTCTGCGCCGGGATGACCACCTCGCCGGTCTGCGGGGCGATCACGTCCTCCGCCGTCGTCCGGCCGAGCACCCGCTCGCCGAGCTCCTCGTCGGGGCCGGCGGTCAGGGTGATGAAGCGCTCGGTGCCGCAATCCTCCTCGACGACGACGCAGTCCTGCGCCACGTCGACCAGACGGCGGGTCAGGTAGCCCGAGTTCGCAGTCTTGAGCGCCGTGTCGGCCAGACCCTTGCGGGCGCCATGGGTCGAGTTGAAGTACTCGAGCACCGAGAGGCCTTCCTTGAAGTTGGAGATGATCGGCGTCT
>CAZGUW010000325.1:0-5257 GCA_964528705.1 uncultured Geminicoccaceae bacterium
CCAAAGGGTCAGCCGCTCGCCCCAGCCGGCCATCGCCATGCCGGCGAGCGTGAGTTCGGACGCGAATGGCAGGATGGTCGCGGCGAGGAACGCCGAGGCGAAGAGCAAAGCGAGCTCGGCCACCTCAGTCGAGCCGGGCGCCGGTCTCCGGATGAAAGAGCGAGGCCTTGCTCATGTCGAGCGTGAAGGCGGCGCTCCTGCCGGGCACGACCTCCGTATCCGCGCGCAGGCGCGCCGTGGCCTCGATCCCGGCGATGCGGACGACGGCCAGCGTGTCTGGGCCGGTGGGCTCGGTCACCTCGACGGGCAGCTCGACACCCGAGGCACCGTCCGCCGCTTCCGTGATGCTTTCCGGCCGCAGGCCGAGGAGTGCTCGGCCATCGGGCACCGGTGACGCCAGCGGCAGTGCGATACCGCCGTCGGCGAGAAAGTGTCCGCCCCGGACCTCGCCCGGGATGAGGTTCATCGCCGGCGAGCCGATGAAGGTGGCGACGAAGGTGTTGGCCGGCCGGTCGTAGAGCTCGCGCGGCGTGCCGAGCTGCTGCAGGACGCCCTTGTTCATGATGGCGATTCGCGACGCCAGGGTCATCGCCTCGATCTGGTCGTGGGTCACATAGACGATGGTGGCGTCCAGGCGCTGGTGCAGCTTCTTGATCTCGGTCCGCATCTCGACCCGCAGCTTGGCGTCGAGGTTGGAGAGCGGCTCGTCGAAGAGGAAGATCTTGGGGTGGCGGACGAGGGCCCGCCCCATCGCCACGCGCTGCCGCTGGCCGCCCGAGAGCTGGCCGGGCTTGCGATCGAGGAGCGGCTCGATCTGCAGGAGACGGGCGGCATCAGCCACGGCGACGTCGCGCTCGGCCTTCGGCATGCCGCGCATCTCAAGCCCGAAGGCCATGTTCTGGGCGACGGTCATGTTGGGGTAGAGTGCGTAGGACTGGAACACCATGGCGATGTCGCGGTCCTTGGGATGCCGCTCGTTGACCCGCACCCCGTCGATCCGGATCTCGCCCGCCGAGACGCTCTCGAGCCCGGCAATCAGCGAAAGCAGGGTGGACTTGCCGCAGCCCGAGGGGCCGACCAGGACGAGGAACTCGCCATCCTCGACGGCGATGTCGATACCCTCGAGCACGCGGGTCGCGCCGAAGCGCTTCTCGACCCGGTCGATGTCCAGCGAAGCCATGCCTCAGCCTTTCACGGCACCGGCCATGAGGCCGCGCACGAAGTAGCGTCCGGAGACGATGTAGACGATCAGGGTCGGCAGGGCGGCGAGCACCGCACCGGCGAAGTGCACGTTGTACTCCTTCACCCCCGTAGACGAGCTGACCAGATTGTTGAGCGCCACGGTCATCGGCGTCGAGCCGAAGCCGGCGAACGAAGCGCCGAAGAGGAAGTCGTTCCAGACATTGGTGAACTGCCAGATGACGGTGACCGTGATGATCGGTCCGGAGCTCGGCAGCAGGATCCGCCAGAAGATGCGGAAGAAGCCGGCCCCGTCGATCTGGGCCGCCTTGACCAGTTCGCTCGGGAAGGCGTCGTAGTAGTTGCGGAAGAAGAGCGTGGTGAAGCCGAGGCCGTAGACCACGTGGACGAGGACGAGGCCCGCCGTGGTGCCGGCAAGGCCGAGGCTGCCGAGGATGCGGGCCATCGGGATGAGGACGATCTGGAACGGAATGAAGCAGGAGAAGAGCATCAGCGCGAAGACCAGGCGATCGCCCGGAAACCGCCACTTGGTCAGCACATAGCCGTTCAGGGCGCCCAGCAACGTCGAGATCAGGACGGCCGGCACCACCATCTTGATCGAGTTCCAGAAATAGGGCCGGAGCCCCGTCGGCTCGACCCCGACCTGCGCCGTGCTCCAGGCGGCGGCCCAGGGCTCGAGGGTGAACGCCTGCGGAGGCGTCAGCATGTTGCCGCCCTGGATCTCGGCCAGGGGCTTCACCGAGTTCACCAGCATCACGTAGAGCGGCAGGAGGAAATAGAAGGCGAAGACGAGCAGCGCCGCATAGAGCACGGCCCGCGCCAGCCGGCTGCCCTGGACACCGCCCGCGGCGGCGGGCGCACTACTGACCGCCATGCCTGCCCTCCCGCATCTCGGCATAGAGATAGGGAATGATCACGGAAGCGATCATCATCAGCATGATGACGGCCGAGGCGGCGCCCACGCCCATCTGATTGCGCGTGAAGGTGTAGGAATACATGAATGTCGCCGGCATCTCGGTGGCCCGACCGGGCCCGCCGCCGGTGAGCGCGATCACGAGGTCGTAGGACTTGATGGCGAGGTGCGAGAGCACCACGAAGGCCGAGAGAAAGGCCGGCCGCAGCTGCGGGATGATGATCCGCCGATAGAGCTGGAAGGTCGAGGCGCCGTCGATCTGCGCCGCCTTCATGATCTCGCCGTCGATGCCGCGGAGTCCGGCGAGGAACATCGCCATGACGAAGCCGGTCGACTGCCAGACCGCGGCGATGACGATGCAGTAGATCGCCATCGAGCTGTCCTTGATCCAGCCGAAGGTGAACTCCTCGAATCCCCACGAGCGGACCACCTGCTCGAGCCCGATGCCCGGATCGAGGAACCATTTCCAGGCGGTGCCGGTGACGATGAACGAGAGCGCCATGGGATAGAGGTAGATCGGCCGGAGGAAGCCCTCGCCCCGGATCTTCTGGTCGAGCAGGATGGCGAGCAGGAGCCCCATGGCCGAGCAGAAGAGGATGTAGAGCAGGCCGAAGATGGCGAGGTTCTGGACGGCGATGGTCCAGTGCCGCAGCCCGAACAGGCGCACGTAGTTCTCGAAGCCGACCCAGCCGAAGCTCGGCAGGATGCGCGAATCGGTGAAGGAGAGCCAGCCCGTGAAGAAGATGAAGCCGTAGACGAAGAGCAGCACAGCGGCGAAGCTCGGCGCCAGCACGATCTTCGGCAGCAGCTCCTGCAACCGGCCGCGGGCGTCGTTCATGCGCCCTTTCCGGTTCGCAAACGCATTGCCGTGGAGAGCGACGGGGCCCCCGTCAGGACGGCGGCCCCGCGCGCAATCATTGCGCCCCTTCGACGGCCGCCACCAGCTCCTCGACGGCGGTGGCGCTGTCGTACTCACCGTTGAAGTGGGCGGTGACGACATCGTAGACGGCGTTCTTCACCGCCGCCGGCGCCCCATGGCCATGCGCCATCGAGCCGTAGAGCTGGCCCGCCTCCGCCGCCTCGGCGAGCTCCGCCATGCCCTGCTGGCCGCAGGCATCGAGCTCGTCACCGGCGACGTCGGTGCGCGCCGGCACGGAGCCCTTGACCTTGTTGAAGGCGATCTGGAAGCCCGGATCGAGAATGGCGCTCGCCAGCATCTTCTGCGCCTCGCGACCCTCGTCGCCCACCTCGAACATGACGAACTGGTCGGCGTTGAAGGTCACCGTGCCCTGCGTGCCCGGGAAGCGGAAGCAGAGGAAATCCTCGCCCGGCACC
This sequence comes from uncultured Geminicoccaceae bacterium, assembly GCA_964528705.1. Taxonomy (GTDB): domain Bacteria; phylum Pseudomonadota; class Alphaproteobacteria; order Geminicoccales; family Geminicoccaceae; genus SLRI01. The sequence goes on from CAZGUW010000325.1 coordinate 3,449, forward strand.
TTGCCGGCATTGAGGAACTCGCCCTTGGCCCAGTCGCCCATGAACTGGACCCCGGCCTCCTTGTTGATGACCATGGCCGTCGCGAGGTTCCAGTCGCGGCCGGAGAAGTTGTCATCGACATAGGAGCGGATGACGGCCATCCGGTCGAAGGCCTCCTTCATCGTGTCGGAGCCGAGGGCTTCGGGATCGAGATCGATCATCGACGCCTTGTAGAACTCCGGCCCGCCGGTCGAGACGACGACCGCATCGAAGATGGTCGCGTCCTGCCAGGCCTGGCCGCCATGGGCCACGGCCGTGTAGCCGGCGGCCTGAATGGCATCGAGGGCGGCGACCAGCTCGTCCCAGCTGGTCGGCTGGGCGAGACCGAGCTCGTCGAAGATCGCCTTGTTGGCCCAGACCCAGTTGGTGGAGTGGACGTTGACCGGGGCCGCGACCCAAACGCCGTCGAACTTGGAGAAGTCCTGCAGGGCGGCCGGGATCACAGCGTCCCAGTTCTCCTCGCCGGCGAGCTCGTTGAGGTCGGCGACCACGCCGAGCGCGGCCCAATCCTGGATGTCGAAGCCCAGCATCTGCACGGCGGTCGGCGGGTTGCCGCCGGTCACGCGGGCACGCAGCACGGTCATCGCCTGCTCGCCGCCGCCGCCGGCCACCGGCATGTCCTGCCAGCCCACACCCTCGGCCTCGAGGTTGCCTTTCAGCACGTTGAGAGCTGCCGCCTCGCCGCCCGAGGTCCACCAGTGCAGCACCTCGACGTCCTCGGCCGCGGCCCAGCCGGCCGAGGCCACCAGCATGGTCGTTCCGGCGAGCAGCGCCCTGATCTGTCTGTTCATCGAGCCATCCCCTCTTCATGGCGGTGTCGGGCCGATAACCCGGCCACCGATTTCGCTGGTTTCCGGTTAGAGCACCCTCGAGCCACGCACAAGCGCGGCGAATTGGCGTGCGGTCCTCGGTATGGCCCGGCCCGCTTCAGGCCAGCTTCAGGAGATGGTCGCGCAGGACGACCGCGTGGCTGTGCTCGACATCCCGCGCGCCGAAGACGAGGGTGACGCGGCCCCGGCGGCAATGCCCGAGTAGGACGCTCACCGCTTCGCCAATGGCTTCGAGCTCCTGACCGTAGCGGGTCCGGAAGGCGTCCCATTTCGCCGGATCGTGGCCATACCAGCGGCGCAGGGCCGGACTGGGTGCGACGTCCTTCGCCCAGTGATCGATCGCGAGGTCAGCCCGGCTTCGACCCCGCGGCCAGAGCCGGTCGACGAGGAGCCGGCAGCCGTCCTCGGCGGCTGCCGGCTCGTAGGCGCGCTTGAGCAGGATCTCGATGGCCGGGGATCCGTCAGACGGCGACCCAGCCGCCCGACTTCTCCGAGGCGAAGAGCGCGTCCAGGACCTTCATGTTGGCGATCGATTCGTCGAGCGGCATGGCGAGTTCGCCCTCGCCGCGCACGGCCCTCGAGAACATCTCGCCCTGCAGGCGATACTGGTCGCAGGTCGGGATATCGATCACCTCGCGGCCGCCGCCGAAGAGATCGCGCGCATCGTCGACGGTGATCCGGCACGGCCGGTCGTTCGGGGCGTTGCAGGGGATCTCGACCTCGAGCCGCCCCTTGGTGCCGAGCACAGTGAAGCGCTGCACCGGGGCGAGCTGGGTCGAGGTGGTCCAGACCGAGCGCCGCCCGTCGCCGAAATCGAGGATCGCCGACGTCAGCCGGTCGGTGCCGAAGCCCGGATCGCGCTCGATGAGACCGACCGCACGTGTCGGCTCGCCCCCCAGCATCCAGCGCGAGAAGATCGTCATGTAGCAGCCGATATCCA
>CAZGUW010000326.1:0-5238 GCA_964528705.1 uncultured Geminicoccaceae bacterium
TGGGCACCGTCTGCAGCAGCCCGAGCCGGGGCTCGGCCGCCATGCGCCGCGCCAATTCGACAATGGTCGAGGGTGCCATCAGGCTGTCCGCGTCGAGCGACAGGATATGATCGTAACGCCCGCCCCAGCGCTCGATGAAGTCCTGCAGATTGCCGGCCTTGCGTGCCGTGTTCTTCGCCCGGCGGCGGTACCAGACCGCCATGCGGCCCTCGAGGCGCTGGCGCAGCGCCGCGAACACCGCCGTCTCGCGGACCCAGTGCGCGGCGTCGCGCGTGTCCGAAAGGATGAAGATCTCGAAGTTCTCGCCGTGGCCCAGATCGGCGAGGCCCTGGCCCATGGCGGCGAGAGCGCCGGCCGTCGCCACGGGGTCCTCGTTGTAGACCGGCATGACGATCGCCGTCCGCCCGAGCGGCGTGGTGCTCGCCGGGCGCGGCGGCCGGGCGGCGAGCAGGCCGGCGACCGCTGCCGCCGCGGAGAAGGCGATCCAGCAGAAGGTGAGGGTGAAGAGCACGCTGAGCGCCGTCTGGAGGACGCTGACATGCGCCGGGTCGAACACCTTGCTCATCTGCTTGGCGCCGAGCACCGTCAGCAGGAGCGCCCCGCCGAACGCCACCAGCCGGGCCAGATGCACGCGCAGCCCCTGCGGCCGGAACTGCCGCTCGGGCACGCGTCGCAGGTCCTGGGCCGGCATGGTCAGCGGCGCCGGCGGGGGGACGGGCGGCTGGCTGATAGGTGTCACCGGGGTGTCCATCTTGCGAGCCATGTCTCGGAAGCGGTGCGGCCTTCGGCATCGACCAGGAAGAGGCGGAGCTCGGCGAGCCCGGCATCCTGCGGGTCGAAGGTGATGATGGCCCGGGCGCGGGCCTCGGCCGGCAGCCGCAGCAGCGCCACGTGCTCGATCGCGCCGGCGCTCGCGGTCACGCGCGGCTCCAGGCCCTCGAACGGCAGCTCGCCGAGCGCGAAGTCGACGACGAAGCTGCGGTGCTCGGGCACGGCGACCTTCACCCCGCCGCGGCTCGCCACCACCCGGGCGAGAGGCGTCTCGTCCGGCGGCTGGCCGCTCCAGAGCAGGCGGTAGTCGAAGCGGTGCTCGCTGCCGCCGGCCAGCGGCTCGGCCGGCCGCCAGAACGCCACGATGTTGTCGTTGAACTCGGTGTCGGTCGGGATCTCGATGAGCACCACCGAGCCGCGCCCCCAGGCGTTCGAGGGTGCCACCCAGGCGCTCGGCCGCCGCTCGTAGCGGGCCTCGGCATCCTCGTAATGGGTGAACGCCCGCTCGCGCTGGGTCAGCCCGAAGCCCTGCGGGTCGTGGTCGCTGAACGCCGAGAACTGCAGGGCCAGGGGGTTGTCGAGCGGCCGCCAGATGCGCTCGCCGGCCCCGGTCACCATCTGCAGGCCCGAGCTGTCGTGCACGGCATCGCGGTAGTCGTCGATGCGCGCGCGGGACTTCGGGCCGAAGAAGTACATGGACGTCAGTGGCGCGATGCCGGCGCCGGTGAGGTCGACGCGCGGGAACAGGACCGACTGCACGTCCATCACCGTCTCGGCCCCCGGGCGGACGACGAATTCGTAGGCGCCGGTGACCGAGGGGCTGTCGAGAAGCGCATGGATCGTCAGGCTGGTCGCCGCCACCTCCGGCTGATGCACCCAGAACTGGCGAAAGAGCGGGAACTCCTCGCCCTCGGGACCGCCCGTGCCGAGCGCGAGGCCGCGCGCCGAGAGCCCGTAGAGCTGGTCGCGTGCCACGGCGCGAAAGTAGCTGGCGCCCTGGAAGACGAGGAACTCGTCCATGACGTCTGGCCGATTGATCGGGAACCGGACCCGAAACCCCGAATAGGAGAGGTCGCGCGGCGCGTCCGCAGGGGCGGCGCCGTCCGGGGCCTCGAAATAGTCGGGGTGGTAATGAAAGACGTCGGGGTCGAAATCGAGCGTGTGGACGACCCCGTCCGACACGAGCGCGATCTCGATGCGGTCCTGATAATAGAAGCCGGGCGGCAGGAGATCGAGCTCGAAGCCGCGCTTCTCGCCCTGCCAAAGCCGCCGCTCCGGGCGAAACCGGATGGCGCGGTAGTGGTCGTAGTCCAGTTCGGCGAACGTCCCCTTGAGCTCGATCTGGTGCGGCTCGTGCTCCTCGCCCGCGAGGCGGCGTGCCTCTGCGATCACCGTCTCGAACGAGAACGCACCGTCGCCTTCCGGCGGGGCGGATTCCGGGGCGGCCTCGGTGCCTGTCTGCGCACGCGCGCCGCTTGCCGCGAGCACGCCCCAGCCCGCAGCACCCCCAAGCATCGAGCGCCGATTAAGGGTATCGAGCGGTGCCCGATCCATTCATTTCCTCCGCGTTGCGTCGCCCGAACCAACAGGCTTCGTCGGGGGCCACCGCCCGGCCCTCTTGTCCCGGTGCAAGAAACCTGCCGGATCGCCACCGGTTCCCATTATAGCCGCTGACCTGCCGGACACACTGGTCGACGAATCCTGCCGGCGTAATTGGTGGATCGCGACAAAAGGTCAAATGCGGCGGCCTGTCGCCGGTCGCTCGTGCCTTGTCGTGACGCCGACGCACGATCGGTCGTATAGAGCAGCCTTCGTGACCGGCTGCCCATTATCCGGGCAGCCTTTGCCGCTGCGCAGCCTGGTGAGCTTCATGTTCCGTCGGTTCGAGACCCTGATCGATCCCTTCCCGGAGGCCGAGCCGACCCGGCCACCGGACCGGCTGATCCCATTCCTCTGGCACTTCACGCGGCCGGTGGCGCCCTGGATCGCCATCATGGCCGTGGTGACGGCGGCGCTGTCGACCCTCGAGATCGTCTTCCTGAGCTTCCTCGGCTCGCTCGTCGACATGCTGACCGGGGCCGACCGGGCGACCTTCTTCGCCGAGCACGGCCTGACCCTGGCCGGCATGGCGCTGCTGATCCTCCTCGTCTTCCCGGCCTGCGTGCTGCTGCAGAACCTGCTCCTCCATCAGACGATCTTCGGCAACTACCCGATGCTCGCCCGCTGGCTGGCGCACCGCTACGCGCTGGGCCAGAGCCTCACCTTCTTCCAGGACGAGTTCGCCGGGCGGGTGTCGCAGAAGGTGATGCAGACGGCGCTCGCCATTCGCGAGACGGTGATCACCCTGACCGAGGTCATGGTCTACGTCGTCGTCTACTTCACCGGGGCCATGGTCGTCCTCGGCCAGGCCGATCTCTGGCTGATGCTGCCGCTGGTCCTCTGGCTCGCGGGCTATCTCGGCATCCTGCGCTTCTTCGTACCCCGGCTCCGGCAGGTCTCGATGGAGCAGGCCGATGCGCGGGCCGAGATGACGGGCCGGGTGGTCGACAGCTACACCAACATCCAGACGGTCAAGCTCTTCGCGCACAGCCGTCGCGAGCAGACGTACGCGCGCGAGGCGATGGACGGCTTCATGGTCACCGTCCACAAGCAGATGCGGCTCGCGTCCATGCTCACCTTCTCGCTGCACTGCCTGAATTCACTGCTCCTCGCCGGCATCGGCGCCACCGCCGTCCTCGCCTGGCACCAGGAGCTCATCTCGCTCGGCGCCATCGCCGTCGCCGTCGGCGTGGTCATGCGCATCCGGGCGATGTCGCAGTGGATCCTCTGGGAGGTCGGCAAGCTCTTCGAGAACATCGGCACGACCCAGGACGGGATGACCACGCTGGCGCGGCCGCACACCATCGTCGACCGGCCGGACGCCCGGCCGCTGCGGGTGCCGCATGGCGGGATCCGCTTCGACGACGTGCACTTCAACTACGGCCGGCCCGGCGGGGTCATCGAGGGCCTCTCCCTCGACATCCGGCCGGGCGAGAAGGTCGGCCTCGTCGGCCGCTCCGGCGCCGGCAAGTCGACCCTCGTCAACCTGCTGCTCCGCTTCTACGACCCCGAGGTCGGCCGCATCCTGATCGACGGCCAGGACATCGCCACCGTGCAGCAGGAATCGCTGCGCCAGCAGATCGGCATGGTGACCCAGGATACCTCGCTCCTGCACCGCTCGATCCGCGACAACATCCGCTACGGCAGCCCCGCCGCCAGCGACGCCGAGATCGAGCGGGCCGCCGAGCGGGCCCATGCCGACACGTTTATTCGGGACCTCTCCGACTCGAAGGGCCGGCACGGCCTCGACGCCATGGTCGGCGAGCGCGGCGTCAAGCTCTCGGGCGGCCAGCGGCAGCGCATCGCCATCGCCCGGGTGCTCCTCAAGAACGCCCCGATCCTGATCCTCGACGAGGCCACCTCGGCCCTCGATTCGGAGGTCGAGGCCGCGATCCAGGAGCAGCTGCAGTCGCTGATGGCGGGCAAGACGGTGATCGCCATCGCCCATCGCCTCTCGACCATCGCCATGCTCGACCGGCTCGTGGTCATGGACAAGGGCCGCATCGTCGAGAGCGGCAGCCATGCGGAGCTCCTGCGCCAGGACGGCCTCTATGCCAGCCTCTGGCACCGCCAGTCGGGCGGCATGCTGGGCCTCCTCGAGACGGCGGCCGAGTAGCTGCCGCATGCCATCCGCCCGACCCCACCCCTGGCCATGAGGCGCTGCAATGAAGCCGGTGATCGCCTACCTCGCGACCCTGATCGCCTTCGCGATCGTGGACACGCTCTGGCTCGGCGTCGTCGCCCGTGCCTTCTACCAGGCCGAGCTCGGCTCGCTGCGCGCCGAACGGATCGACTTCCGGGCGGCGGTGGCCTTCTACCTCGTGTTCGCGGCGGGCATCGTCGTCTTCGCCGTGCTGCCGGCGCTGCGCGCGGAGAGCCTCGGCAATGCCCTGCTCTACGGGGCGCTCTTCGGCTTCTTCTGCTACGCCACCTACGATCTGACCAATCTCGCCACCCTGCGTGACTGGCCGCTCCGAATGAGCCTCGTGGACATCGCGTGGGGCACGGTGCTGACGGCGTCGACCGCCACCGCCGCCACGGCCGTCACCCGCTGGCTGACGTGAGGCCGCCGCCCTCGCAGAGCCTTGATTTGCCGTGAAAGCGCACCGGAACTAGTTCTGCCTCCAGAATGCTGGAGGATCGACGATGCTGACACGTACCCGCAAGGGCTGGGAGCTGCCGGAAAGTGCCGCGACGCCGAGATCCGTCTATCTGAACCGGCGGCAGCTGCTCGCAGCGGGCGGTGCCGGCACCATGCTGGCGGCCCTGCCGCGGGGCCTTGGAGCCGCCGAGGAGGCGCCGATCGCGCCGGAGCTCTACCCGGCGCCGCGCAACGAGACCTACGTGCTCGACCGCGAGCTGACCAGC
>CAZGUW010000327.1:0-5229 GCA_964528705.1 uncultured Geminicoccaceae bacterium
GAGGTGGCCTCGTGGTTCTGGCGCACCAGCCGGGCCTTCGACGTCACCGATCCCGCGACCGGCGAGCGCCTCGGCAGCGTTCCCGACATGGGCGTCGACGAGACCCGCCGCGCCATCGCCGCCGCCGAGGCGGCCCTGCCGGCCTGGCGTGCGAAGACCGGCAAGGAGCGGGCCGCGATCCTCGAGAAGTGGTTCGACCTGATCATGGCGAACAAGGAGGACCTCGGCTACCTGATGACCCGCGAGCAGGGCAAGCCGCTGGCCGAGGCGACCGGCGAGGTGGTCTATGGCGCCTCGTTCGTCGAGTGGTTCGGCGAGGAGGCGAAGCGCGTCTATGGCGACGTCATCCCGCAGACCGTGCCGAGCCGCCGCATCCTGGCCATCAAGCAGCCGGTCGGCGTCTGCGCCGCCATCACGCCCTGGAACTTCCCGAACGCGATGATTACGCGCAAGTGCGCGCCCGGCCTCGCCGTGGGCTGCACCTTCGTCGTCAAGCCCGCCTCGATGACCCCCTATTCGGCCCTCGCCCTCGCCGAGCTCGCCGAGCGGGCCGGCATGCCCAAGGGCGTCTTCAACATCGTCACCGGCAGTGCCCGCGTCATCGGCGGCGAGCTGACCTCGAACAAGACGGTCCGCAAGGTCTCGTTCACCGGCTCGACCGACGTCGGCAAGCTCCTGCTCAAGCAGTGCGCCGACACCGTCAAGCGGGTCTCGATGGAGCTCGGCGGCCACGCCCCCTTCATCGTCTTCGACGACGCCGACATCGACGCGGCGGTCAAGGGTGCGATCCTGTGTAAGTTCCGCAACTGCGGCCAGACCTGCGTCTGCACCAACCGCATCTACGTCCAGGCCGGCGTCTACGACGAGTTCGTCGAGAAGTTCAAGCAGGCGGCGTCGCAGCTCAAGGTCGGCCTCGGCACCGAGAGCGGCGTCGAGGTCGGCCCGCTGATCGAGCAGGCGGCCCTCGACAAGTCGAGCGAGCACGTCAAGGACGCGGTCGCCAAGGGTGCCGTCCTCACCCTCGGCGGCAAGCCGCACGAGCTCGGCGGCCTCTTCTTCGAGCCGACCGTGCTCGCCAACTGCAATTCGGACATGAAGATCGCCCGCGAGGAGACCTTCGGCCCGGTGGCCCCGGTCTTCAAGTTCGAGACCGAGGAAGAGGTGGTCAAGCTCGCCAACGACAGCGATGTCGGCCTCGCCGGCTACTTCTTCGCCCGTGACATCGGCCGCGTCTTCCGCGTCGCCGAGGCGATGGAGGTCGGCCTGATCGGCGTCAATGACGGCGTGATCGCCGTCGAGGTCGCCCCCTTCGGCGGCGTCAAGGAAAGCGGCCTCGGCCGCGAGGGCTCCAAGTACGGCGTCGACGAGTACCTGGAGATCAAGTACGTCAGCCTCGGCGGCATCAGCTGAGCTAGCTACCGCACGGCGAGCAGCCTCTCGTGGACGAGTACCTCGAGAAGCTGTTCGCCGATGCCTTCAGGCGCGAGGTCGAGCAGGAGGAGAACGTCCTCCGCACCCTGCCGCTCTTCGCCGCCCTCGCCAGCCTCACTTTGCTCGTCCTGCGTGAGTTCGGCGGCGACATCCCGCCCATCGACGGCACCTGGGCGAACCTCGCCCTGCACGGCCTGCTGATCGCGATCGCCGCTGCCTTCCTGTACGTCTTCGTCTTCATGTTCGTGGCGCTCCGCGCGCGCCGCTACCAGTTTCCCGACGATGAGACCGAGATCCGCCGTACCGCCGACGACCTCCTCGACTTCTACGTCAACGAGGGCCTGCCGCAGGCCGAGGCGGAAGCCCAGGCGCATCGCGAGCTGCGCCAGCAGATGATCGCCCAGTTCGCCGCCGCGGCCAGCAACAACCGCCAGCAGAACGAACGCCGGCACGCGGCGCGCAGCCGGGCGTTCAACGGCCTGACCGCCGCCCTGGCTCTTTCATTGCTGTTCGTCGCCGCCACCTACATAATGGAGGTGGTGCCATCACTGCCGGATGGTCCGGCAGCCGCCGGCATCCATGGGACGCAGAGCCATGGCGACTGAGCCGATGACGATGCAGGGCCGAAACGACCGGATCCCTGCCGATCGCTCCGGGAAGTCCCGCGAGAAGCCCCATCTCGGCCCGCCCAGGGTCGTCGTGCGCGGCGCCTGGGGCCGTGCCCTGCCGGCACCGAAGCCGGGCGAGCGCGAGGAATCCATCTTCACCTCCTGGCTCATGGGCCTGCTCGGCCGCCCCTACCCCACCGAGCGCGACTGACCGCACCCGGCCATGAGCGCCACCACGACGATCCGGATCAGCCTCTCCGAACAGCTCGCCGAGCGCCTCGACGAAGTGGCACGCCGCACCGAGCGCGACCGCGAGGCTGTCGTTGCTGACGCCATCGAGACTTTCCTCGATCTCGACGATTGGCACACTCAGGCGATCGGCGAGGCAGTGGCTGAAGCTGACGCGGGCGGACCATTCGCCAAGCACGAGGACGTCATGACCTATCTCGACGCCCTAGCCCGTGGCGAACACCCGGATCCCCCACCGACCTTCTATATTCACCGTTAGCCTGTCCTTACTCGGCCGAGCATGGCTTGGGCGATCAGTCCGAGTTGGTTCGCACACGCCAGCGCGGGCCCGCCCAAATTCACCCCGACTGACCGATGGGCTCTTGACGGCCCTTCCGCACATTCATACACTTAACCTCATGGTTAACTTTCAGTCGCCCGACCTCGATCGCACCTTCGCGGCCCTCGCCGATCCGACACGGCGCGCGCTGATCGCCCGCCTCGGCGAGGCGGAATCGCTGAGCGTCAGCGAGCTCGCCCGGCCGCTCGCGATCTCGCTGCCCGGCGTCATGAAGCACTTGGCCGTGCTCACCGATGCCGGCCTTGTCGAGCGCCGCAAGGCCGGCCGCACCGTCACCTGCCGGCTGAATGCGGCACCCATGCGCGATGCGATCGACTGGCTCGAACGCTATCAGCGGTTCTGGACCGAGAGCCTCGATCGCCTCGCCACATTCCTCGAGGAAGATCGCCTCGAGGAGGAGAAGGACGAAGCATGTCCGCCACCGACACGCGCCCGAGCCTCACCCTCGAGCGACACCTCGAGGCCCCGCGGGAAGCCGTCTTCGCCGCCTGGACCGACCCGCAAAAGCTGAGCCGCTGGTTCGGCCCGGCGCGGGTCACGGTCCTCGAGGCCGAGATCGCCGCCTTCGCGGGCGGCAGCTACCGGATCGTCATGCTCGACAATGACGGCGGGCGGCACGAGGTCGGCGGCACCTACCGCGAGGTGGTGCCGCCGGAACGGCTGGTCTTCACCTGGGCCTGGAAGAGCACGCCCGAGCGCGAATCCGTCGTCACGCTGCGCCTCGCCGAGGTGCCGGGCGGCACGCTCCTGACCCTGGTCCACGAAGAGTTCGCCGACGCGGCGACCCGCGGCCGCCACGCGCACGGCTGGACCGGCTCCCTCGACAAGCTCGACGCCTTTCTCTCGACCTGAAACCCCGCACCTCGGATCACCGAAGGAGGAACGACGATGCCCTGGTCGCACGGCGCCTTTCACTGGAACGAGCTGCTCACCTGGGACGTGGAGCGCGCCAAGCGCTTCTACGCCGACACGATCGGCTGGACCTTCGAGTCCATGCCGATGCCCGACGGCACCTACTGGGTCGCGAAGATGGGCGATGCCTATGCCGGCGGCATGTTCCAGCTCAGGAAGCCCGAGTTCGAGGGCCTGCCGGAGTTCTGGATGGCCTATCTCGCCGTCGACGATGTCGACGCCCGCGTCGCCAGGGCCGTCAGCGCCGGTGCCGAGCTCAAGCGCCCGATCTTCGACGTACCGGGCGTCGGCCGCATCGCCATCCTGCAGCAGCCCGGCGGCGCCGGCATCGGCTGGATGACCCCCGCCTCACAGGACTGATCCCGGCCGACGCCGGCGGGCACACACGGCCCGCCTGCCGACATCGACGCGCCGGTGCGTGCGGTCGCGACGGCTCGAATGGCCGTCCGCACCACCGCGCCCCGCCTCATCGAGGAAATCCGCCCATGGCTACCGCCACCGCTATCCCTCCAGCTACCGAATCGCCCATCGAGCTGCGCATCACCCGCACGCTCGACGCCCCGCGCGAGCGCGTCTTCGCTGCCTGGACGGACCCCGCCCGGCTCGCCCGCTGGTGGGGCCCGAAGGAGTACACCACCACCTCCCTCGAGGCCGACATCCGCCCGGGCGGCAACTGGCGCGCCTGCATCCGCTCGCCGGAGGGCGAGGACAACTGGATGGGCGGCACCTGGCAGGAGATCGACCCGGTCGAGCGTCTCGTCTTCAGCTTCGCCTGGGAATCCCCGGACGCCCTCCTGACCATGATCACCGTCACCCTGCAGCCCGACGGCGACCGGACCCGCCTCACCTTCCACCAGACCCCGTTCCGCGACGTCGAAAGCCGCGACAGCCACATGGGCGGCTGGACCAGCTGCCTCGAGCGCCTCGACGATCATCTGGCCAACCAGTCATAGGACAACGACCATGCTCCGCACCGCCGAGACCCATCCCGTCGTCTCCCACGACGAATGGCTCGCCGCCCGCAAGGCGCTCCTCGCCGAGGAGAAGGCGCTCACCCGTGCGCACGACCGCGTCAACGAAGCCCGTCGCGCCCTCCCCTGGGAGCGCGTCGCGAAGGACTACCGCTTCGCGGGCGAGAGCGGCCCCCTCACGCTCGCCGGGCTCTTCGGCCGGAACAGCCAGCTCGTCCTCTACCACTTCATGTTCGGCCCGGGCTGGAGCGAGGGCTGCAAGAGCTGCTCCCTCCTCGCCGACCATCTCGACGGCATCGAGCAGCACCTCCGCCACCACGATGTCACCCTTGCCGCCGTCTCGCTCGCCCCGCTCGCCGAGTTCCTGCCCTTCAAGGCCCGCATGGGCTGGCGCTTTCCCTGGGTCTCCTCGGCCGGCAGCGACTTCAACTTCGACTTCGAGGTTTCCGCCACCGAGGCCGACAAGGCGAAGGACACCCAGCCCTACAACTACGCCACCCTGCCCGGTGCCTGGGGCGAGATGCCGGGTGTCAGCGTCTTCGTGAAGGACGAACAAGGCATCGTCTTCCACACCTACTCGGCCTATGCCCGCGGCCTCGACATCCTCCTGGGCGTCCACAATTTCCTCGACCTCACGCCCAAGGGCAGGAACGAGACCACCATCATGGACTGGGTCCGCCACCACGACCGCTACGAGGCCTGATCAACCCACTAATCC
>CAZGUW010000328.1:0-5199 GCA_964528705.1 uncultured Geminicoccaceae bacterium
CACGGTAGCGCCCATCGGCTCGGAGTACCTGGTGCCGAAATAGAAGATGTGGCCGACCTCGATGCCGCGGCCGCTGCGCAGCCGCTCGGCCGGCACCGGGCAGGCGGCCGGGTCGTGCTTGCCGTCGGCGGCCGCATAGAGCGCCTTGAGCTCCGCCACCGAGAGGTCATCGGCTGCGAAGTCGATGGCCTCGAAGGCCGCATCGAAATGGACCTCGCTCTCGCCGGTCTTCGCCAGGATCTGAAACTCGTGGCTCAATTTGCCGCCGATCGGGCCGGTATCGGCCTGCATCGGGATGGCGGTCAGGCCCATCCGGCGGAAGGTGCGCAGATAGGCGAGGAACATGGCGTCGTAGGACGCCTCCGCACCCGCAGCGTCCAGATCGAAGCTGTAGGCATCCTTCATCAGGAACTCGCGGCCGCGCATCACACCGAAGCGGGGGCGCACCTCGTCCCGGAACTTCCACTGGATGTGGTAGAGGTTGAGCGGCAGCTGCTTGAAGCTCCGGACGTGCCGGCGGAAGATGTCGGTGACGTTCTCCTCATTGGTCGGCCCGTAAAGCATGCTGCGATCGTGGCGGTCCTGAACGCGCAGCATCTCCTTGCCGTAGTCGTTGATGCGGCCGCTCTCGATCCAGAGATCGGCCGGCTGGATGGTCGGCATCAGGATCGGGATGGCGCCGGCGCGCTGCATCTCCTCGTGGACGATGGCCTCGACCTTGCGCAGCACGGCATAGCCGAGCGGCAGCCAGCTGTAGATGCCGGCGGCGAGCTGCTGGATCATGCCGGCGCGCAGCATGAGCTGGTGGCTCACGATCTGCGCTTCGGCAGGTGTTTCCTTGAGCACGGGCAGGAAATAGCGTGACAGGCGCATGCGGAGCTCGTTCGTTCGCGGAAAAGCGGGGATGATGCGGAAAGCCGAGCGCCTGATCGCACGCTTTGCCGGCAGGCGCAACGTCCGCGGCGGGCCGGAGCGCCGGCCTAGCGGGCGAGGACTCCGGTGGGTGCCAGATAGGCGGCCACGTCCTCCGTCGGCAAAGGCCGCGCAAAGCGGAAGCCCTGCGCCAGATCGCAGCCATGCAGTTCGAGGAAGGCTTCCTGCTCGGCGGTCTCGACACCTTCGGCGACCACGATCATGCCGAGGGTGTGGGCGAGGTTGATGATGGTGCGGACGAAGACCGCGTCGTCGGGGTCGCGCCCGATGCCGCGCACGAAGCAGCGATCGATCTTCAGCCGGTCGACCGGGAAGCCCTTGAGATGGGCGAGCGAGGCGGCGCCGGTGCCGAAATCGTCCAGCGTGATGGTCACGCCGAGACGATGGAGTTCGCCCAGGGTCCCCGCGATCGCCCCGGCGTCGCGGTCGAGCAGCACGCTCTCGGTCACCTCGAACTCCAGCCGATCCGCCTCGAGCCCGAGCTCGGCGAGGAGGCTCGCGACCTCGGCGGTGAAGCCCGGCGCCCGGAGCTGGGCAGCGGCGAGATTGACCGCCACATGGCCGGGATCCAGACCGAGATCGTCGCAACGGCGGAGGGTCTCGAGCGCGTGGCGCAGCACCAGCCGGCCCAGGGCAGCGATGACGCCGATCTCCTCGGCGATCCCGATGAACTCGTCCGGCGCCACCAGCTCCCCGTCGCGCCGCCAGCGCACCAGCGCCTCGAAGCCGGCGTGGCAGCCGCTGGCCAGATGGATCTGCGGCTGCAGCTCGACCTCGAACGCCTGCTCGGCGATGCCCGCCTGCAGCGCCTCGCCGATCGCCCGGCGCCGCTCGAGGGCCTCGAGCAGGGCCGGCTCAAAGAAGCAGAAGCCGCCGCGCCCCTTGGCCTTGGCCTGATAGAGGGCGATGTCGGCGTTCTTGAGAAGCCGCATCACATCGCTGCCGTCCCGCGGGAACAGGCTGATGCCGATGCTGCAGCGGGGCTGCAGCACCTGCCCCTCGAACTCGAAAGGCTCACCCAGCACGGCGAGCAACTTGGTCGCGATGTCGGCCGCGGCGGCCGGTCGCTGCAGGCCGCGCAGCACCATCGCGAACTCGTCCCCGCCGAGCCGGGCGATCGTGTCGGTTTCCCGCAACACACCGGTCAGCCGCTCGCCCACCGCCCGCAGCAGCGCGTCACCTGCATTGTGGCCGAGCCGGTCGTTGACCTCCTTGAAGTGATCGAGATCGAGCATCAGCAGGGCACCCATGTCGCCGGGCCGGCGGCGATTGCCCAGATCGCCCTGCAGCCGCTCGAAGAGCACGCGCCGGTTGACGAGCCCGGTGAGACCGTCGCGCTCGGCCAGCATCCGGATGCGCTGCTCCGCCAACTTCACCGAGGTCAGGTCCTGGACCAGGGCGAACCAGCGCTGGTCGGTCGGGTGCAACGTCACCCGATTGAGCAGCGCCGGCACGCGGGTGCCGTCGCTGCGGATGAGCTCCTGCTCGACGGCGACCATGGCGCCCGGTGGGGACCCTGCACCCAGCATCTCTACCGGCAACTCGCCCTGTTCGCCGGTCAGCTGTCGCCAGTCGAGCGCTCCGGCCTCGAGCTCGGCCCGCTCGCGACCGAGCATTCGCAGGAACGCGTCATTGCCCTCCTCGACGCGCCAGCCCCGTCCGGCCGTGATGCCGATCAGGCCCGAGCCGGCAAGTGCCTCGAGCCGGGCATGGGCCTCCCGCAGCGCTGACTCTGCCGCCACCCGGTCGGTGACGTCGCGCGCCGTGCCGCGATAGCCGGTGAAGCGACCCGAGGCATCGAAGAGCGGGTTGCCGCTGACCTCGAGCCAGACCGGCCGGCCGGCATTGTCCCTGCGCCTGACGAGGCGATCGCGAATCTGCCGCCCGATGGCAAGGTCGGCGCGGTGCTCCTCGGCGGCACACGCACCGACCACGTCCTCCTCGACCAGCTCCAGCAGCGTCTCGCCAATGAGCGCGTCCAGCCTGAGGCCGGAACGCCGCGGCTCGCCCATGCCACGAACGAAGCGGTGCGCCGCATCGGTCTCCCAGAGCCAGTCCGAGGCGGTCGCCAGGTAGTCGCGCAGTCGCGCCTCGCTCTCCTGCAGCCGATGCTCGGTCTCGACCCGATCGGTGTGATCGATGGCCAGGCCGACGAAGCCGGTCACGGCACCATTGGTCTCGACCGGCGCGTAGACCTCCTCGACATGGTGCAGGCGCCCCTCGTGCCGGTAGCAGACGAGCTTGTGCCGGGCCTCGCCGGCACGAATCCGTTCGATCGCCGCCGGCAGGTTGGCGACGATCTCGGCGGGCAG
This sequence comes from uncultured Geminicoccaceae bacterium, assembly GCA_964528705.1. Lineage (GTDB taxonomy): Bacteria > Pseudomonadota > Alphaproteobacteria > Geminicoccales > Geminicoccaceae > SLRI01. Next base: position 3,246 of record CAZGUW010000328.1, read on the forward strand.
GCCGAGCTCGGCGAAGGTCTTGCCGATACCGTCGCCCCATACCTCGCGATCCTTGACGTTCTGCAGGATGTGCCGGCCGTCGAGGTCGCAGATGAAGAAGGGAAACGGCAGCGCATCCACGGCCGCCTGCAGCCGCGCCTCGCTCTCGGCGAGGCGCCATTCGGTCTGCACCCGCGCCGTGATGTCGACCGCGAGCCCGATCTGCCCCACGATCATGTCGTCGACGACCAGGGGGGCGATCAGCCGCTCGGCGATGATCTCGCGTTCACCGATCCGCTTGGTGCCGGCGAAGCGCAGGGTCTCGCCGGCGAGCACGCGCCGGTGCCGGTCACGCCACTCCTCGATGATCTCGGCCGGCATGTCGCTCTGGTCGACGCGCAGCCCGATCAGGTCGCCATAGGCGGCCCGATCCTCCGCATTCTGCAGGACGTAGCAACCCTCGGCGTCGGTGATCCAGAAGGGATGCGGAATGGCATCGATGGCTGCTCTCAGCCGTGCCTCATCGGCCTCGGCAAGGCTCGCCGCCCGCTCCGCGAGGTCGATCTGCGCCGCCAGACCGGCAAGGTCAGCGAGCGCCGCCGAAGCGCCGGGCGCCGGCGATGCCCCCGGCGGCCCGAGGCAGCAGAGCATGCCGCGCGCAATTCCCGCAAGCTCCGGCAGCGGTGCCACGACCGCAGAGGCGAAGCCGCACGCACCGAGCAGGGTGGCCAGCGGATCCGCGGCACACCGGCTCGGGCGAGCGCCATCGACCGCGCGGACCAGACCCTGCCGGCGGTCGTCGAGCAGCCCGCGCAGCAACGGCTGCAGATCGGGCCTTCCCGGCAATTCGCCGACGGAGCTCAGGCCGTCGCCATCGCGTCGCACGAGGAGGGCGTGCGGCAGTCCGGTGAGCCGCGCGGCCAGACGCAACAGCGACGCGCTATCGACTGCCGTCATGTTTCATGTCCCGCCGCCATCCCCAGGCGTCACCACGCCTCATACCGGCCAACGCCGTCGTGCTTCGGGACCATAGGCGGCAATCGCCAAGATTTGCTTAATGCGGCTGCCCGGGCGCAGCCTCAGACCATGCCGATCGCTGCCTTGTAGGTCTCGAGCAGTTCCTCCTGCTCGGCGCGGTCGTGGGGCTTCATCTTCCGCAGCCGCAGCAGCTGGCGCAGGATCTTGACGTCGAAGCCCTCGCCCTTGGCTTCGCTCAGGACCTCCTTGATCTGCTCCTGGACCTCGCTCTTCTCCTCCTCGAGACGCTCGACCCGCTCGATGAAGCTGCGCAGGCGCTCCGCGGTCACGCCGCCGACATCCGTCATCCGTTCTGCAACTCCGCTGGCATCGCCGCCACGGTCCCGGCCGCGGCAGGCTGAACACGATTTACAAGAAGAGAGCCGGGGGATTCCCGGCTCTCTTCCATTGGCCTCAATGGCATTGACCGGCAACGGCAGCACCGTCGCGCGGTTGCCTCCCTTTACCTACCCGGCCGGGACCGTCGCCATGGCGACCGGATCCCCGCTCGCGCCGGCGAGTAACCGGCGCGACAGTAGGCCGCGTAGCACGAGACCGCGCAGTTCTCCAGTGCTTCGCGCGACAGGAGGCATTCTGCCTCAGTGCTCGAGCAGCCGTCGCGCGATCACCTGCGCCTGGATTTCGGCCGCACCTTCGAAGATGTTGAGTATCCGGGCGTCGCAAAGCACCCGGCTGATCGGATACTCGGTCGCATAGCCGTTCCCACCGTGGATCTGCAGCGCGTTGTCGGCTGCGGCCCAGGCGACCTGGGCCGCCAGCAGCTTGGCGAGCCCGGCCTCGAGGTCGCAGCGTCTGCCGGCATCCTTCGCGCGCGCCGCCCCGAAGGTGAGCTGGCGGGCGATCTGGATCTCGACGGCCATCCAGGCGAGCTTGCCGGAGACCCGGGGGAAGGCCATGAGCGGCCGGCCGAACTGCCTGCGCTCCCTGGCATAGGCGA
>CAZGUW010000329.1:0-5194 GCA_964528705.1 uncultured Geminicoccaceae bacterium
TGATGCGCATCACCACCTGGAACGCCAACTCCGTGCGCCTGCGCGAGAGCGCCTTGCGCCGGATCGTGGCCGAGATCGACCCCGACGTGCTCTGCCTGCAGGAGACCAAGGTCGAGGACGGCAAGTTCCCGCTCGACCTCATGCACGACATCGGCTTCGCGCACTGCCACATCCACGGCCAGAAGGGCTATCACGGGGTCGCCGTGCTGTCGAAGCTGCCGCTCGATGAATGCCACAGCCACAAATGGTGCGGCATCGACGATTCCAGGCACGCGGTCTGCACGCTGCCGGGCGGCATCGAGCTACACAATCTCTACATCCCGGCCGGCGGCGACATCCCCGACCCCGAGCTGAACCCGAAGTTCCGCCACAAGCTCGCCATGCTGGACGAGCTGTCGGACTGGTTCGCCACCAACCACTACGAGAGCCGCCGCGCCATCCTGCTCGGCGACCTCAACATCGCCCCGCTCGAGACGGATGTCTGGAGCCACAAGCAGCTGCTCTCCGTCGTCAGCCACACGCCCGTCGAGGTCGAGAGGCTCGGCCGGCTGCAGGCGAGCTGCGCCTGGGTCGACGCCGTCCGCGCCATCATCCCGCCCGAGGAGAAGCTCTTCTCCTGGTGGAGCTACCGGAACCGCGACTGGAACGCCTCGGACCGCGGCCGGCGGCTGGACCACATCTGGCTGACACCCGCTTTGGCGCCGACGCTCCGCACGGCGCATGTCCGCCGCGAGGCGCGGGGGTGGGAGATGCCGAGCGACCACGTGCCGGTGACGGTGGAGCTGGAGGTGTGAGATTGACGAACGTTCGCCACGGGATAAGAATGCCGTTGAGGGTTCAAAGGATAACGTGCACCGAGGATGCGCACCAGCCGAGCTCCTGATTACTCAGTGTTTAGGCAGGTGGAGCACATGTCATGACTAATGCACCAAATGCATAACTTGCTAACGACTCTTAGGCTTTTCAACAATTAGCTAGCTAGCCGAGAGCGGGGCATGGCAGGCGTGGTTGATTTCGAAACAGAATTCCGCCGAGTATTCTATATAATTTCATTCTGCTGCGTCGGATTTTCCATTGGCCATATTCTCACAATCTTTAGAATACTGCATCGAAAAAGTACTTACGACTTGTCCAGCAGTTATCTTCCTCAACGGCGGCTACTAAAAGATAACCTTATTGTTATTCGTTTAGCCTACTACTTGATTTTTAGCACTTTTTTATTTTCTATGCCGCGTATTTTGCAAATCAACTCTATATCTATTGAATATTATCTCAATGAAGTAATTGTCATGATTATGTCTCTTTTTATTTTTTCTACCTCGTATTGGCATATGCATTTTTGCTCTCAACAATTTTTCTACAGCCCCAACGCTATAAAATCAATAGACTATGTGTATTTTGCACTTGGCATTTTAGCGGTATTGTTAAAACTTCATACTGAATTCGCAGCAATCAAAAACATAAACATAGATTTTCTCATAGTATATTTAGCAATAAACGCCATATCGTTGCGGATCACCAAAACATCGTGCGAAATATTTAAGTGGCACAAATCTGATTGAGCTATTGCGATGAGCGAGGATTTTGCAACACTGCTGACTATCGAGTTATTTCAATCTCTTGACCTGTTTCAAAGCGCAGTTGCAGAAAGACGTGGTGCTTTAACTTTACTACCAAAATTCCAAAGATCGATAACGCTCATTATGGGAAGGTGTGAGCGCTTGGGTGTCCGTTCGAAGCGCCGGACTTAGCATTGAACGTACCGCAGCCGATGGTTTCAGCCTAGACCCTCTGCCGCACCAGCGATGCCCACGCCCGCCGATCGACGATGACCTTGGCCGCCGCTGCCAGGACCAGCGCGCAGATTGCCGCCTTCGAAATCGTTCCCATCGTGCCCTCGATCAGGAGCGCGTGGACGACGCTGGCCGGAACGATGATGGCGGCGAGGGCGGTGTGGCAGAGGCGCCAGGTGGCTGGTCTCAGGCGCAGGCGCTGGCGGGTGGCGGCGAGGAGGGCGCTGGCGAGGACGGCCCACATGGCGACGACACCCCAGGCGGAGAAGGGGGTGGGCGAGCGGAAGAGGAGGGCGTCGATGACGTCCGGGGGGCTGGTCAGCCAGAGGCCCAGGACATGGATGACCACCGCGGCCACGAGGCCGGCGCCGATCCAGGCATGCAAGCGGTGGCTGCGGCGGAGCGGCAGGCCGGGGAGGTAGCCGCCGGCCAGCAGGGGCTGGAGGAGGAGGCAGGCCATGGCGACGATGCCGGCGAAGCCGGCGGCGATGTAGATCGGCTGGCGCCAGGCGAGGAGCGGGCTCGTCGCCGCAACGGCGACCGGCACGACGAGGGCGGCCGCGAGGGCCGACCAGATCAGGATCGCGCGGAACGGGGCCAAATGCTCAGGCGGGCTGCAGCACGAAGTCGGCGCTCAGGCTCGTCTCGCTGGCGCTGGCCATCACAGGCCGGAGGAACACGGTCTCGAGGCCGAGGTCGTCGAATTCCGCATCGTAGGCGAGGTGGCCGTGCGGCTGGCCGAAGGCCGGGACGATCTGCGGCATGTCCATGCGGAAGACACCGTCCGCGTCGGTCAGCGTGGCGCCGTGGCTGTGCGGGTCGCGCTCGTGGCCCTCGGTGGTGTGCGCCCAGATCTGGATGCGGATGCCTTCGAGCGGCGCGCCGTCGCCCGCGCGCCGGACCGTGCCCGTCATCCAGAAACCGCCATTGCCGATGCGCTCCACAAGCGGGGCGCCGGGCCGGTAGTTGTTGGCGCCGCCGCGCATCGTCGGCGTGGCGGCGAGGCCCTGCGCGCGCGCCGGCATGAGGAAGCTGGACGCTCCGCCGAGAAAGGCGGTTCCGGCGGCAGCACCACCTGCCAGGAGCAGGTTGCGGCGGGTTTGAAGGAGTTTGGTCATCCTGGTCTCCTCGTCAGCGTGGCGGGCGGATGCCGCTTGCGAACCACGCTCGTCAGAGAGGTAATAGGGAAAGGCGCTCGGTAAAGCCTGCAGGCGCAAAATCTGTCTGCCGGAAGTTGTACCACGAACACTCGGAAGGTGTTGCATGCTTCAGGTGCTGTCGGGGGTCTGGGCCCTACTGCTCGGCATCGTGCTCATCATGCTGGGCAACGGCATGCATTTCACCCTGATCGGCCTGCGCGGCGGGATCGAGGGCTTCTCCGCGGCCGAGCTCGCCATCGTCACCTCCGGCTATTTCGTGGGCTTCCTGTCGGGGGCGCGGCTCACCCCGCTCCTGATCCGGCGGGTGGGGCATGTGCGTGTGTTCGCGGCGCTCGGCAGCTTCGTGTCGGCGGGGCTGATCGCCTTTCCGCTGCTGGCCGAGCCCTGGGCCTGGACGGTGCTGCGGCTGATCCTGGGTTTCTGCATGTCCGGTGTCTACGTCACCGCCGAGAGCTGGCTGAACGACGCCGCCACCAACGAGACGCGCGGCAAGGTGCTCTCCGCCTACATGATCGCGCAGACGCTGGGCATCATCGGCGCGCAGTATCTCCTGACGCTCGGCGACGCCGCGGCCGCCACGCTCTTCATCGGCGCCTCGATCCTCGTCTCGATCTCCTTCGCCCCCATCCTGCTCTCGGTCTCACGGGTCCCGGCGGCCGAGTTGGCGCGCCCCATGCCGCTGCGGGAGCTCTTCAGGGGCTCGCCGCTCGGCACCGTCGGCATCTTCCTCCTCGGCGGCGTCTACGCGACGCAGGCCGGCATGGGGGCCGTCTTCGGCAGCCAGATCGGGTTGTCGGCGGACCAGATCGCGCTCTTCGTCGCGATGCTGTTCGCCGGGGCGCTGCTCTTCCAGTACCCGATCGGCTGGCTCTCGGACCGGGTCGACCGGCGGCGGCTGATCTTCGCCGTGGCCGGGCTCGGGGCTGCCGCCTGCGCGCTCGGCTGGCTCGCCGATTGCGGTCTCTGGCCCCTCATGGCGGCCGCCTTCATGGCCGGCGGCATGACGACGCCGCTCTATTCGCTCTTCCTCGCCTACACCAACGACTTCCTCTCGACCGAGGACATGCCGGCCGCGTCCGGCGGGCTCGTCCTCATCTTCGGGGTCGGCGCCATCCTCGGCCCGCTCGCCAGCGGCTGGGCGATGGAGCGGTTCGGCCCGTTCGCTTTCTGGCTCGTGCTCTCCCTGACCTTCGCCGTCATGGCGCTCTATGCCCTCTACCGCATGACGCAGCGCGCGTTCGTCCCGGTCGACGAGACCGAGAGCTACGTGGCGGTGCTGCCCTCGACCTCGACCGTGGCGGTGGTGGCGGCCGGCACCTGGGCGGCGGAGCAGGCCGAGGCCGAGCGGGAGGCCGAAGACCGGGCAGACGACGGATCAGGTGGAGCCTGAGCTCGGTTCGTCGGGCGGGAACGGCGCGTTCGCCGGCCTGTTTCATGCACGGAGGGTCGGTGCATGGAAACGGAAGGCGGCGCGCTGAGTGATGTCGTTCATGAGCTCATGGACGCAACACCGGAGGAAGACGACGCGAAGGTCCCGGTCGGGAGGCTGATCGACGCGCTGGACGAGCGCGGCTACGGGCCGGCGCTCGCCCTCCTGCCGCTGATCGAGCTCACGCCGCTGGGCAGCGTGCCGGGCCTGCCGACACTTCTGGCCCTCGTCCTCGCGGTCCTCGCCGCGCGGCTGCTGCTGAATTACGAGCATGTCTGGGCGCCCGGCTGGATCCGCCGCCTGGAGCTGAAGGCAGTGCGGGTCAAGAAGTCGCTCGACTGGGTGCAGCCGGTGGCGCAGCGGATCGACGCGCGGTTGCACGAGCGGCTGAAGCGCTTCGCGGGCCGAACGGGCCAGCGGGCGGCCTGCGTCATCATCCTCTGCCTCCTCTTGACGGTCCCGCCGCTCGAGCTCGTGCCCTTCGCGACCTCGGGGCCGATGATCGTGATCTCGATCTTCGGGCTCGGCATCCTCTTCCGGGACGGGCTCTTGATGCTCGTTGGCTTCGCCGGTGCTGCCATCCTGGCGGGCCTGGGGCTGGTGGCGCTCGTGGGCTAGGCCCCGGCGCGGTTCAGGCCGTGAACCAGCAGATCGCCGCGACCAGCACGCCGCCGAGTGCTGCATAGAGGAGGGCCGGGCCCAGCATCCGGCGCAGGACGGGGCCTTCCTTGCCGGTGAGGCCGACCGTGGCGTTGCCGGCGACGATGTTGTGCGGGCAGATGATGTTGCCGACGGCCGCCCCGAAGCCCTGG
>CAZGUW010000330.1:0-5143 GCA_964528705.1 uncultured Geminicoccaceae bacterium
GCAGGCGTGCTCCACCTCGAGGACGCGCGCCGCGAGCGTTGCCGCGTCGTCGCCGGGCAGCACCGGCACCACGCCCTGAACCAGCACCGGCCCGACATCGAGGGTCGGTCGCACCAGGTGCACGGTGCAGCCATGCACCAGCGCCCCGGCCGCCAGCGCCCGTTCGTGGGTGTGCAGGCCGGGCAGGGCGGGCAGCAGCGACGGGTGGATGTTGAGCATCCGGTCGCGCCATTTCTCGACGAAGCCCGGCTCGAGGATGCGCATGAAGCCGGCGAGGCAGACGATGTCGACGGCCGCCTCGACCAGAGCTTCGTGCAGCGCCGCTTCGAAGGCGGCGCGGCTGGGGTAGTCGCGGTGCGGGATGACGGCCGTGGCGATGCCTTGCCGGCGGGCGCGCTCGAGGCCGAAGGCATCGGCCCGGTTGCTGACGACGAGGACGATCTCGCCGGCCGCCGCACCGCTCCGGGTCGCCCGGATCAGCGCCTCGAGATTGCTGCCGCTGCCCGAGATCAGGACGGCGACGCGGGCGGCTGCCATGCCGTCTCGATTCCCTCGATGATGACCTCGGCCGGGCCGGGCTTCCCGGCCTCGATGCTGCCCACCCGCGCTGCCGTCTCGCCCTGGGCCTCGAGCAGGGCCAGGAGCTCGTCCGCCTTCGCCGGCTCGACGAAGAGCAGCATGCCGAGGCCGCAATTGAAGGTCCGCCCCAGGTCCTGGGGCTCCAGCTCGCCGGCACCGGCGAGCCAGCGCATCACCGCCGGCAGGTGCCAGGCATGGGCGTCGAGGCGGATGGTGAGGCCGTCCGAAACGACGCGGGGCGGGTTCTCGATGAGCCCGCCGCCGGTGATGTGGGCGAGCGCCTTGACCCCGCCATGGCGAAGTGCGGCGCGGCAGCTGCGGCCGCAGCTGCGGGTCGGCTCGAGCAGCACCTCGCCGAGCGAGTGGTCCGCGGCGCAGGGCGGGCGGGCATCGAGCGCGAGCTCGGCCTCGGCGACGATCCGGCGGACCAGCGAGAAGCCGTTGCTGTGCAGCCCCGAGGAAGTGAGGCCGAGCACGACGTCGCCGGCCGCCACCGGCTTCGGCAGCAGTTCCGCCCGCTCGACGGCACCGAGCGCGAAGCCGGCGAGGTCGAACCGGCCGGGCGGGTAGACGCCCGGCATCTCGGCGGTTTCGCCGCCGATGAGCGCACAGCCGGCCAGCGCACAGCCTTTGGCGATGCCGGCGACGAGTCCGGTCGCGGCCTCCAGCTCGAGCCGGCCCGTGGCAAGATAGTCGAGGAAGAAGAGCGGCTCGGCCCCCTGCACGACGAGGTCGTTGACGCACATGGCGACCAGATCGATGCCGACCGTGTCGTGCCGGCCCATGGCCTCGGCGATCAGCAGCTTGGTGCCGACCCCGTCCGTGGCGGCGACGAGCAGCGGGTCGCGGAAATCGGCAGCGGCGAGATCGAAGACGGCGCCGAACCCGCCCAATGCCGCCATCGTGCCGGGGCGGGCCGTCGCCGCCGCCAGGGGCCCGATGCGCCGCACCAGCTCGTTGCCGGCGGCGATGTCGACCCCGGCCCGGGCATAGGCGTCGCCGCCTTGTTCCTCTTGTGTCAAACTGCCCGTTCCTCTTGTATCGAGCACAGGGCGCGCCTTATCTCTGCGACCGCGCACGGCGCGCCGGTCGTCTCCAGGCGCAGGGCGGAACTTAGGGAAGATCATGGCACTTGCAAAGCGCACCATCGCGCTCTCCGGGCTGCTTCTCGCAACCATCGCCGGGGTTGCCGGCCAGGCCCTGGCCGATCCCTACACGGTGAACGGGATCGCCGTCGACGTGACCGCCGAGAACGCGGTGCTCGCCCGCGAGACCGCGGTGACCGACGCCCAGGTGAAGGGTCTTCGCGAGCTGCTCGAGCGGCTGACCCTGCCGAGCCACTACAGCAGCCTGCCGACGGTCGGCAGCGAGACCGCTGCCTCGCTCGTCACCGCCTACCAGGTCGAGGAGGAGAACGTGGCCGCCACCCGCTACGTCGCGGAGATGGCGGTGACCTACGACGCGGAGGGCGTGCAGAACATCCTCGAGGGCACCGGCGTGCCCATCGCCGTCGACCTGCCGCCGCCGCTCCTCGTGGTGCCGGCCCTGAACACCGGCGGCGGGCTCTCGGTCTTCGACGGCGCGCCGGCCTGGCGCGACGCCTGGGCGCGAGAATCCGGCCGCAACACCCTGCTCGACATCGTGCTGCCGCTCGGCGACCTCACCGACCTGCGCACCCTGGGCGGCCAGTCGCTTGCCGCTGCCCCCGACACCGCGCTCGATGATGCGAACCTGCGCTACGGTACCGACGGCGCCATCGTGGTGACCGCCACGCCGGATTCGGTCGAGGCGCCCACCCGGATCGACGTGCAGCTCGGCGGGGCCGCCGGCTGGCCGACGAGCATGAGCCCGCTCACGGTCACCATGGAGGGCGAGCCCGAGGAGGTCTGGGCCGCGGCGGCGCGCCGGGCAATGGGCGAGCTCGAGGCCGAATGGAAGGCGGAGAACCTCGTCGCCTTCGACAGCCTGGCGCAGCTCGAGGTCGAGGCCCCGCTCGGCGGGCTCGAGGAGTGGGCCGCGATCCGCTCCGGGCTCGAGGCGGTCTCGGCTATCAGGCGGGTCGACGTCATGGCGTTCTCGCAGGCCGAGGCGGAACTCGTCCTCAACTATATCGGCAATGTCGACCAGCTGCAGCGCGCCCTGGCGGCGCGCGGGCTGGGCCTGTCCGAGGGAACGGAGCGATGGCGGCTGCAGCGAACGGCCGGCCGGAACGCCGGCTGAACGCCGGCCGCAGGCTGCTCGCCGGTGCTGCCGCCGCGATCTGGCGGCAGCTCGCCAACGCCATCACCCTGGCCCGGCTGGTCGCGGTCCTGCCCATCTGGATGCTCATCGACGATGCGCGCTACGAGGCGGCCCTCCTGCTCTTCGCGGTGGCGGCCGTGAGCGACGCGGTCGACGGGGCCGTGGCGAAGCTCACGGGCACGGCCTCGGCATTCGGGGCGGTGCTGGACCCGCTGGTCGACAAGCTCGTGCTCGGCTGCCTCTTCATCGTCGCCGGCACGCTGGGCTGGACCTCGCTCTGGCTCGTGGCGCTGGTGGTCGGCCGCGACATGGCGCTCGCCGTCGGCGTCGTCCGCCTGCAGCTCCTGGCCAGCAGCCGCCCCCTCGAGCCCCTGCTGATCGGCAAGCTCTGCACCATGACCCAGTTCTTCTTCTTCGGCGTGCTGCTGGCCGAAGCCGGCGGCCTCGTGCCGCACGGTCCGCTGCACTATCTGGCCGCGGCCGCCGTCGTGCTGACGGCACTCGCCTCGCTCGCGGCCTATCTCTGGTTCGCCCGCAAGGGCAGCCACGGCTCGGCGGCCCGTGTCTGAGCCTGCATCGACATCCGGATCCTCATGCTGACCACCCTTGCCGCCAACCAGCTGGTTCTCGACCTGCCGCTCGATGATGCCGACCGGCTCGAGGACTTCCTCCGCTCGCCCGCCAACGAGGCGGCGCTGGACGCCGTGCTCCGCTGGCCCGCCTGGCCGGCGCCGGCGCTCATCGTCTGGGGGCCGGTCGGCTGCGGCCGCACCCACCTCGCGCGCATCTGGGCGCGGCGCACCGGCGCCCGCCAGCTCGACGGCTGCCGCCTCTGGGCGGAGCGCGCACCCTACGGCCTCGCCGGCAACTGCCGCGCCTGCGTGGTCGATGACGCCGACCGGGTGGGCGACGACCGCGCCCTCCTGCACGTCTACAACCTGATCGCGGGGCAGGGCGGGCATCTGCTCCTGACTGCGAGCCGGCCGCTCGCCGACTGGGGGCTGGAGCTGCCCGACCTCGTCTCGCGCCTGCGCACCGCCTGGTCCTGCCGGATCGACGAGCCCGACGATCCCCTGCTCGCCGCCCTTCTCGTCAAGCAGCTCCAGGACCGGCAGCTCGCCGTCTCGCCCGGCGTCATCGCCTATCTCAGCCGTCACATGGAGCGCTCCTTCGCCGCGGCGCGGCGGCTGGTCCGGGAGCTCGACCGCGCCTCGCTCCGCGCCCGCCGGCCGATCACCATGGGCCTGGCGCGGGCCGTGCTCGCGACCATGGACGATGACGAGATCGAGGACACGGACGAGCCGGCCTCTGGCGACATGCTCGGCTATCCTGGGACTTTTTGAGATTGGACGTGCTGGCCCGCCTGCAGCGCCTCGCCGACAAGCCCGAGCTTCTCGTCGCCGGGCTGATGACCGGCACCTCGGTCGACGGGCTGGACGTCGCGCTTTGCCGCATCCGCCCGACGCTGGATGCCGTGCCGGAGCTGGTGCTGGGCCGCACGCTGGAGCTGCCGGCGGAGCTCCGGAGGGCGCTGCTCGCCGCCAAGGATGCCGGCGTGCCTGCGCTCGCCCGGGCCGACCTGGCGCTCGGCCGCTTCCAGGCGGAGGCCCTGGCAGGCCTCCTCGCCGAGAGTGGCCAAGGTCCGGTCGACCTCGTCGGCAGCCACGGGCAAACCTCCTATCACGAGCACCGCCTCACCACCCTGCAGATCGGCGAGCCTGCCTGCCTCGCCCAGGCGCTCGACTGCCCCGTCGTCGCGGACTTCCGCCGCGCCGACGTGGCGGCGGGCGGCAGCGGGGCGCCGCTGGTGCCGATCTTCGACCGGCTCTTCCTCGGCCAACAGGGTAAGGGAGTTCTGGCGCTCAATATCGGCGGCATCGCCAATTTCACGGCACTCCCGGCCGGCAGTGGGCCAGCCAGTGGGGGCGAGCCCGTGGCCATGGATTGCGGCCCCGGCAACATGATCGTCGACGGCCTCGTGCGGCGCATGACCGGCGGCCGGCAGGATTACGACGCGAACGGCGCCTTCGCCGCCAACCGGCGCATCGACCAGGGCCTGCTCGACGAGCTGGCCTCCATGCCTGCCCTCCAGACCCCGCCGCCCCGCTCCCTCGGCCGCGAGGAGTTCGGCGACGCGTTCGTCGACGAGCTGGTCGCCCGGGTGGCCCCGGCGAGTGAGGCCGAGTGGTGCGACCTCATCGCCACGGCCACGGCCCTCACCGCCGAGGCGCTGGCCCGCACCGTCCGGGCATATGTCGAACGCGCGATGCCGGTCGATCGCGTGCTGGTGAGCGGCGGCGGCGTCCACAACGCCACGCTCATG
>CAZGUW010000331.1:0-3430 GCA_964528705.1 uncultured Geminicoccaceae bacterium
CGCGCCCTCGGGGCCGGCGGCGGCCCGGGCGGCGGTCAGGATGGGCTCTGGCGTCGGCGAGGTGAAGACGTCGCCGATCACGGCCGCCGTGGCGAGGCCCCGGCCGACATAGCCGAGGAAGGCCGGCTCGTGCCCCGAGCCGCCGCCGACCACGATGCCGACCCGGGCGGCCGGCTCGTCCGCCGCGCGCAGCACGACGCGCCAGTCCTCGGGGTGGAGGCGAACGATCCGGGGGTGGACGGCGGCCACCCCCTCGACCATCTCGCGGACGATGTCGTCCGCCTCGTTCATCAGCTTCTTGGTGCGTGGCTCTTCCATGGTCGCCTTCTCCCCGACCCCCTGATCCGCTGCCAAGGATCGGGGGGAAGCGGCCTCGAGGCAAGCGTCGGCTCCCGCCGGCGCAGCCGGCCGTGCAGCCAGTCGACGAGCCGCAGCGCGGTCCGCGCCACGAGATCGTCGATCGGCCCGGGCAGGGGCGAGATCTGGGGCAGATGCAGCATGACCTGGGCTCCATTCCTGTAGGTTCGACTGCACGGAATGTCGGCATGCGAGGTTGATCAATCCAACGAATTGATTTTATGATAACGATCATCATCATTGATGAATTGAGGTGAGCGGCGCCATGTCCACGGCACTCGATCCGGACTGCCTGAAGAGCCTCGTCGCCATTGCCGAGACCGGCAGCTTCACCGCCGCCGGCGAGCGGGTGCACCGCACCCAGTCGGCGGTCTCGATGCAGATGCGCCGGCTCGAGGCGCAGCTCGGCCGGAAGCTCTTCCAGAAGCTCGGGCGCGAGGCGCGGCTCACGCCCGAGGGCGAGCTGCTGCTCGGCCACGCCCGGCGCATCCTCAAGGCGCAGAGCGAGGCGCTCGCCGCCTTCGATCGACAGGCCCTGGACGGCGAGGTGACGATCGCCGCACCGGACGACTACGCCGCCACCTTCCTGCCCGGCATCCTCGTGCGTTTCGCGGCCGACCACCCGCGCGTCCGCGTCAACCTGCTGTCGCTCGCCTCCAACGCGGCCAACCGGCGGATCGAGCGGGGCGAGATCGACCTCGCCCTCGTCACCCGGGGCCATGGCGAGACCGACGGGGTCGTCCTGCACCGCGAGCCGCTCGTCTGGATCGGTGCCCCCTGCCAGTGCGCCCAGGACGAGGACCCGCTGCCGCTCGCCGTCTTCCACGACGCCTGCAGCTTTCGCCGGCATGCCATCGAGGCGCTCGACGCCGTCGGGCGGAACTGGCGGATCGCCTACACCAACCAGAGCATCGCCGGGGTCTTCGCCGCGGTCGAGACCGGCCTCGCGGTCGGCACCATCCTCGCCAGCAGCCTGCGGCCCGGCCTCGTCGTGCTCGGTGCCGCCGAAGGGCTGCCGCCCTTGCCCGAGGCGACCATCCTCATGGTGCGCCGGCGGGATGCCGGCTCGGCCCTGCTCGACGCTCTCGCCGAGCACGTCGCCGCCGGCGTCGCCGCCGCCCTGCCGCAGGCGCGCGCTGCCTGAGGCATGAGACGGTGCTTTGCCTCGGCGCCGATCGGGGTTATCGCTCTGGCGCGGCGCATCTCCTGTTCCCGCCGCCTTCGAGCCTCGGGTGACCCGCCATGCGTGCCGTCTTCATTCATGCCGCCTACGACATCCGCCTCGGCGACCTGCCGGTGCCCAATGCCGGCCCCGGCGAGGTGCTGGTCGACGTCGAGGCGGTCGGCCTCTGCGGCAGCGACCTGCACTACTACAAGGACGGCGGGATCGGCGGCACGCAGGTCATCCTCGAGCCCTTCGTGCCGGGCCACGAGGCGGCCGGGCGGGTGCGCCAGGCCGTGCCGGAGCGCGGCATCGAGGAGGGCGCGATGGTCGCCATCGAGCCGGCCCGGGCTTGCGGGAGGTGCGACTGGTGCCACTCGGGCCACCACAATCTCTGCCCCCATACAGTGATGCTGGGCGGGCCGCCCACTAATGGTGCGCTCACCCGGACCGTGGCGCTGGCGCCGCAGCAGCTCTACGCCGTGCCGGAGGATTTTTCGGCCTCCACCACGGCCCTGCTCGAGCCTCTGGGTGTGTGCATCCACGCCGTCGACCTCGCCCGGCCGCAGTGGTTCGAGAGTGTGGCGGTGCTCGGCGCCGGCACGATCGGGCTCGGCATCCTCCAGCTCCTGCGGCTCGCCGGCATCGCCGAGCCGATCGTCGTCGACCCGGTGGGCTACCGCCGCGAGAAGGCGCTCGAGCTGGGTGCCGGCAAGGCGGTGGCCAGCGTCGCCGAGCTCGACGGGCTGACCGCCGGCAGGGGCGTGGATCTGGTGCTCGAGGCGACCAACAGCCCGGCCGGCTTCGCCGATGCGGCGGCGGCGGCGACGATCGGCGGCCGGGTCGTGGTGGTCGGCATCCCGGATGGCAACGCCTACACGTTCGAGGCGTCGACGCCACGCCGTAAGCAGCTGCAGGTCACCTTCTCCCGGCGCATGAACCACGTCCTGCCGCGCGCCATCCGCCTCGTCGCCGAGGGAAGGCTCGACCCCGAGGCCTGGGTCAGCCACCGGATCGGACTCGACGGCGTCCCGGCAGCGCTCGAGATGCTCGCCAGGTACGAGGACCGTGCCCTCAAGATCATGGTCCAGCCGGACTGAGGTACGATCGGGACCGGTCGTGGCCGGGAGGCGATGCGCAGGCCCTTGACAGGTGACGGCGCTCTTCCGGATATGGACGAAGATTGTGCTGCCGAATTAACAAAAGTTCGCCGGGAGGCGACGATGATCCGGCAAACTGCGCGCGTGGCCGGAAGGACCAGCCCGCAAAGCCTGTTGGGCCGGGCCGGCGGCGGCTGACCGGGCACCGTTCGGCGGCAGCGAGGGACCATGGACCAGGATCTCGTCATCGGCATCGACAGCAGCACCACCGCCACCAAGGCCACGGCCTGGGGCCGGTCGGGCGATCTCGTGGCCGAAGGGCGCTGCGCCATCCCGCTCGCCAACCCGGCACCCGGCTTCTACGAGCAGGATGCGCTGGACTGGTGGCGCTCGCTCTGCACGGCGCTCGCCGAGCTCGGCCGCCGGATCGACACGCGCCGCGTCGCCGCCCTCGCGATAGCGAACCAGCGCGAGACCTTCGTGCCGGTCGACGCCGAGGGCGCGCCGCTCCGTCCGGCCATCACCTGGCTCGACGAGCGCGGCCGCGACGACGTCGTCCTGCTCGCGAAGAAGCTCGGCCGCGACCGCCTGCGCGAGATCACAGGCAAGACGCCGGACCCCACACCCTGTGTCTATGCCCTGCACTGGATGATGCGGAAGGAGCCCGAGCTTTACCGGCGCACGGCTCATTTTCTCGACGTGCACGGTTTCCTCGTCCGCCGGCTCACCGGTCTCAACCGCACGAGCTGGGCGAGCGCCGACCCGACCGGCGTCTACGACCTCGCCGCCAAGGCCTACAGCGAGCCGATCC
>CAZGUW010000331.1:3440-5125 GCA_964528705.1 uncultured Geminicoccaceae bacterium
AGGCGCTGCAGCTCGAGGCGAAGCAGTTCGCCACGGCGCTGCAGCCATGCTCGGTGCTCGGCGAGGTGACGGGCGAGGCGGCCAGCGAGACGGGGCTCCAGCCCGGCACGCTGGTGATTGCCGGCGGCGGCGACGGCCAGGCCGGCGGGCTCGGCACCGGCACGCTGCAGCCGGGCCGGGCCTATCTCAACCTCGGTACCGCCAGTGTCTCCGGCGTCTACAGCGGCGCCTACGCCACCGACCCGGCATTCCGGACCCTGACCAGCGTTTCCGGCGAGGGCTACATCCTCGAGCTCTGCGTGCGTACCGGCACGTTCCTCACCGACTGGTTCGTCAAGAACGTCTTCGCCGTCGACCCGGTCGCCGAGCCCGGCATCTACGACACGCTCGAGGCCGCGGCCGCAGCGCTGCCGGTGGGCTCGGGCGGGCTCCTCCTGCAGCCCTACTGGAGCGGGGTGATGAACCCTTATTGGGACCAGGATGCGCGCGGTCTGATGCTCGGCTTCTCCTCGGCGCATGGCCAGGCCCATCTCTATCGGGCGATGATGGAGGGGCTCGCCCTCGACGAGGCCATGGGCATCGCCGAGATCGAGCGGGTCACCGGCAAAGGGGTCCAGGAGCTCGTGACCATCGGCGGCGGGGCCAGGAGCGAGCTCTGGTGCCGGATCATCGCCGACGCGACGGGCAAGGTGGTGGCCCGGCCGGCAACCGTCGAGGCGACGGCGCTGGGTGCTGCGATCGCGGCCGCGAAGGGGGCCGGCTGGTTCGCCGACGCCGCCGCTGCGGCCGCCGCCATGACCGGCCGGATCGAGGACCGGATCGAGCCGGAGCCGGCAAGTCTGGCGCTCTACGGCGAGCTGCTCGAGATCTACCGGTCGCTCTACCCGGCGACCCGCGAGGCCCAGGCCGCGCTCGCCGCCTTTCGGCTGCGCACGGCCGACGGTACATGAAGAGCGGCGACGCCCTCATCCAGGACTTCGTCGCCGGCCGCTACCGGGCGATCGAGACGGGAGAGCCCGTCCGCTGCCCGATCCGTGCCATTGTCACAGCACCCAGCCTTGCCGGCCAAGAGGCGGAGCTCCTGCGCGGCATCGGGCTCGACGGTACGATCGCGGTGGTCAGCGACGAGAACACGCGGGACGTGCTCGGCGAGCGAGTCGACCGGGCGGTGCCCGGCTGCCATCCGGTGGTCCTCGACCATCCCCACGCCGACGAGGCGACGGCAGCCGACCTCCGCGAGCGGACCCGGCATTGTGATGCGCTCGTGGCCGTGGGCTCGGGCACGCTGAACGACCTCTGCAAGCACGTCACCCACGCCGACGGGCGCCCGTGCGCCGTCTTCGCCACCGCCGCCTCGATGAACGGCTACGTCACCGGCACCGCGTCCATCACCCGGGGCGACTTCAAGCTCAGCCTGCCGTCCCATGCGCCGCGCGGCGTCTTCCTCGACCTCGAGGTGCTGGCCGCCGCCCCGCCGCGGCTCACCCGGGCCGGGCTCGGCGATGCGCTCTGCCGCGGCACGGCCCAGATCGACTGGCTCCTCTCGCATCTTCTGCTCGACACCACCTACGCCGAGAGCCCGTTTGACATGCAGCGCATCGATGAGCCGAAGCTCCTCGCCGCCGCGCCCCGCCTGCTCGACGGCGATCTGGCCGCGATGGCGACGCTGGTCCATGTCCTCACCC
>CAZGUW010000332.1:0-5117 GCA_964528705.1 uncultured Geminicoccaceae bacterium
GGCATCGCCATGGATTTCGCGATCCTCGCCCTTCATCTTGGCGGCGCGTCGTCGATCCTTGGCGCCATCAACTTCATCACCACGATCTTCAACATGCGCGCGCCGGGCATGACCCTGCACAAGATGCCGCTGTTCGCCTGGTCGATCCTGGTTACCGCCTTCCTCCTGCTGCTCGCCGTCCCGGTGCTCGCCGGTGCGATCACCATGCTGCTGACCGACCGCAACTTCGGCACCCACTTCTTCAACCCGGGGGGCGGCGGCGATCCTGTGCTGTTCCAGCACCTCTTCTGGTTCTTCGGCCACCCCGAGGTCTACATCATGATCCTGCCGGCCTTCGGCATCATCAGCCACGTCGTCTCGACCTTCGCGAAGAAGCCCATCTTCGGCTATCTCGGCATGGCCTACGCCATGGTCGCGATCGGCGTGGTCGGCTTCATCGTCTGGGCGCACCACATGTTCACGGTCGGCATGGGCGTCGACGTGAAGGCCTACTTCGTCGCCGCCACGCTGGTCATCGCCGTGCCGACGGGCATCAAGATCTTCTCCTGGATCGCCACCATGTGGGGCGGCTCGCTACGCCTCGAGACACCGATGCTCTTCGCCATCGGCTTCATCTTTCTCTTCACCGTCGGCGGCGTCACCGGCGTGGTGCTCGCCAATGCCGGCATGGACGCGGTGCTGCACGACACCTACTACGTCGTCGCCCACTTCCACTACGTGCTGAGCCTGGGTGCGGTGTTCGGTATCTTCGCCGGCTTCTACTACTGGGTCGGCAAGATGTCCGGCCACCAGTACCCGGAGCACATGGGCAAGGTGCACTTCTGGCTCACCTTCATCGGTGTCAACCTCGCCTTCTTCCCGCAGCACTTCCTCGGCCTCGCCGGCATGCCGCGCCGTATCCCGGACTACCCGGACGCGTTCGCCGGCTGGAACATGATCAGCTCGATCGGCGCCTTCATCGCCGGCGCCAGCGCCCTCTACTTCATCTTCGTGCTCTACCGGACTTTCTCCTCCAAGGCGAAGTGCGCCGACAACCCCTGGGGCGAGGGGGCGACGACGCTGGAATGGACGGTGAGCTCGCCGCCGCCGTTCCACACCTTCGAAGAGCTGCCGCAGGTCCGCTGAGGCAGGCATGGCACGCGTGCTCTCGAAGGCGCAGCTCGACACGCTGCCCGGCCGTCAGGCCGGGCAGTCCGAGCTCATCGACTACTGGCGGCTCTTGAAGCCGAACGTGATGCAGCTCGTCGTCTTCACCGGTGGCGTCGGCCTCTTCATCGCACCCGGCAGCCTGCATCCGCTGCTCGCCTTCGTCGCGATCCTCTGCATCGCCGTCGGGGCCGGCGCGTCCGCCGCCATCAATAACGCCTACGACACGGATATCGACCGGGTCATGGTCCGCACCCGGCTCCGGCCGACCGCCAGCGGCCGGATCTCGGCCGCCGATGCGCTCGCCACCGGCATCACGCTCGCCATCGGCAGCGTCACGGTGATGGCGCTGGCCGTGAACTGGCTGGCCGCCTCGCTGCTGGCGCTGACCATCGCCTTCTATGTCCTCGTCTACACGCTCTGGCTGAAGCGGCGCACACCGCAGAACATCGTCATCGGCGGTGCGGCCGGCGCCTTCCCGCCGATGATCGGCTGGGCCGCGGTCACCGGCCGGATCGAGCTCATGCCGGTCCTGCTTTTCCTCATCGTCTTCTTCTGGACGCCGCCGCACTTCTGGGCGCTCGCCCTCTATCGGCGCAAGGACTACGCCGATGTCGGCGTGCCGATGCTGCCGGTCGTCGCCGGTGCCGCGACGACCCGCCGGCATATCCTGGGCTACAGCCTGCTGCTGGCCGTCATCAGCCTCCTGCCGACGTTGGTCGGCACGGCCGGCTGGCTTTATCTGGCCACCGCCGCCGTCCTCTCCACAATGCTGGTGCACGGCGCGTGGCGCGTCCTGCGGACCGCCAGCGACCGCGAGGCGATGCGGCTCTTCAAATTCTCGATCGTCTACCTCTTCGGCCTCTTCCTGGCGCTGGTCGTCGACCATGCCGCACAACTCTGGCTTCTGCCATGACGACCGGCCAGGACCAGCGCCGGCGGCTGCGCGGCAAGAACATCGCGGTGGGCCTCGTCCTTCTGGCGCTGGTCGTCCTCTTCTACCTGATCACCATGGTGAAGCTGGGCGGGGTCTGAGCGATGGATGCGAGGAAGAACCGCCGCACCGCGCTCCTCGGGGTCGGCATCATCGCCGGCATGCTCGGGCTGACTGCGGCCTCGGTGCCGCTCTACGACCTCTTCTGCCGGGTCACCGGCTATGGCGGCACCACCCAGACCGCCGACGCGCTGCCCGAGGCCGTCGATGGCCCGCCGATCGAGGTGAGCTTCAACGCCGACCACGAGCCCGGCCTGCCCTGGTCGTTCAGGCCGGTGCAGCGCTCGGTCGAGGTCCTGCCCGGCGAGAACCGTCTCGTCTTCTACGAGGCCACCAACAACGCCGACCGGCCGATCGTCGGCCGCGCGGTCTACAACGTCACGCCGTTCAAGGTCGGCGGCTACTTCGCCAAGGTCGCCTGCTTCTGCTTCGAGGAGCAGGTGCTGCAGCCGGGCGAGCGCGTCGACATGCCCGTCTCGTTCTTCGTCGACCCGGCGATCCTGACCGATCCGGACACGCGGGACGTGCGCGAGATCACTCTCTCCTATACCTTCTTCATCGATGCCGAGGCGACTGCGGCGCTCGCGGCCCGCGCGGCCGCAAGCGTCGACCTGCCGAGCGACGAGCCCAGCTAAGAATGGGGGACTAACCGATCATGGCCGAAGCCACTCACGCCGGTGCCCACGGGGCGCACGCCGGGCCGCAGCACGACTACTACCTCGTCGACCCGAGCCCCTGGCCGCTCGTCGGCAGCGCCGCCGCACTCCTGTTGACCGGTGGCGGCGTCATGTGGATGCACGGCTCCGGCTTTGGCGGCTGGGTCGCCATCCTGGGCTTCCTCGGCGTCATCGCCACCATGTTCCTCTGGTGGCGCGACGTGCTCAAGGAAGCCTATGCCGGCGACTACAGCGAGAAGGTCGCCTCGATGCTGCGCATCGGCATGGTGCTCTTCATCGCGTCCGAGGTGCTCTTCTTCTTCGCCTTCTTCTGGGCCTTCTTCTGGGGCGCGCTCGTCCCGCCGGAGACCTTCCCCGTCTCCTGGCCGCCGGAGGGCATCGAGCCCATCCCGGCCTTCGAGATCCCGTTCCTCAACACGATGATCCTGCTGCTCTCGGGCTGCACGGTCACCTGGGCGCATCACGGTCTGCTGCACGGCGACAACGACACGACCAAGAAGGCGCTGACCCTCACCGTCGTGCTCGGCTTCATCTTCCTCGGCATGCAGGTCTACGAGTACATCCACCTCGTTCATCTCGGCATGACGATCGACAAGGGGATCTTCGGCTCGGCCTTCTACATGGCCACCGGCTTCCACGGCTTCCACGTCTTCGTCGGCGCCACCTTCCTCCTCGTCTGCACGGTGCGCGCCTATCGCCACCGGCTGAACAAGGACCGCCATGTCGGCTTCGAAGCTGCGGCCTGGTACTGGCACTTCGTCGACGTCGTCTGGCTCTTCCTCTTCGTCTGCGTCTACTGGTGGGGCGGCAGCCTGTTCTGGGAATGGCCGGGCATCCAGTGATCGAACCGGGCAACGCGTGACCGGCCAGCCGTCACCGATCACGACGGGCCTCCTCGGCCGCTGCCCCGCCTGCGGCCGGGGGCACCTGTTCAAGGGCTTCCTCGAGGTCGTGCAGCACTGCGAGGCGTGCGGGGCGACCTTCGGCGGGCAGGACAGCGGCGACGGGCCGGTCGCGTTCATCATCATGATCGCCGGCGGCCTCGTCGTCGGGGCCGCCCTCGTCGTCGAGGTCAAGTACGCCTGGCCGCTCTGGCTGCACATGGTGGTCTGGCTGCCCCTCGCCGCCGCCCTCTGCATTGGCCTGCTGCGCCCCCTCAAGGGTCTGCTGATCGCCCTCCAGTACCGGCACCGCCGGACCGATTTCGACGCCGACGGTTGAGCCTCATGCCCGATATCAGGGGCCGCCGCTTCCGGCCCGGCTGGCCGTTGACCCTCACCACCATCGTCGCCTTCGCCATCCTCATGGTGCTCGGCACCTGGCAGGTGCAGCGCCTCGGGTGGAAGCTCGACCTCATCAGCCGGACCGAGGCCGGCCTCGCCGCAGCCCCGGTGAAGCTGCCGGCCGACCCCGCCGCCATGCAGGACCTCGACCTCCGGCCGGTCACTGCCGAGGGCACGCTGCTACATGATCGCGCCTTCGCCTACGGCACCAGCCAGCGGGGTGGCCAGCCCGGCGCCCGCCTGATGGTGCCGCTGGAGCGCGGGGAGGGGGCGCCCGTTCTCGTCGACATGGGCTGGATTCCGGAGCCGGTCGAAGCCGTCCTGGCGGAGCCGGGCGATCCGGGTCCGCTCACCGTCACCGGCATCCTGCGCGCCGACCACCTGGCGTCCCGGCCGCCCTTCCGGCCCGAGAACCGCCCGGCCGAGCGGCGCTGGTACTGGCTCGACACGGCGGCCCTCGCCACCGCACTCGACCTGTCGGCCCTGGCGCCGGTGACCCTGGTCAGGAGCCCCACAACCACCGAGACCACGCCGCCCATTGCCGACCGGCCGGTGCTGACGCTGACCAACAACCATCTCGGCTACGCCATCACCTGGTATGGGCTGGGCGCCGCGCTCGTCGCCGTTTACGTCGCGTTCGGCTTCGCCCGCGGCCCCAATCGCGGCAAGGAGAGCACAGCATGAAAGCCCTGCGCCCGCTGGCGCTCGCCAGCGTCGTCCTCACCTACGGTCTGATCATTCTGGGCGGCTGGGTGCGTTCGACCAATTCCGGCCTATCCTGCCCGGACTGGCCGACCTGCTATGGCGAATGGGTGCTGACGCCTGGCGCTTTCGAGGCTTTGGGCGAGGTCGGCTACACCTACGGGCAGGTGATGCTGGAATGGACGCACCGGCTGATCGCCGGCGTCTTCCTCGGCCCGCTCATCCTGCTTCTCGCCGGCATCGCCTTCTTCCGGCGCAAGGTCGACCGGAACGGCTGGCGCCTCGCGCTTGCCATCCTGGTCGTCCTGCTGATCC
>CAZGUW010000333.1:0-5109 GCA_964528705.1 uncultured Geminicoccaceae bacterium
CTCCTTCGTCTCCGGCGAGCGGGTCGACGAGAGCCTGCTCGCCCGCCTCGCCATGCGCGAGAACCTCTTCGCCAACCCGGGTGCGCGCGGCCGCCGCCTTCTCGAGCTGCGCCGCCGCAGCGAGGAGGAGGCGGAAGCCGCCGGCCTCGGCGAGCGCTTCGACGTCCGCCCCAACGAGCCGGAGCGGCCGATCGAGACCTTCTCCGGCGGCAACCAGCAGAAGATCGTGATGGCCCGCTGGCTGGCGATCGGTGCCCCGGTGCTGATCCTCGAGGAGCCGACGGCCGGCGTCGACGTCGGTGCCAAGATCGAGATCTACGAGCTCCTGGCAGCCGCCCGCCGGGCCGGCACCGCCGTCATCGTCGTCTCCACCGACTTCGAGGAGGTCGAGCGCATCGCCGACCGCGCCCTCGTCTTCGGCCGCGGCCGGATCACCGCCGAGCTCGCCGGCGACGCGCTGAGCCAGGAGAGCGTGCTGCATGCCGCCTCGGCGGTCACCGGCAATGACCACGAAGCTGCGACGAGAGGGCTCGACTAGATGCAGTCGCTTCGCTCCAACGCGCTGGAGCCGACCCGCGCCGACCTCGCCGGGGTCGGGACGGCGCAGCGCCTGGCCCGGCTCCTGCCGGTCTACGGCCTGCCGATCCTGATGGTGGCGCTCATCATCCTCTTCTCGCTGATCCTGCCGCAGACCTTCCCGACGTTGCTGAATCTCCGCTCGATCCTCGGCGACAAGGCGATCATCGCGCTGCTGTCCTTGGCCGCGATGATCCCGATGATGACCGGACGGATCGACCTCACCGTCGGCTACGGCATCGTCCTCTGGCACGTGCTGGCCATCAGCCTGCAGACCCAGCTCGGCCTGAGCTGGCCCATGGCCGTGCTGATCGTGCTCCTGCTCGGCTGCCTGCTCGGCCTGCTCAACGGACTGCTCGTCGAGATGGCGCAGATCGACAGCTTCATCGCCACGCTCGGCACCGGCACCGTGCTCTACGCCCTGGCCCTCTGGTACACCGAGGGCCGGCAGATCATCGGCTCGCTGCCACCGGGCTTCACCGGCCTCTACACCACCCAGATCCTCGCCATCCCGATCGCCGCCTACTACGTGCTGATCGTGGCCCTGGTGCTCTGGGTGATCGCCGAATACCTGCCCATCGGCCGCTACCTCTACGCCATCGGCGCCAACCCTCGGGCCGCCGCCCTCAACGGCATCCCGACCCGGAGCTACGTCGTCGGCGCCTTCGTCGCCTCGGGCTTCATCTGCGCCGTCGCCGGCGTCGTGCTCGCCGCCAAGCTGCGCATCGGCCAGGCCAGCGTCGGGCTCGAGTTCCTGCTGCCGGCTTTGGTCGGCACCTTCCTCGGCTCGACCACCATCAAGCCCGGCCGGGTCAATGTCTGGGGCACCATCGTCGGCGTCGCCGTGCTCGCTGTCGGCATCTCCGGCATCCAGCAGCTCGGCGGCGCCTTCTGGGTCGAGCCGCTCTTCAACGGTGTCACGCTCGTGCTGGCGATCGGCCTCGCCGGCTACGCCCAGCGCAAACGCTCGACCGTCCGCTCACTCGCCAGGCAATCCAACCAACCACAACCGGGAGGCAACGATAATGCATAGGACACTCATCGCGGCACTGGCGGCGACACTGCTCGGCCAGACCGCCTGGACCGCCCCGGCCGAGGCCGACGCGGTCTCCGACGCCAAGGCCTATGTCGAGGCCGCGAGCAAGCCCAACCCGCCCTGGGACGGCCCGACCGAAGGGCCCGCCGTCGAGTCCGGCAAGAGCATCGTCTACGTCTCGACCGACCAGCGCAACGGCGGTGCCCGCGGCGTCGGCGTTGCCGTCGAGGAGGCGGCGGGCGTCGCCGGCTGGACCTACCGGGAGCTCGACGGCCAGGGCACGGTCTCGGCCCGCTCGAGTGCGTTGAGCCAGGCCATGGCGCTGCAGCCGGACGTCATCGTGCTCGGCGGCATCGACGCCAACGAGCAGGCTGCCGCCATCGAGGAAGCGGCCGCGGCCGGCATCGTGCTGGTCGGCTGGCACTCCTATGCCAAGGCCGGGCCGCACGACACCCTGCCGATCTTCACCAACATCACGACGGACCCGCTCGACGTCGCCAGGGCCGCCGCCTCGCTCGCCGTGGCCGAGAGCGACGGCAAGGCCGGTGCCGTCGTCTTCACCGACAGCGTCTACGAGATCGCCGTCGCCAAGGCCGATGCCATGGCCGAGATCATCAAGGCGTGCGAGACCTGCACCCTGCTCGAATATGTCGACACGCCCCTGAGCGACACCGCGACCCGCATGCCGCAGATGACGACGGCGCTCCTGCAGCGCTACGGCGACAGCTGGACCCATGCGCTCAGCATCAACGATCTGACCTTCGACTTCATGGCCCCGTCGCTCGCCTCGGCCGGCATCGAGGGCGACGGCAACCCGCGCAACATCTCGGCCGGCGACGGCAGCGAGGCCGCCTTCCCGCGGATCCGCGACGTCCAGTACCAGGTCGGCACCGTGGCGGAGCCGCTCCGGCTGCAGGGCTGGCAGGTGGTCGACGAGGCCAACCGGGCGCTCGCCGGCGAGGAGGACAGCGGCTACGTCGCGCCGCCGCATCTCTTCACGCCCGACAACATCGCCTTCGATGGCGGGCCGGACAACATCTACGACCCCGACAACGGCTACACCGACGCCTACAGGAAGATCTGGGGCGTCAACTGATCAATGATGACGGCGGCGGGCGCCCAACCGGGCGCCCGTTCGCGCAAGGAATGAAAGACATGGCCCAGCACGACCTGCCGAAACCCGACTTCGCCCGGAACATGCGCCTGGTGGGTCACAGCGACCAGGGCGGCCGGGCCGACGGCGTCCAGCTCATGGTCTGGAAAGGCTTCGCCTATACCGGCCACATGTTCTCCAAGGGTTTCAGCGTCATCGACGTGCGCGACCCGAAGAACCCGAAGCCCGTGAGCTACCACGCGGCCCCGGCCAATACCTGGAACATCCACCTGCAGACCGCCGACGACCTGCTGCTCGTCATCAACGCCAAGGACATGTTCGCTGCCGCCGAGTTCGCCGACGAGCACGCCTATTACAAGGGCTCGCTCGGCGACAAGGTGGGCACCGCCGCGAAGCCCAGCACCGACCGCGACTGGACCGCCGGCATGGCGGTCTACGACATCGCGAACCCGGGCGAGCCCCGGCAGATCGGCTTCATGCCGGTCGACGGCGGCGGCATCCACCGCATCTGGTACACGGGCGGCCGCTGGGCCTATGTCTCGGCCCTCCTCGACGGCTTTACCGACTACATCTTCATGACCATCGACATGGCCGACCCCACGAACCCGAAGGAGGCCGGCCGCTACTGGCTGCCCGGCATGCACACCGCCGGCGGCGAGACCCCCACCTGGGAGCCCACCCGCCGCTTCGGCCTGCACCACGCCATCATCCACGGCGACACGGCTTACGCCGCCTGGCGCGACGCCGGGCTCGTCGTGATCGACGTCAAGGACCGCTCCTGGCCCGAGCTCGTCGTCCACAGGAACTGGTCGCCCCCCTTCGGCGGCGGCACCCACAACTGCCTGCCGCTCCCCGACCGCGAACTCCTCGTCGTGCTCGACGAGGCCGTGCTCGACCACCAGGAGGACGGGGTCAAGCACATCTGGATGATGGACATCCGCGTGCCAGCGAACCCGGTCAGCCTCTCCACCTTCCCGCAGCCGACCGAGGCCGACTACGTCGCCAAGGGCGGCCATTTCGGCCCCCACAATCTCTACGAGAACCGCCCCGAGGGCCTGGTCAGCTCCGAGCTGATCTTCACGACCTACCAGAACGCCGGCGTCCGCGTCTTCGACATCACCAACGAGTTCCGCCCCGAAGAAACCGGCGTCTGGGTCCCGCCCGAGCCGAAGAAGCTCATGGACCACCGGCCAAATCGGAAGAAGGTCATCCAGTCCTGCGACGTCTTCGTCGACAAGCAGGGCCTCGTCTACAGCAACGACTACAATGGCGGGCTTTTCATCCTGGAATATCAGGGTTGAGAAGAATGTGGGTAAAATGATCTTACCCACGCCCAACCGGTTTTTTGGGCGGCGGTGCCTGTCGCGAACACCGCCGCAAAGTTGCGAGAAGGGACGGGCAGACGCTGCCTCTCCACATTCTGCCCATTGTTGTATGGTGCGCAACACGCTACATTGCAGGGATGATCCAGTCGTTCCGGCACAAAGGCTTGAGGAAGTTCTTTGAAACGGGAAGCGTCGCGGGAATCCAGCCCCATCACGCCAAACGGCTTCGGATGCTGCTGGCTGCGCTGGACACGGCTCAGTCCATTGACGATATGGACGTTCCCGGGTTCCGCCTGCATCCCTTGAAAGGGACGGATCGAGGCCGCTGGTCGGTCTGGGTGAACGGCAACTGGCGCGTGACCTTCGTGTTCAGAGACGGGCACGCCTATGTTCTGGACTATGAGGACTACCACTGATGGCCATGCACGATCCCCCGCATCCAGGTGAGTTCATCACCGAGGTCTATCTGGAGCCGAACGAGCTGAGCGGCCGTGAGCTTGCGGCCGCGCTCGGGGTAGCCGCTTCCACCTTGAACCGCATTCTCCTCGGCAGGAGCGGCATCAGTCCCGAGATGGCGCTGCGCCTTGCGAAGGCGCTGGGCCGCTCACCCGAGAGCTGGCTCGCCATGCAAGGCAAATACGACCTGTGGCAGGCCAAAAAGCACGCGAAGCTCGACGCTGTCGGCAAGGTCAAGCTCACGGCCGCCTGACGCGATCAAGCGGGGCAAGGCCACCCCGTCTCCACCAACGACGACAATGGCGGGCTCTTCATCCTCGAATACAGGGGCTGAGCGCAGGCGCCGGCCGGCTCTACGGGCTCACACCACGGCCCGGTCCACCCGTCCCGCGGCCCAGGCGCCGGCATTGGCGAGGATGCGCTCGGGCCGGGCGTAGCGCTGGCGCAGCAGCCGTTCGTAGAGGGCGGCCTCCTGCTCCCGGTCCAGGGGTGAGCCGGCGCCGGCGAGCTGCATCAGCGCCGGGGTCAGGGCGTCGACGGTGCCCGATCCCTCGTCGAACTGCGCCTTCTTCCGCCAGACGAGCTCCGGCGGCAGCAGGTCC
>CAZGUW010000334.1:0-5103 GCA_964528705.1 uncultured Geminicoccaceae bacterium
CATGAGTTCGCCGACCGACCGTACCCGGCGATTGCCGAGGTTGTCGATGTCGTCGATCTCGCCGCGACCGTCCTTGATCTCGACCAGGTGCTTGACGACGGCGAGGATGTCCTCGTTGCGCAGCACGCGCACCGTGTCGTCGGTCTCGAGGCCGAGCCTCGCGTTCATCTTGACGCGGCCGACCGGCGAGAGGTCGTAGCGCTCCGGGTCGAAGAAGAGCCCGGCGAAGAGCGCCTCGGCGGTCTCCGGCGTCGGCGGCTCGCCCGGGCGCAGCACGCGGTAGATGTCGAGCAGCGCCTCCTCGCGGGTGTGCGAGCGGTCGAGCACCAGCGTGTTGCGGATATAGGGGCCGATGGTCGAATGATCGATGTCGAGCAGCGGCAGCTCGTCGATGCCGAGCTCGGCGAGGCGGCCGAGCAGCTCGCCGGTGATCTCCTCGCCGGCCTCGGCGTGGACCAGGCCGTTCTCCATGTTGACGAGGTCGCGGGCGATGAAGTGGCCGACCACGTCTTCGGCGGAGAGATAGAGGTCGGTGACCTTCTTCTCCTCGATCCGCCGCAGGAGACGGGGGCTCACCTTGGTACCGGCCTCGGCCAGCGACTCGCCCGACTCGGCGTCCACGAGATCGCTGGTCAGCTTCTGGCCGAGCAGCCGCTCGGGGCGAAGCGCGATCTTCCAGCCCTGGCCGCAGCGCTGGATGGCGATCTCGTTGTAGAAGTGCGCCAGCAGCGACTCGGCGTCGAGGCCGAGGGCGAGCAGCAGTGTCGTCGCCGGCAGCTTGCGCCGCCGGTCGATGCGCACATAGACGAGATCCTTGGCGTCGAACTCGAAGTCGAGCCAGGAGCCGCGATAGGGAATGACCCGGGCCGAGTAGAGGAACTTGCCCGAGCTGTGCGTCTTGCCGCGGTCGTGGTCGAAGAAGACGCCCGGCGAGCGGTGCATCTGGCTGACGATCACGCGCTCGGTGCCGTTGACGACGAAGGTGCCGTTGTCCGTCATGAGCGGCATGTCGCCCATGTAGACGTCCTGCTCCTTGATGTCGCGCACGCTGCGCGCACCGCTGTCCTCGTCGATGTCCCAGACGATCAGGCGCAGCGTCACCCTGAGCGGCGCCGCGTAGGTCAGGCCGCGCTGGTGGCACTCGTCGACATCGTATTTCGGCGCCTCGAGCTCGTACTTCACGAAGTCGAGCGCCGCCCGGTCGGCGAAGTCCTTGATCGGAAAGACCGAACGGAAGACCTCCTCCAGCCCCGCCAGCTCCCGGTCACCCGGCACCGTGTGCATCTGCAGGAAGAACTCGTAACTCTGCCGCTGCACCTCGATGAGGTTGGGCATCGTCGTGACTTCCGTAATACGACCGAAGCTCTTGCGGATCCGCTTACGCGCCGTCTTCGCCTCTGCCATCACTGACTTCCGTTTCCCATGTCGGGCCGCCGGTTCACCCGACGCCCATGTCGCCGGGCCGCCTCAGCGGACCGGCGCAACGACAGAAAGGCGGACCGCAGCCTTGAGCTGCAGCCGCCTTCCCTGTTCAGATATTCCTGCGACGACTGGTTGCGCCAGCTGACGCGCGCCAACGTTCCGGGCCGCAAGGCCCGGTCCGGATGCGCGTCGGACGCTCGCCGCGCCTGTGTCGATCTTACTTGACCTCCACGGTGGCGCCGGCCTCCTCGAGCTGCTTCTTGAACTTCTCGGCATCCTCCTTGGAGGCGCCTTCCTTAACCGCCTTCGGCGCCGCCTCGACCAGGTCCTTGGCCTCCTTGAGGCCGAGACCGGTGATCGCGCGGACCTCCTTGATGACGTTGATCTTCTTCTCGCCGACAGAGGCGAGGATCACGTCGAACTCGGTCTGCTCCTCGGCAGCCTCGGCGGCCACGGCAGCGCCACCGCCAGCGGCGGCCACGGCGACGGGGGCCGCAGCCGAGACGCCCCACTTCTCCTCGAGCAACTTCGAGAGCTCGGCGGCCTCGAGCACGGTCAGGCTCGAGAGATCGTCCACCAGCTGCTGCAGATTAGCCATTTCGGTCATCCTCCAACGGGTCTTGCAAGGTCGGTCGGCCCAACCATCGGGCCACGGCAATCGGTTCGGTTCAGCCCAGCTCGGCCTTGGCCTTGAGCACGCGGGCGATCTGGCCGCCGGGGGCCTGCAGCAGGCCGGCGAGGCGGGTCGCAGGGGTATTGATCAGGCTGAGGAGCTTGGCACGGAGCTCGTCGAGCGACGGCAGCTCGGCCAGGGTCTGCACGGCGGCGGCATCGAGCAGATTGCCACCATAGCCGCCACCGACGATCTTCAGCTTGTCGTTCTTCTTGGCGAAGGCGGAGATCACCTTCGGCGCCGCGACCGGGTCGGGCGAGTAGGCGATCGCGGTCGGCCCGGTGAGCAGCTCGCCGAGCGGCGCATAGGCGGTGTCGACCACGGCCAGCTTCGCCAGGCGGTTCTTGGTCACCCGGAAACTGGCGCCGACGTCACGCATCTGCCGCCGGAGATCGGTAACCTCGGCCACGGTCATGCCCATGTAGTGCGTCACGACAACGACTTCGGCTTCCTTGAAGATGGAACCGAGTTCGTCGACGATCCTGGTTTTCTCGGCGCGGAGCACGGACGGCCTCCAAATTTCAACAGGAATGCGGGCACGCCCGGCGACCCATGGCCACCGCTGCGTTGCCCGCCGGCACGAGTGAGACGAAGGCGACAAAAAGCCCACGCGCGACCCCACTCATCCGCTTGGATGAGTGGCGGAGACCCGTAGACCCGCTGTTCTCAGGAGCGCGCAGCATAGCCGCCTCGTCGACTCTCGCAAGCAGTTTCTTTACCAGTTCCCGGCGGCCTACTCGGCAGCCGGGCTGGCAACGACGAGGCTCGCCACCTCGAGCTTCACACCCGGGCCCATGGTCGAGCTCAGATGGGCCCGCTTGAGGTAGGTGCCCTTGGCACCGGTGGGCTTCGCGCGGTTGACCGCCTCGACGAAGCTCCTGGCGTTGTCCGCCAGCTGCTCGGCGGCGAAGCTCGCCCGGCCGATGCCGGCATGGACGATGCCCGCCTTCTCGACCCGGAACTGCACCTGGCCGCCCTTGGCCGCCTCGACCGCCTCCGCGACGTTGGGCGTCACGGTGCCGAGCTTCGGGTTCGGCATCAGGCCTCGCGGGCCGAGGATGCGGCCGAGCCGGCCGACCAGCGGCATCATGTCCGGGGTGGCGATCACCCGGTCGAAGTCGATCTGCCCGGCCTGCACCTTCTCGGCGAGATCGTCGGCGCCGACGATATCGGCCCCGGCGGCCTGCGCCTGCTCCGCCTTGTCACCCTTGGCGAAGACCGCAACGCGGAGCGTCTTGCCGGTGCCGTGCGGCAGATTGACCACGCCCCTGACCATCTGGTCGGCGTGGCGGGGATCGACGCCGAGATTGATCGACATCTCGATCGTCTCGTCGAACTTGGCGGTGGCGGCACCCTTGATCGCGGTGATCGCCTCGCCGAGGTCGTAGTGCTTCTGACGATCGATGCCGGAAGCGGCCGCCTTCAGTCGCTTGCCCGTCTTGGCCATGGGATCAGCCCTCCACCACGTCGAGGCCCATCGACCGGGCCGAGCCGACGATCATCTTCGTCGCGGCATCGAGGTCGGCGGCGTTGAGGTCCTTCATCTTGCTCTCGGCGATCTCGCGGCACTGCGCCACGGTCACCTTGCCGGCGACGGCCTTGCCCGGGGTCTGGCCGCCCTTGCCGAGGCCGGCCGCCTTCTTCAGGAAGTAGCTGGCCGGCGGCGTCTTGGTGACGAAGGTGAAGGTGCGGTCACCGAAGGCGGTGATGATCGTCGGGATCGGCATGCCGGGCTCCATGCCCTGCGTCGCCGCGTTGAACGCCTTGCAGAACTCCATGATGTTCAGGCCGCGCTGACCCAGGGCCGGCCCGATGGGCGGCGACGGGTTGGCCTTGCCGGCCGGCACCTGCAGCTTGATGTAACCGGTGATCTTCTTCGCCATTCACGGCACTCCTCTTCGCGGTGCATGCGCGCCGCCACGGCGACGCTCCCGCTGCCACGCCGACCCCGCGGCCGGCGACCTTCGCTAGATGCGCTCGACCTGGGAGAATTCCAGCTCGACCGGCGTCGACCGGCCGAAGATCGAGACGGAAACCTTGAGTCGGCCCTTGCCTTCCTCGACGTCCTCGACGGTGCCCTCGAACGTGCTGAACGGCCCGTCGGTGACCCGGATGCGGTCGCCGCTGACGAACGAGACGGAGAGGCGCGGATGCTCGACGCCCTCCTGCACCTGGGCCTGGATCCGCTCCGCCTCGGCATCGGGGATCGGCTGCGGCTTGCCGCCGGCGCCGAGGAAGCCCGTCACCTTGGCGGTGTTGCGCACCAGCGACCAGGTCTCGTCGTTGAGCTCCATCTTGATCAGCACGTAGCCCGGGAAGAACTTCCGCTCGGTCGCCACCTTCTTGCCGCGGCGCACCTCGACGACCTCTTCCGACGGGACGAGGATGTCCTCGATCAGCCGGGCCAGGCCCTTCTGCTCCGCCTGCTCGAGAATCGCCTCCTTCACCTTCTGCTCGAAGGTGGAGTAGACGTGGATGATGTACCAGCGCGCCGCCATCAGCCGCCGAGCCCCAGGAGAAACTTGATGCTGAAGGCGATCACCTGATCCACCAGAAAGAAGAAGAGCGCCGCCAGGGCTGACATGACGAGCACGCTGATCGTCGTGACGATCAACTCCTTGCGGGTCGGCCAGGTGACCTTGCTGATCTCCTGCCTGACCTCTCGAACGAACTGCGCGGGCGACGTCTTCGCCATCTGGATCCACTCTGATTTCAGCTAGGCCAGCCGACTGGCAGGAGTGGAGGGACTCGAACCCACAACCCCCGGTTTTGGAGACCGGTGCTCTGCCAATTGAGCTACACTCCTCCGGCGGCTCGCCGGGTCGACATCGCCCAGGAACGAGGACGACAGCCCGCGCCGGCGGCACGCGCCGCCGGGCGAGCCCGTGTCTCTAAGGCGTCAACCGGAAAAGGGCAAGCCCCTTGCTGACGCCCCTCCGAGAGAACGTGCCCGCCCGCTACCCGCTATGGGTTGTCAGCTGATGATTTCGGCGACGACGCCGGCACCG
>CAZGUW010000335.1:0-5077 GCA_964528705.1 uncultured Geminicoccaceae bacterium
GTAAATCTGGAGCCCGGTCAATGCGCAATTCCCATGCTCGATCCCGCCAGGCTTAGACCGCTCGGCACCGGCCTCGTGCGCCCGGAATGCGTGCTGGCGCATCGTTCGGGCCTGCTCTTCGCCGCCGACTGGACGGACCAGGGCGGGGTGGCGATCGTCCACCCGGATGGCCGCGTCGACCGTCACCTCGCCCGCGAGGCGCCGCGTCATCTCCGCCCCAACGGCATCGCCCTCGAGCCGGGAGGCAGCTTCCTCCTGGCCGAGCTCGGCGCCGACACGGGCGGCATCTGGCGGCTGCAGCCCGACGGTGCGGTCGAGCCGGTCCTGCTGGAGGTCGAGGGGCGTCCCCTGCCGCCTGCCAACTACGTGCATCTGGATGTCGAGAGGCGGCTCTGGGTGACGGTGAGCACCCGCCACATTCCGCGCCACCAGGCGGCGCGCCCGGATGTGGCCGACGGCTTCATCGTCCTCGTGGCCGACGGGCGGGCGCGGATCGTCGCCGACGATCTGGGCTACACCAACGAATGCCTAGTCTCGCCGGACGGGCAGTGGCTCTACGTCAACGAGACCTTCGGTCGGCGGCTCAGCCGCTTTCCCCTGGGTGCAAAGGGCCTGGGCGAGCGCCAGACCGTCGCCGAGTTCGGCTACGGCACCTATCCGGACGGGCTGACCTTCGACGACGAGGGCAACATCTGGATCACCAGCATCGTCAGCAACCGGGTGATCCGGGTCGACGCCGAGGGCCGCCAGGAGGTCATGCTCGAGCAGGTGGAGACGGACCATGTGGCGGCCGTCGAGAGCGCCTACCGGGCGGGCGAGCTCGATCGCACCCTGCTCGACCACGTGCCGGCGGGGCCCTTGAAGAACATCTCCAGTCTCGCCTTCACCGGCGCCGACCGCCGGACGATCTGCCTCGGCTGCCTGCTCGGCGACAGCCTCGTGCTGGTCGAGGGCCCCGTCCGCGGCGCAGTGCCGGTACACTGGGAGCACAAGCTCGGCAGGCTCTGGAACCGGCTCGGCGACCCGCTTGGAGACGACGAATGAAGAAGCTTCGGGTCGCGACCATCGGCGCCGGCTATTTCAGCGCCTTCCACCATGACGCCTGGCAGCGGATCCCCGAGGTCGAGCTGGTCGGCGTCTGCGACCGGGACGAGGCCAGGGCCAGGGCCTATGCGGAGCGCTTCGCCGTGCCGTCCTGGCACACCGACCCGGCAAGCATGCTGGACGAGCTTCGCCCCGACCTCGTCGACATCGCCACCCCGCCCGCGACCCATGCCGCGCTCATTCGCGAGACCAGGGCGCGGCGCGTGGCGACCATCTGCCAGAAGGCCTTCTGCCGCTCGCTCGCCGAGGCGGAGGAGATGGTCGGCGTCGCCGAGGCGGCGGAGACGCTGCTGGTCGTCCACGAGAATTTCCGCTTCGAGCCCTGGCACATGGAGATCAGGCGGCAGCTCGAAGCCGGGCGGGTCGGCGAGCTCTACCAGGTGAGCTTCCGCCTGCGCCCCGGCGACGGCCAGGGGCCGCGCGCCTATCTCGACCGCCAGCCCTATTTCCAGCAGATGGAGCGCTTTCTCGTCCACGAGACGGTGATCCATTTCATCGACGTCTTCCGCTTTCTCCTGGGCGAGCCCGAGGCAGTGCTGGCCCGGCTGGTGCGCCTCAACCCGGCCATCGCCGGCGAGGATGCCGGCGTCATCCTCTTCGAGTTCGACGGCAACCGGCGGGCCCTCTTCGACGGCAACCGGCTGGTCGACCACCCGGCGAAGAACCGCCGACTGACCATGGGCGAGCTCCTGGTCGAGGGTGACAAGGGCGTGATCAGGCTCGACGGCGACGGCAATCTCTTTCATCGTGGCTTCGGCAGCAACGAGGAGACGGCCATCGCTTACGAATGGCAGGACACGGGCTTTGCCGGGGACAGCGTGCGGGCGTTCCAGCAGCACGTGGTCGACCACTTCCTGGGCAGGGGCGAGGTCGTCAACACGGCCGGCGACTATCTCGCCAACCTCAGGATCGAGGAAGCCGTCTACCGCTCCTCCGCCGAAGGCCGGCTGGTGAGGCTTTGAGATGGCGAGCGTCATCGACGAGGCGCCGGGGCGTGTCACCTTCGCCGAGCGGGCCTACCGGGAGATCAAGAGCCGGATCCTCGAGAACGAGATCCCGGCCGGCAGCATCATGCTGGAGCAGGAGCTGGCCGCCCTGCTCGAGATGAGCCGCACGCCGGTGCGCGAGGCGCTGATCCGCCTCGCCCGCGAAGGCATGATCGACGTCCGGCCGCGCCACGGCATGCGCGTGCTGCCGGTCTCCGCCAACGACATGCGCGAGATCTACCAGATACTGACCGCACTCGAGGCGGAAGCCGCCGCCCAGATCGCCCGCGAGGGTGCGCAGCCGGAGCACCTGGCCGAGCTCAGATCGGCCGTCACCGAGATGGACGAGGCACTCGCCGCCGACGACCTCGACGCCTGGGCCCGGGCCGACGACCATTTCCACCGGGTCATCCTCGCCTCCTGCGGCAACGAGCGGCTGAGGGCGATCATCGAGCAGTTCATGGACCAGTCGCACCGGGTGCGGAAGCTGACGCTTCGCCTGCGCCCCCGCCCGGTGAGCTCCAACGACGACCACCGCGCCCTGGTCGACGCCATCGAGCGCCGCGACCCCGAAACCGCCTGGCGCATCCACCACACCCACCGGCAGCGCAACGGCCGGATGCTGGTGGAGCTGCTGGAACGCCACGGCCTCGGCCAGCTATAGCGCAGGTCGACTCAGGCCGGCGGATCGATCTCCCCGCCGCTCTCGACCCACCCCTTGAAGCCACCGAGATTACGGACGTCGGTAAAGCCGAGCTCCCGCAGCGCCTTGCCGGCCAGCGCCGAGCGGCCGCCGGAGACGCAGTAGACGATCACGGTCTTCTCCGGACTCAGCTTCGCCTCGTGGGCGGGCGAGGACGGGTCGGCGCGGAACTCGATCATGCCGCGCGAGATGTGGAGGGCACCTTTGACCTTGCCGGAGGCCGCCACCTCGGGCGCGTCGCGGACGTCGACGACGACGGTGTTCGGGTCGCCGAGCAGCGCCTTCGCCTCGGCGGGCGTGATGGCGGGCACGACGGCATTGGCTTCGGCGACCATGTCCCTGGCGGTCTTCGGCATCGGCGTCCTTCCGGGTTCTGCGTCTCGCTCCCTGTGGCGAGCGAGCGGAGACTAGCAGCCCGGCGGGGCGGCTCCTACTGCCGGGATGCCGGAAGTCTTGCCCGGGGCGCCGGATCAGGCGGTGGTGCGGGAAGCGGTGTCGAGCTGGTCGATGACCGCCTTCGCCAGTTCCCTGGTTGTGTGCCGGCCGCCGAGGTCCTGAGGCACCGCCCCGCCGGCGAAGGCGAGGTCGACGGCGCGCTCGAGCGTGGCGCCGGCCGCCACCATGTTGTCCTGGCCGTGCCGCTCGCCGAGCCAGTCGAGCATCATGGCGGCCGAGAGCAGCATGGCGGTCGGGTTGGCGATGCCCTGGCCGGCGATGTCGGGGGCCGAGCCGTGGCTCGGCTGGAAGAGCGCGTGCTCGAGGCCGATCTCGGCGCAGGGGGCGAGACCCATGCCGCCCACGAGGCCACCGCCGAGGTCGGAGATGATGTCGCCGAACATGTTCTCCATCACCAGCACGTCGAACTCCCAGGGCTTGCGTACGAGGTCGAGGGCGGTGGCGTCGACATAGTGGTGATCGGCGCGGATACCGGGGAAGTTCCGGGCGCGCTCATCGAAGATCTTGCGGAAGAAGGCCATGGCGACGAAGACGTTGGCCTTGTCGACGCAGGTCAGCCGGCCGGGCTTGCCCCTGGCCTTGCGGCGCTCGGCGAGGCGGAAGGAGAAGTCGAAGAGCCGCTCGCAGTTGTCGCGGGTGATGACCAGGGTCTCACGCGCGATCCGGTCGTCCTCGACGGCCCCCACGCCGCGCGAGGCGAAGAGGCCCTCCATCGATTCGCGGATGATGATGAAGTCGATCTCGGCCGCCCGCGGGTGGGCGAGGATGGCCGGGGTGTTGGGCAGCGCCCGCACCGGGCGCACGCCGGCGAAGAGGCCGAACTCGCGACGCATGTCGAGATGCGGGGCAATCTCGGTGCCGTCGGGGAAGCGGACGTCGGGCAGGCCCATGGCACCGAAGAGGATGGCGTCGGCCGAACGGCAGGCCTCCATCACCCCGGGGGCGAGGTCCTTGCCGGTCTCGCGGTAGTAGGCGGCACCGCCGTCGTGGTGCCGAAGGGCGAGGCCGAGGCCGAAGCGGCCTTCGAGGACCTGCAGCACCTCGAGCGCCACGCCCATGACCTCCTGGCCGATGCCGTCACCCGGCAGAACCGCCACCTGGAATTCGTTCATATCGAGTCTCTGCCGACTGGGCCGCTCCCGCCCGAGAGAGGCGGAGGCATGGCGGGAACTGACAAGCGATACATCAACGGATACATTATCGTGTGCGACCGGTCAATCCGGCAGCATGTGCGGCCGGTAGTGACCGCGCGCGGCCATGCGTGCTACTGACCTGTCATCTTCGGCGCAAGCGGAGCGGCCCCTTGCGGGGCGGTTTCCCGGCGGCGCATTTTCGGGCGAATCCGGGAGGTTGGGCGACTTATGGCAACAGCGATCGACACGTCGCCCCGGATCGCGGACGAGATCGTATGCACCACCTGCTACATGTGCGCCTGCCGCTGCGGCATCCGGGTGCACAAGCTGGACGGGCGGATCCGCTACATCGACGGCAATCCCGAGCACCCGGTCAACCGGGGCGTGCTCTGCGCCAAGGGCTCGGCCGGGATCATGCACCACCACTCGCCGGCCAGGCTGACCAAGCCCCTGAAGCGGGTCGGCGAGCGCGGCGAAGGCAAGTTCGAGCCGATCGAGTGGGACGAGGCGCTTGCCATCGCCGAGGGCTGGCTGCGCGAGGTGCGGGAGTCCGATCCCAAGAAACTCGCCTTCTTCACCGGCCGCGACCAGAGCCAGGCGCTCACCGGCTTCTGGGCCAGCCAGTTCGGCACCTGCAACTACGCCGCGCATGGCGGCTTCTGCTCGGTCAACATGGCCGCCGCCGGGCTCTACAC
>CAZGUW010000336.1:0-338 GCA_964528705.1 uncultured Geminicoccaceae bacterium
TGGCTGAAACTGGGGCGGCGCCTGGAGGGCATTCACCATCGTGTCCTGCACGAGATCGTCGGCCAATGCAGCGTCGCCGGCCGCGAGGCTGCGGGCAAAGGCCCGCAGATGCGGCACCAGGGCTACGACGTCATCGCGAAATACGGTCATGTGGTTGCTCCCTACGCGTTCTCCGCGAGGTTCCAACGGTCGGTCGCAGCGAAGGTT
The DNA here is from genome assembly GCA_964528705.1 of uncultured Geminicoccaceae bacterium. GTDB lineage: Bacteria > Pseudomonadota > Alphaproteobacteria > Geminicoccales > Geminicoccaceae > SLRI01. Next base: position 208 of record CAZGUW010000336.1, read on the forward strand.
CCCTCGTTCGCAACATCATTTTGATCTGATCCGTGGAGGGGAAAAGTCAACCTCACCGTCGTGCCGCCGTCATGCTCGACGACGCAGGTGCCGCCGAGTGACAAGCCGAGCCCCTCCGAGGTGAAGGCCAA
>CAZGUW010000336.1:348-1395 GCA_964528705.1 uncultured Geminicoccaceae bacterium
GCCGGCCAGCATCCGCATCAGGCGCAGGCCCATCCCGTCGACACTGTCCAACTCCGGCGTTCCAGTCGGCGCGAAGCCGACGCCGTTGTCCCTGACCTCGAGGGTGGCGAGGTCGTCTTCGACGGCGAAATCGATCCGCACCTCCGGTGCCGGATGGGCAACCGGGAAGCCATGCAATTGCGCGTTGCCCACCGCTTCGGTGACGAAGAGGGCCAGCGCGATCGCCTGGCTCGAGGCGATCTCGACCGGCGCCAGGCTGGTGCGGAAGGTGATGCCGCGATCGTCGCCGGTGCCGAGCTCGACCAGGAAGTCGAGGAGATCCTCCACGAACGTGTCGACCTGCAGGCTCTCGGCGGCAGGCTGCTCGTAGAGATGCCGGTGCACCAGCGCCAGGGCCCGGATGCGGACCTGCGCCTCGTCCATCACCCGGCGGGCCTCGACCGAGGCGGCGCTGCGGGCGCGCAGCCGCAGGAGGCTCGTGACGATCTGCAGGTTGTTCTTCACCCGGTGATGGATCTCGCGGAGCATCATGTCCTTCTGCTCGAGCGAGCTGCGCAGCTCCCGCTCGCGGTGCTCGATCCTGGCCGCCATCTCGGCGAACGAGCCGGCGAGCTCCTTCAGCTCTTCCGGCGCTCCCCGGGTGTCCGGCTCGAGCGGCCCGCGGCCGCGGCCATAGGCCCGCGTGGCGGCGACCAGCGTGCGGATATGACGGTTCACGAGGTAGTCGCTGGCGATCCAGATGGCGAGCACGGCGAGTGCGAGCATGACCGTCGGCGAGAGGATGCCGATCAGGAGCTTGCGGTCGAGCCAGTCCCAGCGCGGTGGTGCGGCGAAGCCGACGACCGCGAAGAGGGAACCCTCGGCGACGGGGGCGGCGATGAAGAGCCGCTGCACCCCGTCCCGCGAGGTCAGCTCGGCCACCTCGCGGGCGCTCGACGCCAGCGCACGCAGATCGGCCTTGTCCGGCGCCGAGCCGAGCCGCTCCACGGACACGTCCGATTCCGTCCCGACGATCGTGCCTTCGGCATCGAAGATGTGGACGGCGGT
>CAZGUW010000336.1:1414-5032 GCA_964528705.1 uncultured Geminicoccaceae bacterium
AATCGCCAGATCGAGGCCCACGTCAACCACCGACTCGAGCGCTCCGCCCGGCCGGGCGCGCATGGCCTCGGCCATGACGATGGTCTCACGCTGGCCGATCCGGCCGATGATCCGTTCGCTGACGACGACATCGCGACCGTTCAGCAGCTCCTTGAAATAGGCGCGATCGGCGAGGCTGATGCCGGCGATGTCGGGGCGGTTGCCGCACAGGATGACCCCTGCCGCGTCGAGAATCACCACGCTGAGGTAGATCGGATTCTGCTCGGTGATGTCCTGCAGCGTCTCGTTGCAGGCCGGTCCCCCCGCCTGCAGGTGCCGATCCGCTGCCAGGGTGTCGAGCAGGGTGCGCGTGCCGTCGAGGACCTCGCGCTGATAGGCGACCACCACGTCGAGCAGGTTCGCGGCTTTCCTCGCCTGCTCGTGCTCATCGGCCAGATAGGCGCTGCCCGTCTGGTACATCGAATAGAGCAGGGGCGGGATCAGCACGAGCCCGAGCAGCAGGGCCATGCGGCCCTTGAGACTGGCAGGCTGGCGCCAGCGTCTCTTGCGCGACGTCTGCTCGCCGGCGACGTCGCTGACGATCAAGCCGGCTGCTCCCGCCGCCTCCGCCGGGCGCTGGCGAGTGCCTGGGAGATCGTGATGTCGAGCGTGTCGGCGTCGAAAGGCTTGGTCACGAGGAAGGTCGGCTCCGGCCGCGTGCCCGTCAGCAGACGTTCGGGATAGGCCGTGACGAATACGACCGGCAGCTCGGCCTCGCGCAGGATCTCGTGCACCGCCTCGAGGCCCGAGCTTTCGTCGGCGAGGCGGATGTCGGCCAGGATCAGGTCGGGATGGTGCTGGCGCGACATCGTCACGGCCTGGCGATGGGTGGTGGCGATGCCGACGACGGTGTGGCCGTTGCCCTCGAGCGAGGTGGCGATGTCGAGGGCGATCACCGGCTCGTCCTCGACCACGAGGACCCGGCTGGGCGGCTGCCGGCGCAGCTCGGTCTTGGCCTCGTCCAGCAGCGCATCGACCCGCTCCTCGTCCACGGCCATGATGTGCGCGACCTCCGACCGGTCGAATTCCTCGAGCGTGGCCAGCAGGAGCGCCTGGCGGAAGGGCGGTGCAAGCTCGTGCAGCCGGGATTCGAGGACGACGGTCGCATCGAGCAGGTCGGAATCGTTCGCGTCATCCTGCGCGTCGGCGGGCGACCGGCTGACGCTCCAGGTTTCGTGCAGGGCCCGATAGAGGGCCAGGCGATGGTTTCCGTCATGGCCCGCAGCGAGCCTCGGCGCGATCTCGGTCAACGCCGCCGCCACGTCCCGGTCGCCGCAAGCCTGGTCACCGGTCACCGCCCGAGCGTAGCGGCGCAGGAATGGCAGCACGCTCGCAATCTCACGGCCCGTCCCGCCTGCCGTCATTTCAGGACCCTCCCGCGCTCTTGCCGTGCGGCTGCCGGCCGGCAACATTCCTCATTTCTTTTCTTTTCCGTCGTTCTTGGCCGCGGCGTCCGGGTCGCGCGGCTCGAAACCGTCGATCAGCAGGCGAAGATTCTCGGGCAGTTCCTCGTCGAGCACCGGGTCGTAGATGGCGTGCAGCTGCTTGCCGAGCCACCGATCGAACCCGGCATCCTTCGCGGAGCGGCGCTTTCGGCTCGAGGCCTGCTCCAACGGGCCCTGAGCCACCTTGTCCGGCTCCTTTGAAACCTTGCCCATCACACTTCGCCCACAGCTCCGCCGCCGGTCCGGTAAGCAGGAACCGCCAAGATGGACGGAGGTTCCGGCCGGCCCGCGCATTTTATAGCAGCAGCGTTTCGCCGGGGCGAGCCTGCTCCCCGGATCAGATCAGGGGCCGGCGCACCGGCTTGTCGAGATCGACGCCGGCGATTTCGGCCAGGGCGGGAGGATCGACGACCGTCAGACGGCGGCCGTTCAGGCGGATCAGGCCGGCGTTGATCAGCCGACGGAGCACGCGATTGACGTGCACGGTCGAGAGACCGAGCATGTCGGCCACATGCTGCTGGGTCAGCGGCCAGAGGATGGTGTTGTCCTTGACCAGGCGCAGCGCTTCGAGCTGGCGATAGAGATGCACGACGAGCGCAGCCAGCCGCTCGTAGGAGGGGCGCTGGCCGACATTGGTCAAGGCCACCTCCACGGTTCGCTCGCCGCAGGCCGCGGCCCAGGTGAGGTCGAACGAGAGCTCCGGGAAACGCTCGAAGATCGTCCAGATGCGCTCGCGCGCGAACACGCAGAGGCGCACATCGGTCAGCGACTGCACCGAATGCTGCATCGTGCCCAGCATCTCGGTCTGCAGGCCGATGAAGTCGCCGGGCAGGAGCAGGCTGAGGATCTGCCGGCTGCCATCCTCCATGAGATCGTAGCGGAAGCACCAGCCGTCGTAGAGCGTGAAGAGATGCGCGCTGTGCGTTCCGGCCAGCAGGATGTCGCTGCCGGCCTGCACCTCCATCTCGCCGATCTTGAACTTCTCGACGAAGGCCAGCTCGGGTTCGCTCAGGGGCCGATGGATCGGCAGGGCACGCAGGGCGCAGTTGCGGCACGGGGTGGTGGTGCTCATCGGCTCGAGTCTTGCCAAGCTCTCGTCTCCCGAAGACGACGCGCGGCGGGACAGGAGGAGTGATCGCGCGCAACATTTGTTAAGGACCGGGGGTTCCGCCTGTGCGAAGCAATGATGGTTACACGTCGTCCGCCGCACGAGGCAAGCGGCAGCATCGAACAGGGCCAGGAGACAGGGCCAGGAGGAAGCATGCGCAAGCCGCGCGGAACGCGAAACGGTCGCCTCGAGGCGCGCGAGCGTCCGGTCGACGACACGAGCCCGGCTTCGTTCGAGCTGAGCGAGCTCCGGCATCGGACGCAGAACCTGCTGCAGACGATCCAGGGCATGCTCGGTCTCGAGGCGCGTCGGGCAGAGCAGGCGGAGACCAGGGAGCGGCTCCATGACCTCGGCCTGCGCGTCGACCTCCTCGCCGGCCTCCACCAGCGGCTCAACGCCCTCGGCGCCGGCTGCGACGTGGATGCCGGGGCGCTCATCCTGGAATCCGCCGCGGCGATCATGCTGCCGCACGAGGGGCGGATCGCCCTGGAATGCGACGTCGAGAAGCTGCCGCTCGACGGCCAGCGGGCGCAGTCGCTGGGGCTGCTGGTGCACGAGGCGCTGACCAATGTGGCCCGCCACGCCTTTCCCGAGGGAGAAACGGGCAGGGTGGTCGTGCGTGCCTGTCAGACAGCGGCGGGCGGTATTCTTCTCGAGATCACGGACAACGGCCGCGGCATGGGCGCGGGTGCGAAGTCGAACGGGATCGGGCTGCGGCTGGTGCAAACGCTGGCGCTCCGCCTCGGCGGCGAGCTGCGCTTCGAGGACGGCGCCCCGGGCCTGAAGCTCACCCTCCTCGTGCCGCCAGCGGAGCCGCAAGTTATCGGCGGCGCCGGCCAGCCCGTCGGCACCGCCGGCGCACCGCCCCGCCAGTGCATGGCCGTGGCGTAGCCGCCGGGCTCAGCCGTCCATCCGCACGCCCCCGTTCACGTCGAGCACGGTGCCGCAGACATAGCTTGCCGCCGGTGAGCAGAGGAAGGCGATCGGCCAGGCACCCTCGAGCGGCTCGCCGAGCCGCCCGACCGG
>CAZGUW010000337.1:0-5003 GCA_964528705.1 uncultured Geminicoccaceae bacterium
GTGAACGGCCCGAGCCAGGTCTATGTCGAGCGGCGCGGCAAGATCGAGCTGACCGACGTCCGCTTTCGCGACCGCCAGCACGTCATGAACATTGCCCAGCGGATCGTCAGCCGGGTCGGCCGGCGGGTCGACGAGACCTGCCCGATCTGCGACGCGCGGCTCGAGGACGGCAGCCGCGTGAACATCATCGCCCCGCCCTTGGCCCTCGACGGCTGCTCGATCTCGATCCGCAAGTTCTCGAAGAAGAGCATCACGCTCGACGTCATGGCCCGACAGAACAACCTGTCGAACGAGCTGGCGACCGTCCTGAAGATCGCGGCCGCCTGCCGGCTCAACGTCATCATCTCGGGCGGCACGGGCTCCGGCAAGACGACCATGCTCAACGCCATGTCGCAGCTGATCGACCCGGGCGAGCGCATCGTCACCATCGAGGACGCGGCCGAGCTGCAGCTGCAGCAGCCGCATGTCGTCCGCCTGGAGACCCGGCCGGCCAACCTCGAGGGGCACGGCGAGATCCTGATGCGCGACCTCGTCAAGAACGCGCTGCGCATGCGGCCGGACCGGATCATCTGCGGCGAGGTGCGCGGGCCCGAGGCCATGGACATGCTGCAGGCCATGAACACGGGCCATGACGGCTCGATGTGCACGCTGCACTCGAACAACCCGCGCGAGGCCATGAGCCGGCTCGAGAACATGATCACCATGGCCGCGACCACCCTGCCGACCCGCGCCATCCGCTCGCAGATCGTCGGCGCCGTCAACCTCGTCATCCAGGTCTCGCGCATGCGCGACGGCGTGCGCCGCGTGACCCATGTGACCGAGGTGATCGGCCTGGAGGGCGACGTCATTACCATGCAGGACCTCTTTTCGTTCGAGTATCACGGCGAGAATCGCGACGGCACGCTGAACGGCACGTTCAAGGCATCGGAGCTGCGCCCGCATTTCATCAAGCGGGCCGCCTATTACGGGCTGGACCGGGCGCTCCTCGCCGCCATGACCGCGCAATAGGATCGGATCAAGGGATGACCATCTCGGCGGACCTGCTGCTGCCCGGTGTGATCGGCTTCTCGACGCTGCTCGTCGCCTGGGCGGCCTCCGAGGCGGTCGCCGGCGGCAGCAAGGCCCGGACGGGCGAGCGGATCGCCCGCGCCGTGCAGCAGAGCCGCGCGCCGGCCCGCCCCAGCGAGGCGGAGGCCGCCGGCGTCAGCGTGCGGCGCGGCGGCACACCCCGCCATTTCGAGCGCTGGGTCGGCGAGGCCCTCTCGCGGTTCGCCAGCCTCGCAGCGCTCTCGAGCATCCTGCTCAGGGCCGGCGTCAGCGCGTCGGCCACGAGCTTCCTCACGCTGCTCTTCGGGTTCTGCGTGCTGCTCGCGAGCACCGCCCTCCTGCTCGACCAGTCCCTGCTCGTGGCCGTCGTGGCGCTGCCGACCGGCGTCCTCTTCCTGACGCGCCTCTACCTGGCGCGGCGCATCGCCCGCCGCGAGCGACAGTTCCTCGCCCTCTTTCCGGAGGCGATCGACCTCATCGTGCGCGGCGTGCGCGCCGGCCTGCCGGTCACCGAAGCGCTGCGCACCGTCGGCGACGACGTGCGCGACCCGGTCGGACACATCTTCCGGGAGGTCGCCGCCGGCATCAAGATCGGCATGACGCTCGAGGACTCGCTCGCCTCGGTCTCCCGCATGATGCCGCTCGCCGAGTTCAAGTTCTTCGCGATCAGCCTCGCCGTCCAGCAGGAGACCGGCGGCAACCTCGCCGAGATCCTCTCCAACCTGGCGAACATGATGCGCCGGCGCGACCAGGTGAAGCTGAAGATCAAGGCGATGTCGTCGGAGGCGCGCGCTTCCGCCATGATCATCTCGGCGCTGCCGATCGTGGTCGGGCTCATCATCTTCTACGTGAACCCGGAGTATCTCGAGGTTCTCTTCTACGACCCGCGGGGGCAGATGCTGCTCGGCTCGGCGATCTTCAGCATGCTCTTCGGCTCGTTCGTCATCAGCCGCATGATCAGGTTCGACATATGAACGCGCTCGTCGTGACCCTCGAGGAGCAGCTCGGCAGCCTGGCATCGCTGCCGGTGGTCGTCGGGCTCGCCACGGTCGTCATCTGCGCCCTCCTCTGGTCGGTGTTCCGCACCGACTTCGAGCGCACCGCCCGGCACCGCATGATCGAGCGCCACCGTGCCGACCTCCGGTCGCGCTCGCTGAACAGCCGGACCCGGCGCGACGAGGCGAAGCGCGCCGAGCTGCTCGCCCGCGCCATCAAGGTGCTGCAGCTGATGCCGGCCGAGCGCCTCGAGGCGGCGCGCTGGCGCCTGTCGGGCGCCGGCCTCCGGTCGAAGAATGCGCTTTTGCATTTCTACGTGGCGAAGTTCGCGGCTGCCGGCGGTGGCGGCGTGCTCGCCTTCTTCCTCAATCTCTACGCCGAGGACTTCACCATCGGGCTGGATGCCTTCGGCCTGACCGTGTGCGGCGCGCTGATCGGCTTCTTCGTTCCCGATTTCCTGCTGAGCCGACGGCGCAAGCGGCGCCTCAAGGCCCTGCAGCAGGGCCTGCCCGATGCGCTCGACCTGCTCGTGATCTGCGCCGAGGCGGGCCTCTCGCTGGATGCGGCGCTCGGCCGGGTCGCCGACGAGTTCGGCGCCGCCATGCCGGAGCTCGCCGAGGAGCTGACCCTGACGGCGGTCGAGCTCAGCTTCCTGCCGGATCGCCGGCAGGCGCTGCTGAACCTTTCGAAGAGGGTCGATCTGCCGGCCTTCCGCGGCGTCGTGACGACCCTGCTGCAGACCGAGAAATACGGCACGCCGCTCTCCCAGACCCTGCGCACCCTCTCCTCCGAATATCGCGAGCAGCGCATGCTCCGCGCCGAGGAGAAGGCCGCCCGCCTGCCGGCCACGCTCACCGTGCCGATGATCGTCTTCATCCTGCCGACCCTCTTCATCGTGCTGGGCGGCCCCGCCTTCATCCGGATCTTCGACCAGCTGATCGACTGAGCCCGGCAGGGAAAGGCTCGAGACTGCCCGGCACCCGTCACGGACGAGCCTGCGCAGTCGCGCCAGATGCCCGCAGGCGAGCCGCCCGGTGCGTTCACGGCCGTCGGCTGCACGCGCTGCCTGGCGGACAGTGGCAGCCAGGTCCGGACAGCTCCCGGAGACAGACGCGCCCCCCCACGGGCCGGCGCGACGGGCCGGTCGGCGCATGGCCGGCAACCTGCCCGCGGAGGCCGAGGCACAGCCCCCCGCCCGCGGGGCCGCGAACGATCGCGAGTCGGGCGGGTCGTCGGTGATGCGGCGGCGGGCGTCTGGACGGTGGGCGCTCCTGCGAGGCGGAGGCGGAACGACCTGCGCCGTCTCGGCCGGGACCCGACCGGCGGCACCGGCAGCCGCGGAACCGACCGCACGCATGCGGTGCCGCGCCCGGCCGTCCCGGCATGGCGGCTGCCCGGTTCTCGCATGCCGGCGCATGGCCGGCGGTGCACGGATCTCGGACGGTTGCCGCCGGCACCGGCGGGGACCCGTTCGCCGGAAAGCCGGTCCAGGTGCCCTGCCCCGGTTGGTGCGCTGCCCCGATCGGCATGAGCGGCTGGCGCCTGTCCGGGTCGCTCGTGGCGCAGGCTCCAGGCCGCGGACGTGCGGCGACCGGTGCACAGCACATCCATGGCTGGCGCTCCGGCCAGTTCGGAAACGGGGTGGCGATGCCGGCGGTGCGGATCGCCGGTGCCAGCGGCTGCAACCGCGCGGCGGCGACCGGCCGCGCATCACCAAAAGGACGCGCGGTCGACGTTCAGTCGGTTGGCAATCGGCGTAGGGTCCGAACAGAGTCGGCGCATGGTCGCTTCGCTCTCTTCGGATGTGGGAGCCGGCGACGCCGGAGGACCAGGACAAGCGTACAGGCGGCGCCAGGCGTGGCGGCTGGGCTCGGCCAGACTGAGCGGGGACGCCCGGTCGAGGCTTTTGTTCGTGGTCGGCGGCGAGAGGGGCGCTCTCGGGGCGAGTATCGGCCCGTTTCAGCTAGCTCGGCCGCGGGTGCCGGGCAATTCAGGGAACGCAGGGCCCCGGCGGGTGCGGCCGTGCCGGCAGTGCCCGCCCCGGCCGACCCGTCATGTGGCCGAAGCACGTACGGGTGGGGCGACAAGCGCCAGCGGGGGCCGGCAGGTGACCGACCCGGTCAGCTCGGGCTGCGGGAACATGGCGCCGCACGGCAGGCAGGGCACCGGCACCGGTCGGTGCGGCGCTTTGGGCGGGCGGCGGGTGGCGGCGGGCGGGTCAGTTGCCCGCTTCGCTCCAGACGAGCGGGTGGCGCAGGGGATAGGCGGGATTGGAGAGGACGACCTGGGCGCCGACCTTGCGCCGGACGTCGACGAAGAGGGGCGCGCGGAGGTTGACGACCTTCTCGACACCATTCTCGGTCGGCACCAGGGTGACGACGGCGAGGACCATGAGCTCGCCGCAGGCGATGTCGAGCATGGCACGGACATCCTCGATGTCCTGGCGGCGGATCACCGGCACGTCGTCCGGCAGGACGACCACGATGAAGCCGGTATCCGGCACGCCGACCGCCTGCAGCAGCATGAAGTCGCTGTCGAGGTCGGGGATCGGGTCGAGCTGGAAATGCTCGGCCTCGGGGAAGCCGGGCAGCCCGCCGCGGAACCGGAACTGCCGGCCGGAATCGAGCGGCACCGGGCCGAAGCGGGTGGCCAGGACATCCGCTGCCTGCGGCTGTGCCTTTTCGGCAGCGTCCGTCTTGTCCGTATCGGCCATCATCATGGGCTTCTCCCGTGCAAAAGAGCCCGTTGCACCTCCGAGCGATCCTAGGCGAACAGCGTTAACGAAGGGTGAACGGCCGGCACGGCTGCCCGCTCCCCGGTGCGACCTGAAGGATTTGCGGTTCCCTCGGGCGCGCTTGCGGCGCGACTTCGCTCCTGGGCGCATTTGCGCCTCGATTCGGCGCCCCTGGGCGCGTTTGCGCCTCGATTTGGCGCCCCTGGGCGCGTTTGCGCCTCGATTT
>CAZGUW010000338.1:0-5001 GCA_964528705.1 uncultured Geminicoccaceae bacterium
CATGGCTGCCTCGATGTCCCCGAGCGCCGGCCCGATGCGGGCGAGGAGCGCCGCGCCGGCCTCGGTCGGTGCCACGCTCCGCGTGGTCCGGTTCAGGAGCCGCACGCCCAGCCGCGCCTCCAGGGTCCGGACCGCCAGGCTCAGGGTCGAGGCGGAGACGCCGGCAGCGACGGCTGCGCGCCGGAAGCTGCGGTGCCGGGCCACGGCCGCGAAATGCCGGAGCGTCTCGAGATCGCCAGGCTTCATTGTGCGATATTCCGAACAAGCCGTTTGGATATGGCCAGATTATCACGCAGCGCCGTCCGGCATAGCCTTGTCGCATCGCTCAACCGACCAAGGACGAACCAGCATGCAGACCCGCCAACTCGGCCGCACCGGCCCCGTCGTCCCGGCGATCGGGCTCGGCTGCATGGGCATGTCGGACCTCTACGGCCCGACCGACCGGCAGGAGAGCCTCGCCACGCTCCATGCCGCCCTCGATGCCGGCATCACGCTGCTCGACACCGGCGATTTCTACGGCATGGGCGCCAACGAGCTGCTGCTCGCCGAGGGCCTGCGCGACCGGCCCCGCGACGGCTGGCTGGTCAGCGTGAAATACGGCGCGCTGCGCGGCCCCGACGGGGCCTGGCTCGGCGTCGACACGCGACCGGTCGCCACCAGGGCCTTCGCGGCCTATTCGCTCCGGCGCCTCGGCGTCGATCACATCGACATCTACCGCCCGGCCCGGCTCGACCCGGCCGTGCCGATCGAGGACACGGTGGGCGCCATCGCCGACCTCGTCCGGGCCGGCTATGTGCGGCATATCGGGCTCTCGGAGGTGGGGCCGGAGACGATCCGGCGCGCCCATGCCGTGCACCCCATCGCCGACCTGCAGATCGAATACTCGCTCGTCTCGCGCGGCATCGAGCAGGGCATCCTCGACACCTGCCGCGAGCTCGGCATCGGCATCACCGCCTATGGCGTGCTGTCGCGCGGCCTGATCAGCGGCCACTGGCGGCATGATTCCCTGCGGGCGAACGACTTCCGCAGCCACGGCCCGCGCTTCACCGGCGCCAATCTCAAGCGCAACCTCCAGCTCGTCGAGACGCTTGCCGAGCTCGCCCGGCGCCACGACGCCACCCCGGCCCAGCTCGCCATCGCCTGGGTGCTCGCCCAGGGCCCTGACATCGTGCCGCTCATCGGCGCCCGCCGGCGCGACCGGCTCACCGAATCGCTGGGTGCGCTCGCGATCGAACTCGATGCCGCCGACCTCGCCGCGCTCGATGCCGCCTTCCCGCCGGGTGTCGCGGCCGGCGCCCGCTATCCGGAGAGCCAGATGGCGATCCTCGACAGCGAACCCGCCGCCGCCTGAAGCCTAGCTCGACGGCCTGCTCTTCGACCATCTCGCCGCTGCCCGCTCCGGCGGGCAGCGGCTCAGCCCTTCATCGATCCGGCGGTGAGCCCGGCGATCAGCAGCCGCTGGACGAGGATCACGAAGATCAGGATCGGCAGGAGCTGGATCGACGCCGCGGCGAAGAGCACACCCCACTCCACGCCCTCGGCCGTGCCCAGCATCTCGCCGATGATCACCGGCGCCGTCTTGGCGTCCCGTGTCGTGAAGATCAGCGCGAAGATGTACTCGTTCCAGGCGAAGATCAGGACGAAGATGGCTGCCGCGGCGATGCCCTGTGCGGCCACCGGCAGGACGACCCGCAGGAGTCGCTGCATCAGCGTCGCCCCGTCGATGATCGCCGCCTCCTCGAGCTCGAACGGGATCTGCTTGATGAAGGCCCGCATGATCCAGGTGCTGAGGCTGACGAAGAACGTGGCGTAGAGCAGGATCAGGAGGAGGTGCGTGTCGTTCAGCCGGAGCCAGTTGACCACCGGGAAGAGCGGCAGGGTGATGATGATCGGCGGCAGCATGCGCACGACCACCATGAAGAAGGCGGAAAGCGTCAGGAGCGTGCTGCTGTAGCGGGCATAGACGTAGCCCGCCGCCGAGGAGACGATCACGGTGAGCAGCGTGGCGCCCGTGGTGACGATCAGGCTGTTCTTGAGATCGGCGAAGAAGCCGGGCCAGGCGGTCCACAGGCGGACGTAATTGTCGAAGGTGGGGGTGAAGATCAGGCTCGGCGGGAATTCGAAGATCGCCTTCGGCTCCTTGAGCGAGGCGAGGATGACGAGGAGGATCGGCACGAGCGACCAGAGGCAGGCGACCGCCACGAGGCCGTAGCGCATGACCCGCACATGCCAGGGCTGCTCAAGCATGGCGGAACATCTGCCGGTAGACGTGCCAGAGGTAAGGCAGGGCGATGGCGAGCGAGAGCAGGAGCATCATCCAGCCCGTCGCGGAGGCCACGCCGAAATCGTGGTAGCTGAAGGCCTGGCGGTAGAGATAGACGGCGAGGACCTCCGTCAGCCGCGCCGGGCCGCCGCCCGTGAGCAGCCAGATCTCCGAGAAGAGCCGCATCGCCGTGATGTAGCGAAAGAGCAGCGCCACCAGCAGTGCCGGCATGACGAGCGGCAGGAGGATGCGGCGGAACTCGTCCCAGGCGGTGGCGCCGTCGACCCGGGCCGCCTCGCGCAGCTCGTTCGGCACCGTCATCAGGCTCGCATAGAGGATCAGGAAGGTGAACGGCAGATGCTGCCAGATGGCCAGCACCGCCGCCACGCCGAGCGCCTGGAAGCGGCTCTGCCACCAGGTGATCTGGCCGAGCCCGATGCTCTCCAGCGCATAGTTGATCATGCCCACGTCGGGCGTGAGCATGTAGCGCCACATGACCACCGTGGTGACCTCGGTGATCGCATAGGGAGCGATCAGGATGGCGATGATCAGCCGCTTGCCGGGCACCGGCCCGTTCATCAGCACGGCGAGGCCGAGGCCCAGCACAAGCTCGCCGTAGACGACGAGGTTGACGACCAGGAAGGTGTTCCAGAAGGCCCGCCAGAAGACCGGGTCGGCAGTGATCGCCGCGTAGTTGGCGAGGCCGACGAAGGTCGGGATCTGGCCGTAGGACGACTGGTGCAGGCTCAGCCAGGCGACGTACAGCGACGGCACGAAGATGAAGGCCAGGAGCAGGACCTGGACCGGCGCCACCATGGCGTAGTGCGCGAGCCCGATCCGCCCCATGCAGCAACATTCCCCGGCGATCTGTTGGATGAGAGACGCCCCCGGCCGGCGCTACAGCGACACCGCCGCCGGCCGGGGGCTCGTCAGACGAGTGGACGAAGGGCCGTCAGGACTGCGGCATCAGGGGCTCGACCCGCGCCTTGATGTCGGCCGCCGCGGTTTCCGGCTCCTTGAGGCCGAGCATCATCGCCTCGACCTCTTCCATGAAGATGTCCATGGCCTTCGCACCGTTCTCGAAGCCCGGCACCACGATGCGGGCATTGGCGAGAGCCTGCGCCTCGGCGTCGGCGTAAGGCACGATCTCCTGGACGCGCGGGTCCTCGTAGGCCGAGAGCCGGACGGGACCGTTGCCGTTGAGGGCGGCCCGCACGGTGTTGTCCCGCGAGGCGACGAAGCTGACGAAATCCCAGGCCAGCTCGGCATTGGGCGCGTTCGCCGGAATGGTCATCGCCCAGACCGAGGTCTTCGCCGCATGCGGCCCCTCATGGCCCTCGGCCATCGGGATGGGCCGCACCTTGAAGGCGCCCGGATACTGGCTCGCCTCGGGGTCGTTGTAGTTCTTGTAGCGGCCGAAGGGCTGGTTGGTCATGGCCGCCCGGCCCTGCTGCATGACGGTGATCACGTCCTCGGTCGTGTGGGACGTCACGTCGCTCGGCAGGACACCCTCCTGCGCCAGGTCGCGCAGCACCGTCAGCGCCTGCACCGCCTCGGGCGAATCGATCACCACCTCGTAGTCCGACGTCACGAAGTCGCCGCCATAGGCGCGCACCCAGTCCATCACCGCCGACGGGTCGTCCATCGTGATCGCCATGCCGTGCACCTTGGTGCCGTCATCGCGGGTGAAGGTCAGGGCCCTGGCATACTCGACGATCTCGTCGAAGGTCTCGGGCGGCCGGTCGAAGCCCTTCTCGGCCAGGATCTCCTCGTTGTAGAGCAGCCCGTGCGTCGCATGGCGGAAGGGAATGCCGATCAGCTTGCCCTTGTGCGTGTGCGCGGCCCGCATGCCGGGCGAGATCTCGTCGAAATCCTCGATCGGCGCCTTCGCCTGCAGCTCGCCGAGATCGGTGAAGAGCGTGGCGATGTGCGGCCCGCCATAGCGGCCGAGGATGAAGCTCACGTCGATGGTGCCCTCGCTCAGCGAGGCCTCGCGAAAGGCGCGCTCCTGCGCTTCGGAGACGCCGAAGGTCAGGAACTCGACCTCGACCCCGTGCTCCTTCTCGAAATCGGCCACGATATTGCCGCCATCGCCTTCCGTGAGGACGCGCTGATGCACGGCATGGCTCGTCACCACGAGCTTGTCGTCGGCCGCGAAGGCGCCGGTCGCGGCACCGGTGGCCGCGACGATGGCCAGCGCCGCGACGCCGGCATGCAGGGTCAGATGTCGTAGCATTCGCGCTCTCCCCGATTTTCTTGGTGCAGTAGTCACCACGCGGCCTCAGGGATGCCTCGGGCAAACCTGTTCGTCAATTCATATTACAGATTTGTTCTAAACTCAGACCTTGGTCTGCTCGAACACGAAGCGCATGGCGGCCGTGATGTGATCGACCATGAGCGAGCGGGCGCGCGGGCCGTCGCGGTCGCGGATCGCCTCGAAGATCGCCTTGTGCTCGGCATGCGCCTGCCAGGCGTAGCTCTCGTTGCCGACCGAGACGAAGACCTGCTTGAGCGGCACGTCGCCGACGAAGTTCGGCAGGGCCTGCAGCGTGGCGACGGAGAAGCGGTTGCCCGAGGCCAGTGCCACGGCGCGGTGGAAATCGAAGTTCAAGTCGGTCGCGAGGCGCCGCTCGCCCTGCTCGAGGACGGCCTCGGTGCGGGCGATGGCGAGGGTCAGCGCTTCCAGGTCCTGCTCGCTCCGCCGTGCTGCCGCGGTGAACGCGGTCTGGCCCTCGAGC
>CAZGUW010000339.1:0-4982 GCA_964528705.1 uncultured Geminicoccaceae bacterium
GGGGCCCGACTCCACCACCTGCCATCGCGTTCATGACGTTTCCTCCGCTTGGCCACGCGCTTCGGCGTGAGAATCCCGCCATTCTATCCGATTTCGCTACCGAATGCGATGCTACTTTGCACCTCACCGATACTTGTCAAAGTCGGGACAATATCGAGAACGTCAGGATTTCAGCTGAGCTGTATGACTTGCGTCGGGAAAGCGGCCGGTTCCTCACCACGTTTGTCTCTCGGGTGGGACTCACGCTCGGGGTCAGGCAGCCCGCACCGCCGCGCCGGCCGCGTCGTGGTCGTGGTCGTGGAGGAAGGCGCTGACCGTGAGCAGGCAGGCGGCCGGCTCCCCGATATGCGGCATGTGGCTCGACTCCTCGAAGATCCTCGAGACGGCGCCCCTATGCCTGCCGCGTAGCACTCGACCACGCGCGACGTCGCCTCGTCGTGCCGGCCGGAGATGACGAGTGTCGGCACCTCGATCCGGTCCAGCCGGTCCTCGATGCTCCAGTTCTTAAGCGTGCCGTTGACGAGGAACTCGGTCGGCCCGTTCATCGTGCCATAGACCGTCGGATCGTAGCCGATCCAGTCGATCGTCCGCTGCACCTCGTCCGGCAGCGGCTCGGCACGGCAGAGATGCTCGCCGTAGAAGATGCGCGACGCCGCCTGGTAGTCGGGGTGCAGGTAGTCCTCGCTCGCCTCGTGGCGCTTCAGCGTCTCGCGAACCTCGTCCGGCAGGAGCTCCCGCAGGCGGTCCAATTCCTTCCGCCAGGTGATCATGGAGGCCGGCGCGTCGGCGATGACCAGCGCGTTCAATCCGGCCGGCCGCCGGACCGCGTGCTCCGCCGCCAGCATCCCGCCCCAGGACTGGCCGAGCAGGTTGTAGCGCTGCCCGATGCCGAGATGCCCGAGCAGCGTATCCAGCTCCTCCAGAAAGGTCTCGACGCACCAGAACTCATCCGGCTCGTTGGGCAAGTGGGTGGAACGACCATTGCCGATCTGGTCGTAGAGGATGACCGGCCGGCCGGTCACCGCGAGATCGGCGAAACCTTCGAGATAGTCGTGGGTGCAACCGGGTCCGCCGTGCAGGACGACCAGGGGCACCTTGGCGCTGCCCAGCTTGCCCGCCACCTTGTACCAGGTCCGGTGATCGCCGAACGGCGCGTAGCCCTCCTCGGTCCCATAGTAATAGGACATTGCTGCCTCCTCGAAGCTAGGAATGTCATACTGAGACGGGCGGCAGGCGCGCCGGATCGAAGGGGCCGAGATCGATTCTCGAGGACGCCCCGTCGAGGATCAGCGCCGCCAGCGCCTCGCCGGTCGCCGGCCCGTTGAGCATGCCCCACACACTGTGGCCGGTGGCGACGAAGGCGCCCTCGAGCCCTTCGACCGGGCCGATCAGCGGCAGGCCGTCCTCGGTCACCGGCCGGAAGCAGGCGCCGCCGCGCCGCACCGGGGCGTCGGCGAGCCCGGGGGCGAAGCCCTGGATCATCTGCCGCAACTGCTCGAGGAAGCGTTCGTCCGCCACCACCGCCGCCGGGTCCTCCGGCATGGGCCGCCGGCTCGGCAGGCCGCAGACATAGGTGGTGCCGTCCGGCCGCGGGATGACCTCGGGCGACCCCTGCCCGCCACCCGGCGCCGGGCAGTCGACGAAGAGGGCAGCTGCCGCGGCCCCCGGGTCGTCGAAGACGAGGCTGTGCCCCTCGAGCCCGTAGACCGCCGGCAGTGCCAGCCAGGCCGCCGCGAGGACCGACCACGGCCCCATGGCGATGACCACCGCATCGGCGGCCAGCACCTCGCCATCGACCACAACACCCGTTGCCCGCCTCCCGTCGGCGCTCCGCTCGATCCCCTGGACGACACCCTCGACCAGCCGTGCACCGCGCTCGCGGGCGAGGTCCATGATGCCGGTCGTGAAGGCTTCGGGATCGACCTGCGCCGTCGTCTCGGTCGTGCCGAGCCAGCCGCCGAAGCGCGCCTCCGGCGCCAGCCAGCCGGGCAACCCGGCGGCCGCCCGCCCGGCCTGCCGGCTCACCGTCACCGCCGCCGTCGGCAGGCGCCGATAGCCCCAACGGTCGGGAAACTCGGCCGCCAGCTCCGCATGCAGGGCGAAGCTGCGCCGCGCCAGCGACCGGAGCGGTGAGCCGTCGCACCAGTCGAGCGCCAGGAACCCGCCCGACTTGCCCGAGGCGGACCCGGCCACCCGATGCCGCTCGACCACCAGAACCTCGCAGCCCCGCGACGTCAGGAACCAGGACGTGCAGGCGCCGATCACCCCGCCGCCACAGATCACCACCCGCATCGTCAGGCCTCCAGCAGATCGGGATTCGGCACGATGGTCGATTTCACCGTCTTCATCGCGAGCGCTTCGGCAATGGCCTGCGCGATCCCGGGCTCGGAGAATTCGAACAGCGTCTGCATCTCGTACCACGGATAGCGGTCACGCGCCGTCCACAGCATGTCGACACCCTTCGGCAGGTCGTTGGCGGTGAATGCCCAGGAACCCAGCACGTTGAGGTCCTTGGTGCAGATGCGGTGCCAGTTGGTCTGGATCGAGCCGGCGTCGGTGAACTGGCCCATCTCGACATAGGTGCCGCCGTCACGAAGGTACTCGATGCCCTCGGGCCCCGCGGAGGGGTGCCCGGAGCAGTCGATGACGAGATCCGCGCCGTAGCCGCCGACGATCTCCCGCACGGCGGCGATCCGTGCCTCGGCCGTGGCGTGCTTCTCGATATCGACCGTCGCCTCGGCACCGAAGCGGCGTGCGAGGGCCAGGCGCGGGCTCTCCGGGGCACCCACGGCGATCACGCGACCCGCTCCCAGCTCCTGCGCCGCGGCCACCGCGAGGATGCCGATCGGTCCTGTGCCCTGCACGACCACCGTCGCGTTCCAGGGAAAGCCGTTCACGCGCTGCGCCCGCTCGAAGGCGCGAATGCACGAGGTGAGCGGCTCGCTCAGCGCCCCGAGGCGCAGCGGCATGGCGTCCGGCAGCTTGTAGATCTTCGTCCCCGGCAGCTCGGCGAAGTCGACATAGACCATTTCCGCCCAGCCGCCCCAGAGGTGCGGCGGCTTGTCGAAGCCGAGATAGCGACCATAGTAGACCGGCGTCAGGCACTTGTTGGCCGTCTCCGGGTAATGCAGGCACCAGTCGCAGTGCCCGCAGGGCATCAGCGGCGGCAGCATCAGCTTGGAACCGACGCCGATCGGCTTGCCCATGAAATCGGTGGTGAGCTCGTCGCCGATCTCGACGATCACGCCGGCCAGCTCGTGCCCGAGCGTGAACGGCCATGGCAGCGGCTTCGGCCAGTGGCCCTTGAGGATGTGCAGATCGGTGCCGCAGACACCGCAGGCGCCGATGCGGATCAGCGCCGCCCTCGGGCCGATCCTCGGCCGGGCCACCGTCCGTATCACCGGGCTGGCACCCGGTCCGGCGAAGGTCGCGACACGGATCTCCTGCATGGCCTGGCGTCTCCTTCGTTTTCGGCGTCGGCGCACCGGCTCGAGATCGTGCCCTGCGAAGGCGGCGAGTTCAAGCCGGGCCGGCGCACCCTCGGTTGTCATCGATCTGTCACATCGCTAGCGTAACGCCTGCCGGCATTCCCCGTCCGGTTGGCGCGCAAGAAGGTGGCCTTTGCCCGAAGTGGTGCTCGACGGCCTGACCCGTCGCTTCGGCGAAACGACGGCCCTGGCCGGGATCGACCTCGTCATCGCCGATGGCGCCTTCGCCGTGCTGCTCGGGCCATCGGGCTGCGGCAAGTCGACGACGCTCCGGCTGATCGCCGGGCTGGATACGGCGACGGCAGGACGCATCCGCATCGACGGCACCGACGTCACCGACCGGCCGCCAGCGAAGCGCGGCCTCTCCATGGTCTTCCAGAACTACGCGCTCTTCCCCCATCTCTCGGTCGCCGAGAACATCCTTTTCGGCCTCAAGGTGCGCCGCGTGCCGGCGGCCGAGCGGCGGCGGCGGCTGGAGCGCGCCGCCGACATCCTGGGGCTCGGCCAGCTCCTCACCCGCAAGCCGGCGCAGCTCTCCGGCGGCCAGCAGCAGCGCGTGGCCCTGGCCCGCGCCATCGTCGCCGAGAGCCGGCTCTGCCTGATGGACGAGCCGCTCTCCAACCTCGACGCCAAGCTCCGCGCCGAAATGCGCCACGAAATCCGCGAGCTGCAGCGCCGCCTCGACATGACCATGATCTATGTCACCCATGACCAGGCCGAGGCCTTGAGCATGGCGGACCAGATCGTGCTGATGCGGGACGGCCGGATCGAGCAGGACGCCGCCCCGGAAGAGCTCTACGAGCGCCCCGCCACCGCCTTCGCCGCGAGCTTCGTCGGCACGCCGCCGATGAACCTCCTGCCGCTGGAGGCCACGCCAAGAGGACTCGTCGTCGCCGGCACCACCGGCCCCGTCCTCGCCGGGATACCGGACGCGCAACAGCCCGACCTCCTGCTCGGGATCCGCCCCGAGGCGCTCCAGCCGCAGGACGGGCCGGGCCTCCCCGTCACCGTGACCGACCTCGACTACCAGGGCGCCGATACCGTCCTCGTCTGCAACCTCGGCGGCCACACCCTGCTCGCCCGCGTCCCCGGCCATGCCGCAGCGGCACCGGGCACCAAGCTGCAGCTCGCCTGCGCCGCCGCCGATCTCGCCTTCTTTGCCGCCGCCGACGGCCGCCGCGTGGCGCTGTCGGCCGCCGACACCACGAACCAGCCACGCATCCTGGGAGGAGCTACCTGATGTCCCGAAAGCCATTGCTCGCCGCCACGGCCATCGTGGCGCTCATCGCCGCCGCACCTGCCGCCAGGGCCGAGCTCGAGCTGACGCTCAATTTCCCCGTCGCCGTCGGCGGTCCGATCACCGCCATCATCGACGAGTACGCGAAGACCTACAGCGAGCAGACTGAAGGTGTCACCATCCTCCCGGTCTATACCGGCAGCTACCAGGACACCATCACCCGCACCGTCACCGCCTTCAAGGGCGGCAACCCGCCG
>CAZGUW010000340.1:0-4978 GCA_964528705.1 uncultured Geminicoccaceae bacterium
TCCTCGAAGAATCTCTTGGTCGAGCCGAGGAAGGTGTCGAGATCGAGCTGCGCCAACGCCGGGGAGGCGAGCAATGTCCCGATCAGACAAGCCGATGTCGCGACGGAGTGAAGTCCACGCATCGAACGTTCTCCCGCAAACCTCTTCGAGAATCGCCGGTTGCGCTGCCATCGTGGACTTTGCCTTCGACAATGGATTCGATCAACCCATTACGGGCCCGTGTAGCTCGTCGGGTACTCGACAGCCCGGCTCGGCGTTCGTGACTGCGACGTTGGTCCGGAGCGCGCACCCCCCCTCGACGGGCGCATTGCGCGCGATTATTATCATCCGCGCGGCAAGCATTCGTGACGACAAGAACAAGGAGAAATGTCGTGGGTGTGCCGGAAACAGCGTGGCCCCGAAAGACCCGGGAGCTGCACAGTCATCACTTCGATTCGACCGTCTGGAACGATTTCGCATTCCGACCGGGCGACATCGTCATCGCTACCTATGCCAAGTCGGGCACGACCTGGGTCCAGCAGCTGGTGAGTCAGCTCGTTTTCCAGGGTGCCACCGACGTGCCCGTCGCCGAGCTCTCGCCCTGGGTCGATCTGCGCGTGCCGGCGAAGGAGGTGAAGCTCGCCACCCTCGAGGCGCAGACGAACCGGCGGTTCGTCAAGACGCACCTGCCGGTGGATGCGCTCGTCTACTCGCCGCTCGCCCGATACATCTATATCGGCCGCGACGGGCGCGACGTGATCTGGAGTCTCCACAACCACCACAGCAAGGCCAATGCGCTCTGGTACGAGCTCCTGAACGACACGCCGGGCCGGGGCGGGCCGCCGATCGGCCGGCCGCCCGAAGACGTGCAGCAGTACTTTCGGGAATGGCTCGACGGCGACGGCTACCCGTTCTGGCCCTTCTGGGAGAACATCCGCTCCTGGTGGGCGATCCGCGATCTGCCCAACCTGCTCCTGCTGCACTTCCAGGAGCTGAAGGAAGACCTGCCGGGCCAGATCCGGCGGATCGCCGCCTTCCTCGACATTGCCATCGACGAGCGGCAGTTTCCCGCCATCGTCGAGCATTGCGGCTTCGCCTGGATGAAGGCGCATGCCGCGCAGGCGGCCCCGCTCGGCGGCGCCGTCTGGGAGGGCGGCGGCGAATCGTTCGTCCATCGGGGCACGAACGGCCGGTGGCGCGATGAGCTGAGCCCCGAGCTCAGCCTTCGCTACGAGGCGCTGGCCGAACGCGAGCTGGGCGCCGCCTGCGCCCGGTGGCTGGCGACGGGGAACCGCTAGCGGTTCCCCGGGTCCAATCGACAACGCAAGGGGAGAAACGCCATGGGCATCGGGGCATTGATCATCTTCCTCATCATCGGCGCCATCGCCGGCTGGCTCGCCGGGGTGATCGTCAAGGGCTACGGCTTCGGCCTCCTCGGCAACATCGTCATCGGCATTGTCGGCGCCTTCGTCGCCGGGCTGATCCTGCCGGCAATCGGGCTCGAGCTCGGCGGCGGCATCCTGGCAGCCATCATCCATGCCACGATCGGCGCCGTGATCCTGCTGTTCCTGATCCGGCTCGTGAAGCGCATCTGAGCCCTGGCCCGTCGCCACAAGTGCAACTGCGCCCGGCCACGCCCGCTGACCTGGCGCTGCTCCGGCACTGGGAAGCGCAGCCGCATGTCGCCGCCAACGCCGGCGACGACGGCCCCTGGGACTGGGAGGTCATGCTGTCCAGGCGCCCGGCCTGGCGCGAGCTTCTGATCGCCGAGCTTGCCGGTCGCCCGATCGGCTTTGTGCAGATCATCGACCCGGCGCTCGAGGAAACCGGGTACTGGGGTGACGTGCCGAAGGGCCTTCGCGCCATCGACATCTGGATCGGCGAGGCGGACGTCCTGCACCAGGGACACGGCACGGCGATGATGCGCCTCGCCCTCGAGCGCTGCTTCGCCGATCCCGCGGTCGCCGCCATCCTGATCGACCCGCTCGCCCGCAACGCCCGGGCGCAGCGCTTCTACGCGCGTCTCGGCTTCGTCCCGGTCGGGCGACGCCGCTTCGGCGCCGACGACTGCCTCGTCATGAAGCTCGACCGGGCGGCCTGGGAAGCCCGCTGAGCGCTCAGGCCGGCGGGTGCGGGATCGCCTCCAGCAGCTCCCGCGTGTAGTCGGCGGAAGGTGCCCCCAGCACGGTCGCCGTGTCGCCGGCCTCGACGATCCGGCCCTGGCGCATGACGATCACCCGGTCGCAGAGCAGGCGGACGACGTTGAGGTCGTGGCTGACGAAGAGATAGCTCATGCCGAGCCGGGCCTTGAGGTCGTCGAGCAGGTTGAGGACCACGGCCTGCACCGAGACGTCGAGGGCGGCTGTCGGCTCGTCCAGGATGACGAGTTCCGGGTCGAGGGCGATGGCGCGGGCGATGCCGACCCTCGCCTTCTGGCCGCCCGAGAGCTGGTGCGGGAAGCGGTCGAGGAGGGCCGTCGGCAGGCCGACCAGCCGGGCCAGCTCCTCGATGCGGGCGGCGAGGGCGGCCCGGTCCAGCCGTTCGCCCAGGCGCAGCAGCGGGTCGGCGATGGCGCGGCCGGCGGTGAAGCGCGGGTTGAGGCTGTCGGTCGGGTCCTGGAAGACCATCTGGATGCGCCGCCGCTGCGGCAGGCGGGCGAAGCGGCCGGCCGGGATGGCGCCGATATCCTCACCGGCGAAGAGGATCCGGCCCTCGCTCGGGTCGAGCAGCCGCGTGATCATCATCGAGGTCGTCGACTTGCCGCAGCCGCTCTCGCCGACGAGGCCCACCGTCTCGCCCCGGCCGACCGTGAAGGAGATGCCGTCGACGGCCCTGAACGGCGCCTCGTCCGCCGGCTCGAGCCGGTTGGTGAAGAGCCGGCGGAGCCGGCCCGCCACACCCTGGCGCGGATAGGCCTTGACCAGGTTCTCGACCACCAGCAGCGGCTCGCCCCCCGCCGCCGACGACGCCGCCGCGGGCAGGCGCTGCACGGCGCCGACCGGTGCCGCGGCCTCGGGCAGCAGGTCCTGGAGGCTGCCGCCGGCGCGCGGCGTCGCCCGCATCAGCTTGCGGGTGTAGGCATGCGCCGGTGCGCGGAAGATGCGCGACGCCTCGGCGGTCTCGACGATCCGCCCCTGCTGCATGACCACCACGCGGTCGCAATAGGCGGCGGCGAGGCCGAGATCGTGGGTGATGAGGATGGTCGAGAGGCCCTGCTCGCGCGTCAGCTCGAGGACGAGGTCCATCACGGCCTTCTGCGTCGTGACGTCGAGGCCCGTGGTCGGCTCGTCGGCGATCAGCAGCTGCGGCCGGCAGGCCAGCGCCAGGGCGATGACGATGCGCTGGCACATGCCGCCCGAGAGCTCGAACGGGTAGGCGTGGTAGCGCTCCTCCGGTCGGGCGATGCGCACCTGCTCGAGCGCTGCTATCGCCTTCCGCCGCGCATCGGCGGGGCTTGCCTGGCGATGCTCGAGCAGCACGTCCTCGAGCTGGTGGCCGACCTTGCGGATCGGGTTCAGGGCCGCTCGCGGGTTCTGGAAGATCATCGACATCTCGCGGCCGCGCAGCTCTCGGACGACGTTCTCGGACGCTTTGGTGAGCTCCATGCCGGAGAAGGTGACGCTGCCCGCCGCGATGCGCCCCGCGCGGTCGAGGATGCGCATCACGGCGTAGGAGGTGACCGACTTGCCGGAGCCCGATTCGCCGACGATGCCGAGCGTCTCGCCCTTCTTCACCTCGAGGTCGATCTTCTCGACCGCGGTCACCGGGCCGCGTCGCGTCGCGAACTCGACGGTCAGGCCCTCGATGTCGAGCAGTGCCGGGGCGGTCATGGTCGCTTCCTCCCTCAGGTGCGGCGCTGCGGGTCGACGAGGTCGCGCACGCCGTCGCCGAGCAGGTTGAAGCAGAAGACGGCGAGCATCAGCGCCAGGCCCGGGAAGAGTGCGATCCACCATTCGCCGGAGAAGATGAAGGCCGCTCCCTCGGCCACCATGATGCCCCACTCGGGCTGCGGCGGGCGCACGCCGAGGCCGATGAAGGAGAGCCCCGCCGCGTTCAGGATGGCGTAGCCCATGGTCAGCGACATCTGCACCACCATGATCGGCATGATGTTCGGCAGCACGTGGCCCATGACGATCCGCGCCTCGCTGTTGCCCGAGAGCCGGGCCGCCTGAACGAAGCCCGCCTCGCGCCGGACATTGGCCTCGGCCCGCGCCACCCGCGCATAGAGCGGGAAGTTGATGATGGCGGTGGCGATCACGATGTTGGTCACCGAATTGCCGAGGGCGGCGACGATGTCCATGGCGAGGACGAAGAGCGGGAACGCCATGATGGTGTCGGCGATGCGGCTGACGATGCGATCCGTCCAGCCGCCGAAATAGCCGGCGGCAACGCCGGCGAGCCCGCCGAGGGCGAAGACCAGCGCCACCGACGCCACGGCGATGCCGAGGTCGAGCCGCGTGGCCACGATCACGCGGCTGAGGATGTCACGGCCGAGCTGGTCGGTGCCGAACCAGTGCGCCGCGCTCGGCGCCTGCAGCGCGTTGGCCGTGTCGCTGGCGAGCGGATCGTAGGGCACGAGCGACGGGCCCAGCAGGGCGGCCAGCACGATCGCCACGAAGAGCCCGAACGCCAGGCCGGTGACCGGGTTCTCGGCGATCACGTAGCGCGCATGGGCGAGGAGCGTGGGTGCCGCCGGCCTTGCCGTGTCGGTATCCGCCGTGCCGGCCATGGCACCGGGGGCAAGCGCCTGCAGCGGGCCGGGGTCCTGGATCTGCGACATGGCTCAGCCCTCCAGCCGGACGCGGGGATCGATGACGCCGTAGAGCAGGTCGATGGCGAGGTTCAGCGCCACGTAGAGGATCGCCATGGTCAGAACGAAGCCCTGGATTGGCGCGTAGTCGCCGGCGATCAGCGCCTCGACCGCATAGGAGCCGATGCCCGGCCAGGCGAAGACCTTCTCGACCAGCACGTTGGCGCCGAGCATGAACGAGAAGACCAT
>CAZGUW010000341.1:0-4973 GCA_964528705.1 uncultured Geminicoccaceae bacterium
GAAGGCGCGCAGGTCCTCGAGGCTGAACGCGGCGAGCAGGCGGCGGACGACGGCCGGCAGCCGCGCCAGGGGCAGGCGGCCGAACAAGGCGACCGCAAGGACCGCCAGCGACAAAAGGACGGCGGCGACGAGCCAGGACGAGGCGACCTCGGTGTTCATCCGGTCGATCATCAAGAGCCCGGCCACGCCGATCGAGCAGGACATCAGGACCTGCAGCGCCAGCTCGAGCACCGAGGCGGTGGTGGTGCTCGCCTGCGGCCAGTTGAAGCGCTTCGCCAAGAGCTGCCGGCCGGCGAAGTGCATGACGTTGCCGGGCAGGTACTTGGCGATGTTCGCCTGGCCCCAGAGGGCGATCCCCTCCTGGGCCGTGGCCATGGCGTGCCCGGTGGACTGCACCAGCGAGGCGAAGCCGATGCCGACGGCCACCAGCAGGCTCGTGTAGACCACCGTCGCCGACGTCGTGACCGCGAACAGCTCCAGGCGCGGCAGGTTGGTGAGCTGCCAGAAGTCGATATTGGTGAAGCTGTCGAAGAAGAGACCGATGCAGACGAGGGTGGCCAGGACGCCAACGGCCTTGACCGCCTTGCGGTTGAGCATGCCGATTTCAATCCGGAGCAGAAGCGACGCAGCGCAGGTTGCGCGATAGTGGTTGCCGTCGGCAGGCCGTTCAAGGCGATGCCGTGAAATTCCTGTCAGAAAAAAAGAATATTTTCCGGAATAGGAATGGGTCGCGTCACGCAGCGTCTGTGCGCTGGTGCAGCCTTTCACCTGCCACCCAGGTGGCGCGCACCGCGCGGTCGTCGCCCATGGTCATGAGGGCGAAGAGCAGGGCGGCAAGGTCGCCCCGGTCGATCGCCTCGAGGCGATGGGCGATGGCCGGCGTCGGGGCGAGGTCGAGCACGGCGAGATCGGCGTGGCTGCCGGGCTCGAGCGTGCCGATCTCGTGGTCCAGGCCGAGAGCCCGGGCATTGCCCCGCGTCATGGCGTGGAAGGCGTCGAGGGCCGGCCAGCTCTGGTGCTGGAGCTGCAGGATCTTGTAGGCCTCGGCGGCGGTCTGCAGCATGGAATACGAGGTGCCGCCGCCGACATCGGTGGCCAGCGCCAGGCGCACCGGGTCCGGCCGGTCGGCGAGGCGGGCGAGATCGAAGAGCCCGGAGCCGATGAAGAGGTTCGAGGTCGGGCAGAAGCAGGCGATGGAGCCGGTCGCGGCGAGCCGCGCCACCTCCGCCTCGGCGAGGTGGATGCAGTGGCCGAAGATGGAGCGGGGGCCGAGCAGGCCGAAGCGGTCGTAGACGTCGGTGTAGCTCGCGGCTTCGGGGAAGCGCCGGCCGACCTCGGCGATCTCGGCGTGGTTCTCGGCGAGATGGGTCTGCAGCCAGCAGTCGGGGTGCTCGCGCAGGAGGGCACCC
The DNA here is from genome assembly GCA_964528705.1 of uncultured Geminicoccaceae bacterium. Classification (GTDB taxonomy): domain Bacteria; phylum Pseudomonadota; class Alphaproteobacteria; order Geminicoccales; family Geminicoccaceae; genus SLRI01. Next base: position 1,410 of record CAZGUW010000341.1, read on the forward strand.
GCCGCCTCGAGCTGGGCGGCGCTCGAGGTGACGGCGAAGCGCGGGGTAACGGCGTAGCCGATGCGGCCCTGGCCGTGCCAGCGGGCGATCAGCGCCTTGCTGTCGTCGTAGCCGCCCTGCGCCGTGTCGCGGAGGCCGTCTGGCCCCTCGTCCATCATCACCTTGCCGGTGATCAGCCGCATGTCGCGGCCCAGCGCCTCGGCGCAGAGGGCGTCGACGGAGCAGGGATGGACGCTGGCATAGGCGACGGCGGTCGTGGTGCCGTGGCGCAGGAGCTCGTCGAGGAAGAAGCTTGCGGCCGCGGCGCAGTGGGCGGGATCGGCGAAGCGCCGCTCGGCCGGGAAGGTGTAGTTCTGCAGCCAGTCGAGGAGCTGGGCGCCGTAGGAGCCGATCACCCGGGTCTGCGGGTAGTGGATGTGGGCGTCGATCAGGCCGGGCAGGATCAGGGCGTTCTCGTAGGCGGTGATCTCGAGATCGGGTGTCAGCAGGTTGCTGGCCGGGCCGGCGGCGGCGATCCGCTCAGCCTCGATGACGACGAGGCCGTCCGCGATGTCGACCAGCGCCGCCTCGCCGGCGGTGGCCGGGTCGTCTTTGAACCAGACGAGGCGGCCGCGAACGGCGCGCCGGGTCATTCGGCTGGCGCTCCGGCGGTAGGCGCTCCGGCGTCCACCCAGCGCGCGATCAGCCGCCGCTCGCCATCCTCGATCATGGAGATGTTGCCGGGTGGCATGGCATGGGTCCGGTAGACCTGGTCGCGGATCGCGGCGGCATGGATGCGCAGATCGCGCGGGCTCTCGAGCACGACGCCCTTGGGGGCGTGCGCCAGGCCCGGCCAGAAGGTCTCCTGGCCGTGGCACATGATGCAGCGGCCCTGGACGATCTCCTCGACCGCGGCGAGGGTGGCAGGGGTCTCGTCGGCGGTGGTGTCGACCAGCGGCGGCGGCGTCGCCGGGAAGCTCGCGATCCAGATGGCGACGATGAAGCCGACGGTGGCGACCGCCCAGGGCCACCAGGGCGGCTTCGTGCCCGAGTGCATGATGTTGAAGTAGTGGCGGATGCTGGCGCCGATGACCAGCACCAGCGCCAGGATCAGCCAGTTGAACGGGCTCGCGAAGGTCTGCGGGTAGTGGTTGCTGATCATGATGAAGAGCACGGGCAGCGTCAGGTAGTTGTTGTGCACCGAGCGCTGCTTGGCCTCCTCGCCGAGCGCCGGGTCGGGCTTCTCATGGGCGAGCAGGGCCGCCACCACCTTCTTCTGGTTGGGGATGATGACGTGCGCGACATTGGCCACCATGATGGTGCCGATGAGCGCCCCCACGTGCAGGAAGGCGGCGCGGCCGGTGAGGAACTGGTCGAGGACGAGGCAGAGAAGCGGGAAGACGGCGAGGCCGATGGCGGCGAGCGTGCGCTGGTCCTTGCCGAGCGGCGACTTGCACAAGCGGTCGTAGACGACCCAGCCGAGGATCAGCACGGCGATGCCGATGAGGGCGGCGGTCCAGGGGCCGATATCGGCCCTTGCCGGGTCGATCATGTAGAGCTCGGCGCCGAGATAGTAGACGACCACGAGAAGCGCGAACCCGCTCATGAAGGTCGTGTAGGCCTCCCACTTGAACCAGGTGAGCTCGGCCGGCATCTCGGGCGGGGCGACGCTGTACTTCCACATCCGGTAGAAGCCGCCGCCATGCACCTGCCAGGTCTCGCCGGAGACGCCGTCCGGCAGGGCGGCCCGCTTCTTCAGGCTGGCGTCGAGCGCCATGAAGTAGAACGAGCTGCCGATCCAGGCGATGCCGGCGATCAGATGCAGCCAGCGCAAGGCAAGGGCTGACCAGTCGAGGAGGACGGGCGTCAGTTCCATGGGCAAGCGATCCTCGTGGGCGTCGTTGCCCGTCATCGTGGCGGGATGAAGCGAGGCCGGCAAGCGGGCTCTGGCCGGACAGGCGCTTCCAGCCGATGCCCGGCTCAGGGCGACCCCGTCGAGGTGACGGCGGCCGTCATGGCGGCGGCGGCGCCAGGGGTGGCGAGGCCCTGCTCGATGGCCAGGGTGCGCCAGGTGTGGAAGCTCAAGGCGAGGCCGATCAGGGCGGCTGTGGCGGGGCCGTCCCGGTCGGTCCGCAGCGAGGCCTCCCAGGCGGCGAAGCGGGGGGCGAGGCGCCGCTCGGTGATCGCACGGGTCGCCGCGTGATGCTCGGCATCGCGCAGCACGGCGGCGATGAGGCCGGCATGCGTTTCGTACCAGCCGTAGATCGCGAGCAGGGCCGTCCGGATGCGCTCGGCGCGGTCGGCGATGCCGGCCCAGGCGGCTTCGTCCGGCGGCGGGTGCTGTTCGAGATGATGCGCCGAGCAGGCCTCGAAGAGGCTCGGCTCGTCGGGGAAGTGGGCATAGAGCGTCTTCCGCTGCACGCCGGCGCGCTCGGCTACCATGCTGTATGTCGTTCGGGCGGGGCCGACCGAGCCGTGCAGTGCCACCGTCGCCTCGACGATGCGACGCCGGGTGCGGGCCTGCTGCTCGGCCCGCCGGTCGAGGGTGTATTTCCGCTTCATTCGACTTTCACTAAACAGGCTCGTGTATCCATATTGACTGCCGTCCGCATTTTCGATAAACAGTAGCGTATCGCCAAATGGGTCGGGAGTCCACGGTGTGGCCGCCCGGTCCGCCACCCAGGGAAAGACCGCCATGGAGACCCGTGTCGACGAGATCGCCGACGGCATCTATCGCCTCTCCACCCATGTCGCCGGTATCGCCCCGCCCGCCGGCTTCACCTTCAACCAGTTCCTCGTCATGGGCGACGAGCCCTTGATGTTCCACACCGGCCTCAGGCGCATGTTCGAGACGAACCGCGCCGCCCTCGAGCGGATCATCCCGGCCCACCGGCTGCGCTGGATCGCTTATGGCCATTTCGAGGCCGACGAGTGCGGGGCCATGAACGAGTGGCTGGCGGTGGCGCCGGACGCGACGCCGGCGCAAGGCCGGACCGGGGTGATGGTCTCGCTCGACGACTTCGCGCTGCGGCCGGCGCGGACGCTCGCGGACGGCGAGGTGATCGAGCTCGGCGGTGGCAGGCGGGTCCGCTATCTCGACACGCCGCAGACACCGCATGGCTGGGACGCCGGCGTGCTCTACGAGGAGTCGACCGGCACGCTGCTCTGCGGCGACCTCTTCACGCAGCTCGGCGACGGGCCGGCCCTGACCGAGGGCGATGTGGTCGGCCCGGCCATCGCCGGCGAGGACCTCTTCCGCTATTCGAGCCTCAACCCGGGCATGGGCACGACGCTCCGCCGGCTGGCGGAGCTGGCGCCCCGGACCCTCGCCCTGATGCACGGGCCGTCCCATGCGGGCGACGGCGCCGCGGCGCTCCGGGCACTCGCGGACGAGTACGACCGCCGGGTCGATGCGGCCTTGGCCGAGCGGCTGGCGGCGCTGGCCGCCTAGACGACCGGCGCCAGGATCGGCTCGGGATCAGTGGTGAAGCCGGGACTCGTGACCAGCGCCTCGACCTCCGGGGTGGCGAAGCCGCCCTCGGTGAACTGGCCGTTCCTGGCATCGAAGACGCCGTCGTCGAACTG
>CAZGUW010000342.1:0-4950 GCA_964528705.1 uncultured Geminicoccaceae bacterium
GCGACCCGGCGCTCACCAACCCCAACTACAACTGGGACGACATCCTGCCGAACCTGCGCGCCTCGACCGCCTGGTCGGGCGTGCCCGGCGCCGAGCTCGGCGGCGAAGGGGCGAAGCAGTGGGCGATCCCCTGGGGCTTCGAGCTGAACTCGATCTCCTACAACAAGCGGGTCTTCGACGAGCACGGCCTGACGCCGCCCAACGACATGTCCGAGCTGATGGAGCTCGCGGTGAAGATCTCCACCGACGTCGACGGCATGTACGGCATCGGCGTGCGCGGCTCGCGCTCCTGGGCGACCATCCACCCGGGCTTCCTCTCCGGCTACTCCAACTTCAACGAGCGCGACTTCACCATGGAGAACGGCCAGCTCATGGCCGCCATGGCGACCCCGGGCTCCAAGTCGTTCCACGCCGACTGGGTCAAGATGATCCAGGAGAGCGGCCCGCGCGACTGGGCGACCTACACCTGGTACCAGGTCGGCACCGACCTCGGCGCCGGCGCGTCCGGCATGATCTACGACGCCGACATCCTGGGCTACTTCATGAACGGCGGCGAGAATGCCGAGGCCGGCAACCTCGCCTACCACGCCTTCGCCCCGAACCCGGAAGCCAGCGCCCCCACGCCCAATGTCTGGATCTGGTCGCTCGGCATGAGCAACTTCTCGACCCAGAAAGAGGCCGCCTGGCTCTTCATGCAGTGGGCCTCGGGCACCGACCACGCCCTCTTCGGCGCCCGCGACATGGACTTCGTCAACCCGGTCCGCCAGTCGGTCTGGGACGACCAGGCCTTCCAGGACCGGATCGCCAAGAGCTACCCGGGCTATCTCGAGCAGTACGAGGCCTCGGCCCCGGGCTCGAAGATCTACTTCACGCCGCAGCCCCTCTTCTTCAACCTGACGACCGAATGGGCGTCGATGCTGCAGCAGATGGTCGGCAACGAGGTGCCGGTCGACGAGGGCCTCGACCAGCTGGCCGAGAGCGTCAACCGCCAGCTCCGGCAGGCCGGCCTCTGATCGGCCACTGAACGGACCGGGGTCGGCAAGGGCCGGCCCCGGTGCTTCATCGAGCGCAAGGGGAGAGGGTGGTCTTGGCAACCGAGGCACTGGAAAGGCCCGTCATGGACGGCTCGCGCCGGCCGTTCATGCGCAAGGCCTTGCCGTATCTGCTGAGCCTGCCGGCACTCCTCGTCTGCATCGGCATCCTCATCCCGTTCGGTACTGCGGTCTACTACTCGCTGCAGCGCTACAACCTCGCCTTCCCGATGACCCGCGGGTTCATCTGGTTCGACAACTACACGCTGCTCTTCACCGATCCCGCGTTCTGGAACACGGTCCGGGTATCGCTGCTCTACACGCTCTACACCGTGGGCCTCGAGCTGGTGCTCGGCCTCGGCATCGCCATGCTCCTGCAGCGGCGCACGCTCTTCAACAACCTGATGAGCATCCTCCTGCTGTTGCCGCTGATGATCGCCCCGGCGATCGCGGCGCTCATGTGGAAGCTGATGACCAATCCGGGCTTCGGCATCCTCAGCTATTTCGCGAGCCTTCTGGGCTTTCCCGACTTCAAGTGGGCGAGCGCTTCGTCCTCGGCCCTCTTCACCGTCGTCCTCATCGACATCTGGGTCTACACGCCCTTCATGATGGTGCTGCTGCTCGCCGGGCTCCGCGCCCTGCCGCGCCAGCCCTTCGAGGCGGCCGAGCTCGACGGCGTGCCGCAGAGCTTCGTCTTCTTCCGCATCACCCTGCCGATGCTCACTCCCTACATCATCACCGCCACGCTCTTTCGGATGCTCGAGAGCATCCAGCAGTTCGACATCATCTACGCGATGACGCAGGGCGGGCCGGGCAACACGCTCATGGTCTTCCAGGTCGGCGCCTATCTCGAGCGCTACCAGTACACCAATGTCGGCCGCTCGGCGGCGATCCTGATGGTGCTCTGGGCCATCACCTTCCTGCTCTCGAATCTCTTCATCAAGCAGTGGCTCAGGTTGCGCGAGCGGGCGAGGGGGATGGCCTGATGCAGCGCCAGACCACGACCGGCCGGATCGTCCGCGTCACGCTCCTGACGCTGGTCGGGCTCTTCTTCCTCTTCCCGATCTTCTGGGTGCTCCTGATGTCGTTCCAGACGAACCAGGACATCCTCAGGATCCCGCCATCGCTCTCCTTCGAGCCGACGCTCGGCAACTACCAGGCGCTCATCTCCGGCCGCCTCGAGAGCACCGCGGGCGTGCTCGAGATCCGCTTCATGAACAACCTTTTGAACAGCGTGATCCTCGCCGTCAGCTCGGTCGCCCTCTCGCTCGTGCTCGGCATCCCGGCGGCCTACGCCTTCGCAAGGTTCAGGTTCCGCCTCGGCGAGGACATCGCCTTCACGCTGCTCTCGTTCCGCTTCGCGCCGCCGCTCCTCGTCCTCCTGCCGCTTGCCATCTACTTCCAGCAGATGGGCCTGATCGACACCTATATCGGCCTGATCTGGGTCTACCAGCTCATCACCCTGCCGCTCATCCTCTGGATCGTGCGCGGCTATTTCGAGGACATCAGCGAGGACATCGAGCATGCCTACCGGCTCGACGGCAATGGCTGGTTCAAGACCTTCCTGCACATCGCCGTTCCGCTGGCCAAGCCCGGCATCGCCGCGGCGACCCTGCTCTCCTTCATCTTCGCCTGGAACAACTTCGTCTTCGCCCTGATCCTGGCCTCGGCCGACAAGCAGCCGGTGACGGTGGGTGCCCTCGCCTTCGTCACGGCGTCCGGCATCCAGTACGGGCAGATCGCCGCCTCCATCGTCCTCTCGGTGACGCCGACCCTGCTCCTCGCCCTCTACGCCCAGCGCTACCTCGTCGAGGGCCTTTCCCTCGGGGCGGTGAAGGGATGAGCTACCTCTCGCTCGGCAACGTGAAGAAGCGCTTCAAGAACGAGGTCGTGCTCGACGGCGCCTCGCTCGATGTCGAGCGGGGCGAGACGGTCGTCGTCTTCGGCCCTTCCGGCTGCGGCAAGACGGTCCTGCTCCGGCTGATCGCCGGCATCAACGAGCCGGATTCCGGCACCGTGCGGATCGCCGGCCAGGAGGTGACCTACCTCGCCCCGGAGTACCGCGACGTCGGCATGGCCTTCCAGAATTTCGCCCTCTACCCGCACCTCTCGGCCTTCGACAACATCGCGAGCCCGCTCGCCGCCCGGGGCGTCGACCGCGGCGACATCGACCGCCGGGTGCACGAGGTCGCGGGGCTCTTGAAGATCGACCATGTCCTCCACCATTTGCCGAAGGCGCTCTCCAACGGCCAGAAGCAGCGCACCTCGCTCGGCCGGGCCCTCGCCGGCAATCCGGGCGTGCTCCTGCTCGACGACCCCTTGCGCAATGTCGACGCCAAGCTGCGCTACGAGATGCGCCTCGAATTGCCGCGCGTGCTCAAGGCGTTCGAGACGACGGTGATCTATGTGACCCAGGACTACAAGGAGGCCATGGCGCTGGGCGACCGGGTGGCCGTGCTGATGGGCGGCGGCTTCCGCCAGGTCGACCGGCCGGCGGCCATCTACAAGGACCCGGACGGCACCGAGGTGGCGCGGCTCTTCGGCGACCCCACGGTCAACCTCGTGCCCGGCGAGATCAGGGACGGCACGGTCACGGCACTGGGCGCCCGCTTCCCGCTTCCCGGCCGTCTCGCCGATGGCCCCTGCCAGGTCGCCATCCGCCCCGAGAGCATCACCGTAACCCTCGACGCAGCATCCCAGGGCGGTGCGGTGCCCGTCGATCTCGGCATCGGCGAGACCACCCACGCCGTGCCGGTGGAGCTCGACGCCGTGACCCCGCTCAACGTGCGCGCCGTCATGCTGCTCCGCACCGCCGACGGGCGCGAGCTGCTCGCCACCTGCTCCGAGGACGAGGCGAGCCGCCTGCCGCGCGGCCACGGCCGGGGCCAGGCCCATATCCGGGCCGCCGACCTCCTCCTCTTCGACCCCGCCGGCCGGCGCCTCCGGCCCCAGGCGCACTGAGGAGGCGACGATGGCGACACTCACGCTGGATTCGGTCTCCAAGGTCTACGAGGCCAAACGCGGCAAGCCCGTCCTCGCCGTCGACGCGGTCGACATGGCCGTGGCCGATGGCGAGATCATCGGCCTCTTGGGCTCCTCCGGCTGCGGCAAGACCAGCACGCTTCGCATGATCGCCGGCTTCGAGGACGTCACCTCCGGCCATATCGAGGTCGGCGGGCGGGTGATCGACAATCTCCTGCCGGCCGAGCGCAACATCGCCATGGCCTTCGAGGGCTATGCGCTCTACCCGCCCTTGCGCGTGCGCGACAATATCGGCTTCGCCCTGCTCCGCGACCGCCAGCCGCGGGCCGAGGTCAAACGCCAGGTCGAGGAGATCGCCGAGCTGCTCGAGATCGGCCCGGCCCTCGACCGCTACCCGCCCACCATCTCCGCCGGCCAGCAGCAGCGCACCAGCCTCGCCCGGGCGCTCATCCGCAAGGCCGACGTCTTCCTCCTCGACGAGCCCATGTCGCAGCTCGAGCCGCAGCTTCGGGCCGTGCTCCGCGCCCGCATCAAGGACTGGCTGATCACCCGCAGGATGACGACGGTCTTCGTCACCCACGACCAGACCGAGGCGATCGCGCTCGCCGACCGCATCGCCGTCATGGAGCAGGGTGTGTTGCAGCAGTTCGCCTCGCCCGACGAGCTGAAGGAGCGGCCGGCCAACCTCTTCGTCGCCTCCTTCATCGGCGAGCCGCCCATGAACCTCTTCGAGGCCAGGGTCGACCGCAGCCGCGCCGGGCTCGGCCTCGCCGTCCTCGACGCCGGCGGCAACCGGGCCTTCGAGCTGCACTTCCCGGCCGAGGTCACGGGCCTCGCCGACGGCGCGAGGGTCCATCTCGGCATGCGCCCGCATCGGCTGCGCCACGCTCAAAGGACACGACAACGCGATCAATCGTTTGTCCTTTTCGCCCAATGG
>CAZGUW010000343.1:0-4932 GCA_964528705.1 uncultured Geminicoccaceae bacterium
GTTCCAGAAGCTGGTGCGCACCGGCTTCGGCACCAACAATGTCGACCACTGCACACGGCTCTGCCACGCTTCCTCCGTGGCGGCGCTCATGGAAGGCATCGGCTCGGGAGCAGTGACGGCGCCCTTCAACGAGGCGCTCCTCGCCGACGTCATCGTGGTCATCGGCGCCAATCCGACCGAGAACCACCCCGTGGCTGCGACCTATTTCAAGCAGGCGGTCAAGCGGGGGAAGAAGCTCGTCGTCATGGACCCGCGCGGCCAGGCGCTCCGCCGCCACGCCACCCACATGCTGCAGTTCGAGCCGGGCCGCGACGTGGCGCTCTTGAACGCCCTGCTCAACGTCATCGTCAGCGAGGAGCTTTTCGACCGCCAGTACCTCCAGGCGCATACCGAAGGCTTCGACGAGCTGCGCCGGCACCTCGCCGACTACCCGCCTGAAGCCATGGCGCCGATCTGCGGCATCGACGCCGCCACCATCCGCGAGGTCGCCCGGCTCTATGCCCGGGCGGAGCGCGCCATCGTCTTCTGGGGCATGGGCGTCAGCCAGCACACCCACGGCACGGACAACGCCCGCTGCCTGATCAGCCTCGCTCTGCTCTGCGGCCATACCGGCCGGCCCGGCACCGGCCTGCACCCGCTGCGTGGCCAGAACAATGTCCAGGGTGCCTCGGATGCCGGCCTCATCCCGATGTTCCTGCCCGACTATCACGGCGTCGGCGATGCCGACTATCGCGAGCGCCTCGAGGGGCTCTGGGGCACCACCCTGCCCGAGCGGCGCGGGCTCACCGTGGTCGAGATCATGCACGCGGTCGACGAAGGCGCCATCCGCGGCATGTACATCCTGGGCGAGAACCCCGCCATGTCCGACCCCGACGTGCAGCATGTCAGGTCGGCGCTCGCCAAACTCGAGCATCTGGTCGTCCAGGACATCTTCCTGACCGAGACGGCGTCCTTCGCAGATGTCGTCCTGCCGGCCACCGCCTGGCCCGAGAAGGCCGGGACGGTGACGAACACCAACCGCCAGGTCCAGCTCGGCCGGCCCGCCCTGCCGGCCCCGGGTGATGCCCGCCCCGACTGGTGGATCGTCCAGGAGCTGGCCCGTCGCCTCGGTCTCGACTGGGACTACGGCGGGCCGCCCGACGTCTTCGCCGAGATGACGCAGGCCATGCCATCGCTCGCCAACATCACCTGGGAGCGGCTGGAGCGCGAGGGCACGGTCGGCTACCCCTGCCCCGCCCCGGACCACCCCGGCCAGGGTGTGGTCTTCGCCGACCGCTTCCCCACGGCCAGCGGGCGGGCCACCCTGGTGCCGGCCACCGGCCTCGATCCGGCCGAGGCGCCGGATGCCCGCTATCCCATGATCCTGACCACCGGCCGGACGCTCGAGCACTGGCACACCGGGGCGATGACCCGGCGTGCCACGATGCTCGACACGCTTGAGCCCGAGGCCTTCGTCGCGCTCAACGGCGAGGATCTGGGCGCGCTCGGCATCAGCCCCGGCGAGCGCGTGCGCATCTCGACCCGCCGCGGCGCCATCGAGCTCATGGCGCGCCACGATCCGGCGGTCGCACCCGGCATGCTCTTCATCCCCTTCTGCTTCGTCGAGGCGCCGGCCAACATCCTCACCAATCCCGAGCTCGACCCCTTCGGCAAGATCCCCGAGTTCAAGTTCGCCGCCGCCCGGATCGAGCGGCTCGGGGCAGCCGTCGAGAACGCCTGAGCGGCGGGCTTCCCGCCGGCCGCGTTAACGATTGCGCAAGCATGGCGGCCCTATCCTCACCCACTGGATAGCCGATCGCGGATGCCCCAGTGGCGCGTGATCGCCTCTGAGGTGGGCCCCCGTCCGGCATGCTGCGAACCCGACCGGAGACCCGAAAGCCGCCAGCCGGCGGCGGTGACTACGCCGCGCGCCGCAAGGCCGCCGCGACCGAGGCGCCATCCTGGGCACGGATAACCTCAACACCGGCGGAATCGCCGACCGACGGCTTTCTCAAGCTGATGCTCATCCTGCTCGCCTTCTTCGTCGTGCTCTACAGCCGCTCGGAGGTCAGCAGCACCAAGGCCGGTCCCGTGCTCGAGGCGCTTGCCGACCGGTTCGCGGCACCTTCCGGCAGGGCGGCCGGAAACGGCCCCATGGACGGTTCGGCCCGCGCCGAGGAGCAGCTCCGCCGCCGGCTCGCCGCAGCATTGCCCGTGCAGGCGACCGCCCGGGAACGGCCGGGCATGCTGATCGCCTTTGCGCTCGACGAGACGGACCTCTTCGCGCCTGCGGGCGACGCCATAAGACGGGAGCGCCTGGTGCTGCTGCGCCGTCTCGCCACCGCTCTCGCCGGCCGTGATGCCGCCTGGAACACGCCGCTCATGCTGACCACGGCCTGGCCCGAGGCTGACGACAGGTCGGCAACGCAGCGCCTTCTGGCCGTCGCCGAGGTCCTCGCGGCCAATGGCCTCACCGCTGAAGCGCTTCACCTCGGCTTCGCGCCTGTCGCGCCGGGGACCTGGCATTTCGCCGTCCCGCGCATGGCCGGCCGAGAAACCCATGCGGACTGAGCGCGACCTCGCCGGCCAGCGGGCCTGGTCGATCATGCTGGCGGACGTGGTGGCCCTGCTGCTCACCTTCTTCGTCCTCGGGCTCTCGATGCGCGAGCTCGACGGCGGGCCACCGACCACGCTGCTGCCGATCGACCCGGACCGGCCGGTGATCGCGCTTGTCACGCAGGGCAGCGTGGCCGAGCGGGCCACGCCCGAGATCAGCGCGGAGGCCGACAGGTCGTTCGCCTATCTGGCGGCGCTACTGCGCGCACAGGGAGGCTTGGCAACCAAGGCGAGCATAAGCTATACTACATTTCAACTTAATATTGAATTGGCCGATCCGGCAGCTTCCGCGTCATCGGCCGAGCGGAGTGCCCTGACCGAGCTCATGGCCACTTATGCCTTCCTCGCCCGGAGATTTGCGCTGGAGGCCAGCTTCCACTTGCCGACGATGGCTGGCGAGACGCTGCCGGCCCGGCTCGATCGTGTCCTCGAGTTCCGGCGCCAGCTGGTGCGCGAGCTGGGTCTAGCCGAAGCGGAGGTGGTCGTTGCCGCCGCAGGCGAGCCGGATGGCGACCGGCTGCGTCTCACCCTGCGCACGCGGCCACCGCCGACCGTCCCGGCCGCATCCGTACCGCCATGAGCCGCGCGATCCGCCTTGCGATCGCCCTGGTGCTGCTGGCCTGGCTCGGCAGCGGAGCCGCTCACGCCCCGAAGCCCGCCCAGGCAGCCGAGGCCATGGTTCGGGTCGGGCTGCATGACGACTATGGCCGGCTGGTGATTGAATGGCCGGCGCCGGTCGAGCTCCGGACCGAGCGCGAGGGTGCGGGGCTGAGTGTGCGGGCGAGCCGCCCCTTCCCGGCGCGCCTCGAGGAGGTGACGGGGCGGCTCCATCGCTACCTCGCCTCGCTCGAGCTCGATGCGGGCGGCGATGGCCTCGCAATCCAGCCGACGACCGGTGTCGACATCGCCTTCGAGTTGCTCGACGAACGCCTGCTGGTCCTCGACTTCCGTGCCGCCGCGCCGGAGCTGCGGCTCCGGGTTGGCCAGCATCCCGGCTTCGTCCGGCTGGTGTTCGAGCCGGTCATCGCCCCGCCCCGACTGCAGCGGACCTCAGAAGGCCTCGAGATCGATCTGCCGGGACCGATTAGCGCCTGGGCGCTCGGTCGGCTGCAGGAGGTCCCTGGGGTGACCGTTGCCGTGCTCGACGGGCACCGCCTCAAACTGGGTCTCGCGGCCGCCGCTACCGCCCGCGACCAGCGCGTGGCACCGGACAAGCTGGTCATCGACGTCTCCCCGCCGGTGCACACCGCTGTCGGCGACGGCACAGAGGATGTCATCGCCGCCGAACAGGGAGCGGCCTTCCCGCTTCCCCGGGCCCGACCGGTGCCCACCGCGGCCGCAGCGGAGGTCGCGGCACCCGCCGAGGCCGCCCCGGCAGACCTGTCAGGGCCCGTTCCCGACGACACGCCATCCGAACCGCCCGCACCGGTTGGGCCGCCCGTCGAAGGGCCCGTCGTCATCACCGGAACTCGGCTCGGCGGCGGCTCGGCCGAGATTGCGTTTCGCTGGACGGGTCCCGTGCCGGCGGCCGTGTTCATCCGGGGCGGCAGCCTCTGGGCCGTCTTCGGTGCCGAGGCGAGTGTGATCGAGATCGACGCGGAGGCCTTCGCGACGGCGGTTGGCCGGCACGTCACCGGGCTGCGCCGCGAGCGGCATGGCTCCGCCACCGTTCTTCGCCTGACCCTCGCCGGTGAGCGGTCCGCGCTCGTCCACCGCGATGCAGCCAGCTGGGTCGTGATCCTGCGCCCGCTCGAAGAGGCCGACGAGCCGAACGGTGCGCCCGCCCTCACACCCTTGGCCGACGGCCTGCTCTTGCCCGGAGTCACGTCGATCGCAACACTGATCGACCCTGTCGTCGGCGACCGCCTCGGCGTCGGCCTCGCCATCGCACCAACCGGACCACGCCATGCGGAGTCCCGCTTCATCGGTCTCCGGCTCCTGCCCTCGGCCCAGGGTGCCGTCTGGCGCCCGCTGGCGGAGCCTGTCGAGACGGATGACCTGACCGAGGGCGGCGTGCTCCTGACCGCCGCCCATGGCGTCCTGCCGACATCGGTGTTGCCGGCCGTCGCCACCGCAGCCACCACCGAGCCCGCCGTCGCCCGCCTGCCGATGGAGGAACCGGCCCCGTCGCAGGCCGACAGTCATGCGATAGAGGACAACGCCGAGCAGCAGCACGAGATGCCGGAGGAACGTCAGGCCACGGACAGCTCACCGCCATCGCCGCTCGGCCTTGCGCGATTCGCCGCGGATGATTTCCGCACACGGCGGCTGGCACTCACGGCGGCGCTCACCGCGGCCGACGGAACCGACCGCGATGCCACCCGCCTCGACCTTGCC
>CAZGUW010000344.1:0-4929 GCA_964528705.1 uncultured Geminicoccaceae bacterium
TCAGGCCGAGCGAGCCGAAGCCCTGCGCCACGGTGTCGGACTGCACGTCGCCGTCGTAGTTCTTGCAGGCCCAGACGAACCCGCCCGACCACTTGAGCGCCGCCGCCACCATGTCGTCGATCAGCCGGTGCTCGTAGGTGATGCCGGCCTTGTCGAAATCGGCCTTGAACTCGCTCTGGTAGACCTCCTCGAAGAGGTCCTTGAAGCGGCCGTCATAGACCTTGAGGATGGTGTTCTTGGTCGAGAGGTAGACCGGCCACTTGCGCATCAGGCCGTAGTTCAGGGACGCCCGGGCGAACTCGCGGATGCTCTCGTCGAGATTGTACATGCCCATGGCGACGCCGGCTGCCGGGAACTTGAAGACCTCGTACTCGACCGCCTCGCCGCCGTCCTCCGGCTCGAAGCGCATGGTGAGCTTGCCCTTGCCCGGCACCTTGAAGTCGGTCGCCCGGTACTGGTCGCCGAAGGCGTGACGGCCGATGACGATGGGCTGGGTCCAGCCGGGCACCAGCCGCGGCACGTTCTTCATGATGATCGGCTCGCGGAAGACCGTGCCGCCCAGGATGTTGCGGATCGTGCCGTTGGGCGACCGCCACATCTTCTTCAGCCCGAACTCCTCGACACGGCCCTCGTCCGGCGTGATGGTGGCGCACTTGACGCCCACATTGTGCTTCTTGATCGCCTCGGCGGCGTCGATCGTCACCTGGTCGTCGGTCGCGTCGCGGTGCTCGATGCCGAGATCGAAGTAGAGCAGCTCGATGTCGAGATAGGGCAGGATCAGCTTGTCCTTGATCATCTGCCAGATGATCCGGGTCATCTCGTCCCCGTCGATCTCGACGATCGGCTTCGCTACCTTGATCTTGCCCATGCGTATCCCCTCGGCCCTGCACACTGCATCGCCGGCCTTGTAGTCGAGCCGGCAGGCGAGCGCAAAGGGCCTGCGGGTCGCAGTCCCGTCCGATCCGCTACCGCCGCCAGACGGGGTCCTTCATGGCGCTGACGAAGGCCTCGTGCGCGGCCAGTTCCTCGGGCGGCACGACAAAGACGCGGTGCGGGCGCACGACCGCCGCCATGCCGGCCGCCGGCCCGCCCCGCGCCTGCACGACGAGGCCGAGATTGGCCTGCAGGCCCCCCTTGAGATGCACGTAGACCTCGGCCAGGAGCCGGCTGTCGAGCAGGGCGCCGTGCAGCTCGCGGGTCGAGAGGTCGACGCCGAAGCGCCGGCAGAGCGCGTCGAGATTGGCGGGCGACCCCGGGAACTTGCGCTGCGCCATCGGCAGCGTGTCGATCGCCCGCTCCGCCGGCAGAAGCGGCAGGTCGAGCCGGCCGAGCTCGGCATTGAGGAAGCGGAGATCGAAGCTCGCATTGTGGATGACCAGCGGCGCCTCGCCGATGAAGTCGAGGAACGCCCCGGCGATCGCCTCGAAGACCGGCTGGTCGGCGAGGAACTCGCTGCTCAGCCCGTGCACGCGAAAGGCCTCCTCGGGCATGTCGCGCTCGGGGTTGATGTACTGGTGGAAATGCCGGCCGGTCGGCACGTGGTGCTCGAGCTCGATCGCCCCGATCTCGACGATCCGGTGCCCGGCGGCCGGGTCGAGGCCGGTCGTCTCCGTGTCCATGACGATCTCGCGCATCAACTCGTCTCCACTCGGGCCGCACCATGCCAGCGCCCCGGCCAGGCCCGTCGCGGCCAGCGCTCCAGCCGGTCGAGCAGGGCCGCCACGGCCGCAGCGCTCACCCCCCGGTCATAACCGGAGCAGAGCACGAAGTCCGCCCGCTTCCGCTTCTCCGCCCCCGGCATCTGCTGCGCCCGGATCGCCGCCAGCCGCGACGGACTCATCCCCGGCCGTGCCAAAGCGCGCGCCGTCTGCAGCTCCGGGCCGGCATCGACCACGACGACGCAGTCGCAGAGCCGCTCGCCGCCCGTCTCGAGCAGGAGCGGGATGTCGAGCGCCGCCATGGCGAAGCGCTCCCGGGCGAGCCGGCCGAGGAAACGCCGCTCGGCGGCACGGACCGCCGGGTGGAGGATCGCCTCGAGCCGGCGGAGCGCCGGCGCATCGCCGAAGACCCTGGCGCCGAGCGCTTTCCGGTCGATCCCGCCCGCCCCGTCGCCGACCCCGGGAAAGGCCGCCTCGACGGCCCCGACCGCCGGGCTCCCGGCGCGCAGCAGCGCATGCACCGCCGCGTCCGCGTCGAAGACCGGCACGCCGTAGCCCTGGAGCAGCCGGGCGACACGGCTTTTGCCCATGGCGATGCCGCCGGTGAGGCCGATGACCAGCGGTCCTGCCATCAGGCGAGCAGCACCCGCTGGTCGCGCAGGAACTGGAGCAGCGGCAGGAGCGGCAGGCCGAGCACGGTGAAATGGTCGCCGCGCACATTGGCGATGAGCTGGGCGCCCAGCCCCTCGAGCTCGTAGGCGCCGACCGAGCGCAGCGCCGCCTCGCCCGCCGCGTCGAGATAGGCCTCGATCGCCTCGACCGACAGGGTGCGCATGGTGATGTCGGCGCTGGCGACATGGTGCCAGACGCGCGCCCCGCCACGAAAGGCGACGACGGCGCTGACCAGTTGGTGGGCGCGCCCGCCGAGCTCTTCGAGCTGGCGTGCGGCGGCCGTCCGGTCCGCCGGCTTCTCGAGCCAGCGGCCTTCCAGCTCCAGGAGCTGATCGGCACCGAGGACGATGCAGTCGCCGGCCATGCGCCCCGCCACGTGCCGCGCCTTCAGTTCGGCGAGCGCCGTCGCCGCATCGGGGCCGGCGACCTCTTCGGCCGCGAGGGCGGCGCGCATCTCGACCTCGTCCACCGGTGCGGGAACGGTGCTGAAGTCGAGCCCGGCGGCCCTGAGCATGGCCGCCCGCGCCGCACTGGCGGAGGCGAGGACGAGCGGCGGCTCGGCTGTCTGCAGCGGTCTGGTCACGTGGCGCTTAACCCTTCCTTCATCTGCCTGGTCCTAAGCTCGCCGCCGGTCGCAAGAGAGCCCGGAGGCCAGAGGTGAACACCCTGTCATCGCCAGAGCCACGTGAGCCACGCCATGCCCTGCCCGCACTCGAGGAGCTCTTCGCCGATACCGCCTACGTCCTCGCCATCGAGGACGAGGGCACCGTCTGCTACGGCATTTTCGATGCGGACGGAACACCGCTCGCGGTGGCACCGACACGCGCCCTCGCCCTCGCGGTGATCCGCCGGAACGGCCTCGAGCCCGCCGACGCCCACTGAGCGGCCGGCGGCCGCGCGGATTCAGGCCGGCAGGCGCAGCACGGCCTTCGCCCCGCCCCTGGTCGAGCTCTCGAAGGTCAGCTCGCCGCCATGGCCGAGCACGATGTCGCGGGCGATGCTGAGCCCGAGCCCGGTCCCGCCCGTCTGCCGCCGCCGGGCGGTATCGACCCGGAAGAAGGGCTGGAACACGGCCTCGCGCAGGTTCTCCGGAATGCCCGGGCCGTCGTCCTCGATGGTGATCAGCACATCGCGCGCCCGCCGCTCGGCGGCGATCCTGACCCACCTTCCGTAGCGGGCCGCGTTGTCGACGAGATTGGCGAGGCAGCGGCGAAAGGCGATCGGCCGAAGGCTGGAGGTGATCGGCTCGGCCACGGCGAGCTCCGTCTCGGCACCGGCCCGCTGGGCGCGCTGCGCCATCTGCTCCAGCATCGGCTGCAGCTCGACCTGCTCGGCCGTCTCGCCCTCCTCGCCCCGGACGAAGGCGAGATAGGTGTCGACGAGGTCGATCATGTCGGCGACGTCGGCCTCGAGCTCCTTGGCCATGGGATCGTCGCTGCCGAGCAGCTCGAGCTCGAGCTTCATGCGCGTCAGCGGTGTGCGCAGATCGTGGCTGATCGCCGCCAGCATCTCCGTGCGCTGGCTCAGATGCCGGAGGATGCGGCCGCGCATCACGTTGAAGGCGGCGGCCGCCCGGCGGATCTCCGAGGGCCCGCGCGGGCGGAAGTCGCCGACATCCTCGCCCCGGCCGAAATTCTCGACCGCCTTCGCCAGCTCGCGGATCGGCCTGACCTGCAGGCCGAGGAAATAGACGGCGACGGCGATCAGCACGAGCGAGGCGCCGACCATCCAGTAGACGAGCAGCATGGTGGTCGTGCTGGTCACCCGCTGGCGCGGCGCCATCACCCGCAGCAGCGCGTCGTCGAGCTGCACATAGGCGACGACGAAGCCGGGCATCTCCGAGCGCAGATCGATGATGAAGGGCCGGTCCAGCCTCTCCTCGAAGCTCTCCAGAATCTTCTGATCGATATGGGTAAGCCAGCCGCTGAGCGCGCCCTCCTCGATCGCCTCGTCGAGCCGCCCGCCCGGCTCGAGCGAGAAGCGGAGGCCCAGATGCTCCCGCATGCCCTCGAGCAGCTGGCGCTTCGCCTGCAGGGTCGATGCCTCATCGAGCAGCTCGACCGCGAACGCCACCTCGCCGGCGACGCCGGTCGCCAGCCAGCGCGTCACCACGTCCCAGTGCCGGTTGTAGAAGATCACCGTGAGCACGAGCTGCAGGATGACCAGCGGCAGCACGACGATCAGGATCGAGCGCCAGAACAGGGACGGCGGCACGATGGTCCGGCCGAGCAGGCGGCGGATCGGTCCCATGGCTAGCGGTCCACGGCTAGCGGCCCGTGCGCAGCGCGTAGCCCTCGCCGCGCACCGTCAGCAGGTGGCGGGGCTGGCGCGGGTCGTCCTCCAGCTTGCGCCGGAGGCGGAGGATCTGCACGTCGATCGCCCGGTCGTTGCCCTTGACGTTGCCGAGCACGCCGAGCTCGGCCCGGCTGATCGGCGCCCCCGCCCGCTCGGCGAGTGCGCGCAGGAGCGCCAGCTCGCCCGAGGTCAGGTGCACCACCTCGCCCTCGCCCCGGGTCAGCTCGAGGCTGCCGAGATCGAATGTGAAGGGACCGAAGCGCCGCACCGGCGCCGGTGCCGGCGGCCGCGCCGGGCGGGCCCG
>CAZGUW010000345.1:0-4893 GCA_964528705.1 uncultured Geminicoccaceae bacterium
CGATCTCCTGGGCGAGCCTCCGGTCACCGAGCGGCGGCGGATGCCGGCGGTTGCGGCGCGGCTGCAGCATCTCGGCCCCGCCAACGTGCTGCTCAAGGGTGGGCATCTCGGCGGCGAGGAGAGCCCGGACATTCTTCTGCACGGCGGCGAGGTGCTCTGGCAGCCGGGCGAGCGCGTCGCGACGACGAACACGCACGGCACGGGCTGCACCTTGTCGGCCGCCATCACCGCCTTCCTCGCCCTCGGGCGGCCGCTGCCCGAAGCGGTGGCGAGCGCCAAGCGTTATCTCACCGGCGCCATTCGGGCGGCGGACGGGCTGGGTATCGGTCACGGCCACGGGCCGGTGCACCATTTCTTCGAGGCGTGGCCGAAGGAAGGGAGGAACCCATGATGACGACCCGGCGCACGGCGCTTCTCGCCGGTGCCGCCACGGTCGCAGCCCCGGCCGTGGCGCGGAGCCAGACGCCCAAGCGCTGGCGCATGGTGACCTCCTGGCCGCAGGACCTGCCGGGGCCGGGGGTCACCGCACGTCGGCTCGGCGAGCGCATCCAGGCCATGAGCGGCGGTGCCATCGAGGTCGAGCTCCATGCCGCCGGTGAGCTCGTGCCGGCCTTCGAGGTGCTGGACGCGGTGGGCGAGGGGGTGGCCGAGCTCGGCCACACGGCGGCGGTCTTCTGGGCCGGCAAGATGCCGGTCTCCCAGCTCTTCCTCGCCGTGCCCTTCGGCCTGACCCCCCTCGAGCACATGGCCTGGATCGAGCATGGCGGCGGCCAGGCGCTCTGGGACGAGCTCTATGCCGGGTTCGGCGCGAAGCCGTTCATGGCGGGCAATACCGGCATGTCGATGGGCGGCTGGTTCCGCCAGGAGCTGCATTCGGTTGCCGACCTCAAGGGCCTGCGCTTTCGCATGCCGGGGCTCGGCGGCGTGCTCTATGCCCCCATGGGCATCGTCCAGGTGTCGCTGCCGCCGGGCGAGACCCTGCCGGCCCTGCAGAGCGGGGCGGTGGACGCGGCCGAGTTCGCCGGCCCGGCGAGCGACCTCGCCCTCGGCTTCTACCAGGCCGCCCCGTACTATTACGGCCCGGGCCTGCACGAGCCGAACGGCACGGGTGAGTGCGTGGTAAACCGGAAGCTCTTCGAGGGCCTGCCCTCGGACTTGCAGGCGGTCGTCGCCGAGGCCTGTCGGGCGGAGAATTCGTTCGCGCTGGCCGAGGCCGAGCGGATGAACGCGGCGGCGCTCAGGGCACTGGTGGACGAGCACGGCGTGGAGCTGCGCATGTTCCCGGACGACATCGTCGCAGCACTCCGCGCCGAGGCGCCGGCGGTGCTGGCACCCTTCGCCGAGGCGGGCGGGCTGGACGCGCGCATCCACGATTCCTACCTCGATGGCAAGCTTCCTCACCGCCCGGGCCGGCGGCTGAGCGATGGCGGTCGGCACGCTTCCGGGCGAGCGGGCGCGGCCGCCGGCGGCGGCGGTGCGCCGCCCGGCCGCCATCACCGGCCTGCGGCCACTGCTGACGCTCCTTGGCCTCTTTGCCCTCTGGCAGGCCGTCGTGCTCGCCACGGCCGTGCCGCCCTACATCCTGCCGCCGCCCATGGCCGTCTTGGAGACGCTGGCGGCGCACTGGCGGCTGATCTTGGGCCATGCGGGGATCACAGGCCTGGAGATCCTCCTGGGCTTCATCCTCGGCGGCCTGCTCGGTGCCGGCTCGGGACTGCTGCTCGCCGCCTTCGCCACGGCCAGGCGCTGGCTCCTGCCGCTCTTCGTGGTGAGCCAGGCCCTGCCGGTCTTCGCGCTCGCCCCGCTCCTGGTGCTCTGGCTCGGCTACGGCATGGCGTCCAAGATCGCCATGGCGGTGCTCATCATCTATTTCCCGATCGCCGCCGCCTTCTATGACGGACTCAGGCGGGCCGATCCCGAAATGCTGGATCTCGTGCGGCTGCTCGGTGCCTCGCGCTTCGACACCATGCGCCTGATCCGCCTGCCGGCGGCGCTGCCGGCGCTCGCCTCGGGGCTTCGGGTGGCGGCCTCGGTCGCGCCCATCGGCGCCGTGGTCGGCGAATGGGTGGGGTCGGCCGGCGGGCTCGGCTACCTCATGCTGCACGCCAATGCGCGCATGCAGATCGACCTGATGTTCGCGGCCCTCCTCGTCCTGGCGGCGATGGCGCTCGTCCTCTACCTCGCCGTCGACCGGCTGGGGCGTCGCCTGACGCCCTGGCAGGCCGACACCACGTCCGACTTCTGAACCGGAGATCCTTCTCGATGCTGCGTCTCGTCGTCCCGGCCCTCGTCCTCGGCCTCGCTCTGGCCTCCGGGGGCCACGCCCGGGCCCAGGAGCGCCTGACCGTGCTGCTCGACTGGTTCGTCAACCCGGACCACGCGCCGCTGGTCATCGCGAGGGAGAAGGGGTTCTTCGCCGGGCACGGGCTCGAGGTCGAGCTGGTGGCGCCCGCCGATCCCAATGATCCGCCGAAGCTCGTGGCCGCCGGCCAGGCCGAGATCGCGGTGAGCTACCAGCCGCAGCTGCACCTGCAGGTGGCCGAGGGCCTGCCGCTCCGGCGTATCGGCACGGCGGTGGCGACGCCCCTGAACAGCCTCGTGGTGCTGGCCGACGGGCCGATCGAGGGGATTGCCGATCTCGAGGGGAAGAAGGTCGGCTTCTCGGTCGGCGGCTTCGAGGATGCGCTGCTCGGCGCCATGCTGGCGCCGCACGGGCTGGGGCTCGACGACATCGAGCTGGTCAACGTCAACTTCTCGCTCTCGCCGTCGCTCGTCGCCGGCCAGGTCGACGCGGTGATCGGTGCCTTCCGCAATTTCGAGCTCAACCAGATGGAGCTGATCGAGCGACCGGGCCGCGCCTTCTATCCCGAGGAGGAGGGTGTGCCGGCCTATGACGAGCTGATCTACGTGGCGCATGTGGACAATCTCGGCGATGCGCGGCTCCAGCGGTTCATGGAGGCTGTCGAGGCGGCGACCCACTGGATCGTCAACCATCCGGACGAAGCCTGGGCGATCTTCGCCGGCACCGACCCCATGCTCGACGATGATCTGAACCGCAGGGCCTGGGCGGACACCGTGCCGCGCCTGGCGCTGAGCCCGGCGGCGCTCGATCATCGCCGCTATGCCCGCTTCGCCGCCTTCCTCGTGGAGCAGGGGCTGATCGAGGCGGCCCTGCCGGTCGGCGACTACGCTGTCGATCTATTCCAGGACGGCGACTGACGGCTCGGCGCCGCCACCGCCCGCCGGTGTCGCGGGGAGCGGATCCGGTGCCGGCGGGCGCCGCCGGCGCGGCAGGTGGCAGGCGAGGGCGAAGAGCAGGGCTTCGCCGGCGGTGCCGGAGATCCGCAGCAGCAGCGCCGTGAGCACGAGGGCGCCGTGGTCGAGGAACGGTGCGCCGAGCAGGACCATCGTCGCCTCGCGGACGCCGAGGCCGCCCGGCGAGCCGGGGACGACGAGGCCGGCGCACCAGCTCACCAGGACGACGGCGACGACCCCGGGCAGCAGCGTCGGTTCGATGGCGTCGAGCAGCCAGGAATAGACGAGCCAGCCGATCAGGCCGAAGCCGAGGAAGAAGGTGCCGTAGAGGACGACGGCGCCCGCGAAGGGTCGCAGGTCGCGCAGGGCGAGCGCCATCAGGACGTGGCGAGCGACGGCCGGCAGGCGTGCCGCCTTCAGCTCCCCGAGGAAGGCGATGGCGAGGACGGTGAGCGAGAAGAGGACAGCCGGCAGCAGCCAGGCCGAGATGGCGGCGAGCTGCAGCCGGTGGCTCAGCAGCAAGCCCGCGAGGCCGATCGTGCAGGACATCAGGACCTGCAGCGCCAGCTCCAGCACCGAGGCGGCGGCGGTGCTCGCCTGCGGCCAGTGGAAGCGAAGTGCCAGCCACTGCCGTCCGGCGAAGTGCATGACGTTGCCCGGCAGGTACTTGGCGAGGTTCGCCCGGCCCCAGACCGCGATGCCTTGCTCGCCGGTGGCCGAGGGGTGGCCGGTGGCGCGCACCAGGGCCGCGAAGCCGGTGGCGACCGCCATCAGCAAAGCCGTGTAGGCGCAGGCCGCGGCCGCGATGACGAGAACCAGCTGGAGGCGCGGCAGCCGGCTGAACGGGTCGAGGTCGATCTTCGCGAGGCTGCTGACGAGGAAGACGATGCAGCCGACGGTCAGCACGAAGCCGATCACACGAACTGCCGGATTCCTGCTCACGCACACTCCCGTTGACGCCGATGGGTGGACTCGACGACGCCAGCCGGGCCGCAAGCGGGGCGGGAGGCTGCCGAGGGGGCCCTGGTGGACGGGGACGGCCGCTCTTCGTCGACGAACAGGCGCTCGGCGCGCTGCCGAGCCGGCAGCGCCAGGAACGTCGAGCTACGCCCGCAGCGTCCAAAGCGGCGAGGGCCGCCGAGGTTCCACCGGAAGGCTCAGGCGGTCGTGCGGCCGGTGCGCGGCAGCTGGCAGGCGAGGGCGAACATCAGGCCCTCGCCGCCGAGGCTGATGACCCGGAGCAGGATGGTCATCAGCATGAGGCTGTCATTGTCGAGAAAGGGCGCGCCGAGCAGGACCATCGTCGCCTCGCGCACGCCGAGCCCGCCGGGTGCCCCCGGCACGACGAGGCCGGCGCACCAGCCGAGCAGGACGATGGCGACGACTCCCGGCAGCAGCGACAGGTCGACGGTGCCGAGCAGCCAGGAATAGACCACCCAGCCGACCAGCCCCTGGCCGAGGAAGAAGGCCGCGTAGAGCAGGGTGGAGCGCGAGAAGGCGCGCAGGTCCGCGAGGCTGAACGCGGCGAGCAGGCGGCGGACGACCGCCGGCAGCCGCGCCACCGGCAGGCGGCCGAGCATGGCGACCGCAAGGACCGCCAGCGACAGGAGAACGGCGGCGATGAGCCAGGACGAGGCG
>CAZGUW010000346.1:0-4891 GCA_964528705.1 uncultured Geminicoccaceae bacterium
TTGCCCCGGTCGCCCGGTAGTCCCGGAGCGCCGGGTCGACGTCGGTGACGATATACTGGTGCTCGACCGGCACGACCGGGATCTCGAGCCCGACCATGCGGGCAGTGGTTCGCGCATAGTTGCCAGTGGCGGAGATCACGTGCTCGCAGCGGATGTCGCCGCCGCTCGTCTTGACCAGCCACTCGTTGTCCTCGCGCTCGATGCCGGTGACGGCACAGCGCTGGACGATCTCGGCACCCATGGCTCTGGCACCCCTGGCCAGCGCCATGGTGACGTCGACCGGTGCGATGTGGCCATCGGTCGGGTGCCACAAGGCGCCGACCAGCCCGGCGGTGTTCACGAGGGGCCAGAGCTTCCTGATCTCGTCGACCCCGATCAGGTGCGACTCGACGCCAATGGTCTCCGCCGTGCACTGGTAGTTGCGGTACTCGTCGAGCCGGTCGCGATTGGTGGCGAGGCGCTGGTTGCCGGTCGGATGGAAGCCGACGTCCTGGCCGGTCTCCGCCTCGAGCTTCTTGTAGAGCTCGACCGAGTACTGGTGCAGCTGGCCGACAGAGTAGGACATGTTGAAGAGCGGCAGCAGGCCCGCCGCATGCCAGGTCGAGCCAGCGGTGAGCTCGGTGCGCTCCAGCAGCACGCAGTCGGTCCAGCCCAGCTTGGCCAAGTGGTAGAGCGCGCTTACACCCACCACGCCGCCGCCGATCACCACCACCCTCGCCGTCGTCCGCATCGCTACACTTCCCCGGTTGCACGCCGATTGGAGCTAGCAGCCGCTGTCGGGCGGCGGACGTGCGCGCGCGACAACGAGGCTCGCCAAAGCGACAAATGGCCCGCAGCTTGGCAGCGGCAGGCGGGCCGGCCATAAAGTGGTCATGCTGTCGTCCGGGGAGTCGTCGCCGATGCACCGTCGTCCATTGCCGTCCGCGCGACCGGGAAGCTGCCGTGGCCTCGCCCTGCTGGTCGCCGTCACACTGGGGTTCGCAGCCCACGCGAGGGCCGAGGACGTGCCGGTCTCGAGCCGGATCACGGAGGTCGTCGTGCAGCTCGATCGCGCCACGGTGCGCCGCGAGGCCGAGGTCGAGGTCGCCCGCGGCGACCACACGCTGGTCTTCGCTGACCTGCCGGTGGCGCTCGACCGGCGCAGCCTCGACGTCGCCGGCCCCGGCCTGGTCGTGGGCCGGCCGGTGTTCCGCGAGATCGAGACGCTCGACCCCGTCAACCCGGCGGCGGCACGGCTCGCCGCCGAACTCCACACCCTGGAGCGCCGCCGGCGGGTCGAGCGCGACCGGATGACCGTCCAGCAACTGGTGCTCGATGTGCTCCGGCAGCCCAACATGCAGCCCGCCATTGGCGGGGAGAACCAGCTCGCCGAGCTCGACGGGCTGATCGGCCTCGTCGAGACGCGGAGCAGCGAAGCGCTCCGGCTGATGCGGGTGGCGCAGGACGACCTCGACGCGCTCGATGCCGATATCGCCAGGGTCGAGCGCGAGATCGCCCGCCTCGGCAAGGACCCGATGCGCCAGCTCGAGGTGACGGTGCCAGTGCGAGTGCGCTCGGCGGGGCCGGTCGAGATCGGGCTCGGCTACGAAGTGCAGGGTGCCTCCTTCTCACCGTCCTACGAGGCGCGGCTCGACACCGGCACGAAGCGGTTGCAGCTCTCGGCACTCGCGGAAGTCAGCCAACGCACGGGCGAAAACTGGTCAGACGTCGCGCTGACGCTCTCGACCGCCACGGCCAGCTGGCAGACGGCGGCTCCCCCGGCGGAGCCCTGGTATGTCGATATCTGGGTCGAGCCGCCAGAGTCGCCGCCGATGGCCACGAGGGCGAGTGCCGAGAAAGCGCCCTTGTCCGCCGACTTCGCCGCCGTGGCGATCGACCGGAGCGCCTTCGATGCGACCTACCGCATCCCCGGCACGGTCAGCGTCGCCGCCGACGGCACGGCGCACCGGGTGACGATCGAGACAACGCGGCGGGCGGCCGATCTCGTGTGGAAGGCTTTTCCCGAGTTCGATCCGACTGCCTATCTCACCGCCGCGCTCGACCATGCTGGCGAGGCGCCGCTGCTGCCCGGCCCCGTCTTCCTCTACCGCGACGGCGCACCGGTCGGCGAGACGCATCTCGCCGGGCTGCAACCTGGCGAGCCACTGGAGCTCGGCTTCGGCGCCGATCCGGCCGTGGAGATCGAGCGCCGCCTCCTGACCGACGAACGCTCGGCCACGGGACTCATCGGCACCACTCGCCAGCACGAGCGCCTCTTCGCCACGACCATCACCAATCGCCGGACGGGGCCGGTCACGCTCGAGCTTCTCGACCGCCTGCCGGTGCCGCGCGACACGAGGATCACCGTGGAACGCATGGCGGAAACGACGGCGCCGACGACGACGGCGCCCGACGACCGGCCAGGGGTCCTCGTCTGGGCGCTCGAGCTGGCACCCGGAGCGACCGAAACCGTGATGTTCGGCTACCGGATACGCCACCCGGCGGACCTGCAGGTCACCGGGTTCTGACGGCCGGCGAACGCGCCGGGGATCGATTGACGCCAGGGGAGCCGGCCATTGCTTCGGAGAAAACGCCGCCTGATCCTCAGGAAGCGCGCAACACCGGGCGCTGCACCGGGCCAGCTCGTCGCCGACCCGGCGGCAGTAGCGACCACCATCACGGTCATTGCCTACGGTCCCGACCGGATCGAGGAGATCCCCTCTTGCGAGCCGGGCCGGATCGCCGGCCTGAGCGGCTCCTGCCCGGTCCTCTGGGTGGACGTCTCGGGCCTCGCCGACCATGCGGCGATCACCGAGGTCGGTACGGCATTCGGCGTGCACCCGCTCGCCATCGAGGACGCCGTCAACACGCACCAGCGGCCCAAGGCGGAGAGCTACGAGGGCCACGTCTTCATCGTCTACCGCATGCTGACCCAGGAGAGCGGTGCCGAGGGCGAGCAGGTGGCGATGGTGGTCGGCCGGGACTTCGTGCTGACCTTCCAGGAGCGACCGGGCGACTGCTTCGAACCGGTGCGCCAGCGTCTGCGTCATGCCAGGGGAAAGATCCGGCATCTCGGCCCCGACTACCTCGCCTATACGTTGATCGATGCCGCCGTCGACAGCTACTTTCCCTATCTCGAGACGCTCGGCGAGGAGGTCGAGGAGCTCGAGGACGCCGTGGTGAAGGACCCGGAGCCCAGGCATGTCGAGCGCGTGCACCAGGTCAAGCGCGAGCTCCTGAGCCTGCGTCGCGCAATCTGGCCGATGCGCGAGATGCTGAACGCCCTGCTGCGCGACGAGCACGAGGAGATCGGCGACACGACCCGCACCTATCTCCGCGACTGCTACGACCACGGCATCCAGCTCATGGACATCGTCGAGACCTACCGCGAGATCGCCACGGGCCTGCTCGACGTCTACCTGTCGAGCCAGAGTGCGCGGATGAACGAGATCATGAAGGTGCTCACGGTCATCGCCACGATCTTCATCCCGCTCAGCTTCGTCGCCAGCGTCTACGGCATGAACTTCGACACGTCATCGCCATGGAACATGCCCGAGCTCGACTGGCGCTACGGCTATCCGGCGGTCCTCGGCCTGATGGCGGCAATTGCGCTCGGGCTTCTCTGGTTCTTCCATCGGCGCGGCTGGCTGCGCGGCGACCGCGAGTGACGCCCCTTCCGCCCTCACCCGCTTGCCGCAGGCGCACCGCTCGCCTATGACACCCGGCATCTCGACGCCCAGCGGAAACCGCTCATGCAAGCCTTCACTACCCTTACCGGGATCGCCGCCCCCCTGCCGATGATCAATGTCGACACCGACATGATCATTCCGAAGCAGTTCCTGAAGACGATCCAGCGGACCGGGCTCGGCAAGAACCTGTTCGACGAGATGCGCTACGACCAGGATGGCAAGGAGAAGCCCGAGTTCGTGCTCAACCGGCCGCCCTACCGGAATGCCGAGGTGCTGATCGCCGGCGACAATTTCGGCTGCGGTTCGAGCCGCGAGCATGCGCCCTGGGCGCTGCTCGATTTCGGCATTCGTTGCGTCATCGCGCCGTCATTCGCCGACATCTTCTTCAACAACTGCTTCAAGAACGGCATCCTGCCGATCGTGCTGCCGCAGGAGACGGTCGACTTGCTGATGAAGGAGGCGGAGAACGCGCAGGGCCGCCCGTTCACCATCGACCTCGAGAGCCAGACGATCACCCGGCCGACCGGCAACGAGCCGATTCACTTCGAGGTCGACGCGTTCAGCAAGCATTGCCTGCTGAACGGCCTCGACGACATCGGGCTGACCATGGTCAAGGCCAGGTCGATCGATGGCTTCGAGGCGAAGCAGAAGGCCGCCGAGCCCTGGCTGCACGGCAGCGCCGCCTGAGGCTTCCCGCCCGTTCGGCATGAGACAACGGCGGCGGCAACGCCGCGTCGCAACGCATCATCATTCGATTGCAAGACAATGAATCAGGTTGGAAATCTCCTCCTTCTGCCCGGTGACGGCATCGGCCCCGAGGTCATGGGCGAGGTGCAGCGCGTGGTCGGCTGGTTTCGCGATCGCCAGGGCCTCGGCTTCGAGTGCGAGACGGATCTCGTCGGCGGCGCGGCCTACGACGCCCATGGCACGCCCCTGGCCGACGGTACGCTGGCGCTCGCCAAGGAGGCCGACGCGGTGGTGTTCGGCGCCGTGGGTGGCCCGGCCTACGACCAGCTCGAGTTCCGCCTCAAGCCCGAGCAGGGCCTGCTGAAGCTGCGAAAGGAGCTCGAGCTCTTCGCCAACCTCCGGCCGGCCATGGTCTTCCCGGCCCTCGCCGAGGCGAGCTCCCTGAAGAAGGAGCTGGTCGAGGGTCTCGACATCCTGATCCTCCGGGAGCTCACCGGCGGCGTCTATTTCGGCGAGCCGCGCGGCATCGAGGAACT
>CAZGUW010000347.1:0-4887 GCA_964528705.1 uncultured Geminicoccaceae bacterium
GCCGGCGGGTTCACCACCAGTCACGCGATCAGTCGCCAGCGTCGTCGGCATGGCCGGGCACGAGATGCAGGTGCTGCGCCCGGATCTTGCTCTTGCGCAGGGCGCTGCCCCGCCCCGAGAGGCTCGGATTGGTCATGAAGTAGGTATGTGCGGCGAACGCCTCGCCGCCGGCCCCGAGCCGCGAATAAGCCCCGTCCGTGCTCAGCAGCCAGCTCTGCGCCGTGTCCTTCAGGTTGGCCACCATGACCTGCGACATGACCTGCTGGTGCACGGTCTCGTTCTCGATCGGCACCAGCGTCTCGACCCGGCGCGACAGGTTGCGGGACATCCAGTCTGCCGACGAGATGAACACCTTGGCCTGGCGCGAGGGCAGGCCGAAGCCGTTGCCGAAGCAGATGATCCGCGAATGCTCGAGGAAGCGGCCGATGATGCTCTTGACGCGGATGTTCTCCGAGAGGCCCGGCACGCCCGGCCGCAGGCAGCAGATGCCACGCACCACGAGGTCGATCTTCACGCCGGCCTGGCTTGCCGCGTAGAGCTGCTCGATGATCTCCTCGTCGACCACCGAGTTCATCTTCGCCCAGATCGCCGCCTTGCGGCCGGCGCGGGCGTGCTCGGCCTCGGCATCGATCAGCTCGATCAGCTTCTGGCGCAGGTTGACCGGCGCGATCGCCAGCTTCTCGAGGCCCTGCGGCTCGGCATAGCCGGTCATGTAATTGAAGGTGCGCGCCGCATCCCGGCCGAGTGCCGGATCGCAGGTGAAGAAGGAGAGGTCGGTGTACACCCTGGCCGTGATGGGGTGGTAGTTGCCGGTGCCGAAGTGGCAGTAGGTGCGCAACCCGCCGCCCTCGCGGCGCACCACCATCGAGACCTTGGCGTGCGTCTTGAGCTCGATGAAGCCGTAGACGACCTGCACCCCGGCCCGCTCCAGGTCGCGCGCCCATTGGATATTGCGCTCCTCGTCGAAGCGCGCCTTGAGCTCGACCAGTGCGGTCACCGACTTGCCGCGATCGGCCGCATCGCAGAGCGCCGCCACCACCGGCGAGCCATCGGACGTCCGGTAGAGCGTCTGCTTGATGGCGATGACGTCCGGGTCGCGGGCCGCCTGGTTCAGGAACTGGACGACGACGTCGAAGCTCTCGTAGGGGTGGTGGACGACGAAGTCCTTCTGGCGGATCGCGGCGAAGCAGTCGCCGCCGAAATCCTTGATCCGCTCGGGATAGCGCGGGCTGTAGGGCTTGAAGACGAGGTCCGGCCGATCGCTGCCGATGAGCTGGCTGGTGTCGGACAGGCCGAGAATGCCCTCCAGCTCGAAGACGTCGGCGGCCTCGACATTGAGCTGGCGCATCAGGAAGACGCGCAGTGCCCGGGGCATCTGCACGTCGGTCGTCAGGCGAATCACGTGGCCGCGCCGCCGCCGCTTGAGCAGCGTCTCGAAGAGCCGCACGAGATCCTCGGCCTCTTCCTCGATCTCGATGTCGCTGTCGCGAATGACGCGGAAATAGCCGAAGCTCTTCACGCCGAAGCCCGGGAAGAGCAGGTCGGTGGAATGGGCGATCAGCGACTCGAGGCGGACATAGCGCGCCTCGGAGCCGGGCAGGCGGACGAACCTGTCGAGCTTGGCCGGCAGGAGCAGCAGCCCGATCAGGTCCTCGTCACGCCCCTGGCTGAGCTGCAGGACGACGCCCATGCCGCAATTAGGGATGAACGGGAAGGGATGGGCCGGGTCGATGGCGATCGGCGTGAGCACGGCCAGCGCCTCGTCGGCGAAGCGCTGGCGCAACCGGGCGCGATCGGCCTCGTCCACCTCGTCGAGATCGAGCACGCTGATGCCCTGCTCGCGCAGCTCGCTCGCCAGCGAATGCCAGATGCGCTGCTGGTCGGCCATCAGCCGGCCGGCACGCTCGTTGATCGCATCGAGCTGCCGGGCCGGCGTCAGGCCGTCCTGGCTCTGGGTGGTCACGCCGGCATGGGCCAGGCCCTTGAGGCCGGCCACGCGGACCATGTAGAACTCGTCGAGGTTGCTCGACGATATCGACAGGAAGCGCAGGCGTTCGAACAGGGGATGGGCGACGTTGGACGCCTCCTCGAGCACCCGTTCGTTGAAGGCCAGCCAGGAGAGCTCACGGTTGAAGAAGTGCTCGGGCCGCGGGGCCATGGGTTCGGCGACGGTCGCCGCGGGAGTCCGGCCGCGCTCGGCTACCGGTGACACGGGCTCCACGCTGGAGGTCGGGGCCATCTGCTCGTTGGTCATCGACTTCGTCGCTCGTCACTTGGTTCAAGGACCGGTGCTGGTATGCGCCCGCAAGGCTACAGGCTCGCTGCGGCCGTGTCATGCCAGGACGGCCGGATAGGGTCACCATGCTGGAAATACTGGTTCTGCGGCACGCCAAATCGCGTTGGGACGAGCCGGACACGACCGATCACGACCGCACCCTCGCCCCGCGCGGCATCGAGGCGGCGAAGCGGATGGGCAAGCTGATCCGGGAGCGGGACTGGCTCCCCGACCGTATCCTCTGCTCGACCGCTGCCCGCGCATCGGCGACGCTCGACCTCGCCATGGCGAAGTGGCCCGCGCGTTCGGCGCCGGAGCCGGAGCACACGAGCCGGCTCTACATGGCGAGCCCGCAGCAGCTGCTCGAGGCGGTGCGGTCACAGGAGGCCGGCTGCAGGCGCCTGATGCTGGTGGGGCACAACCCCGGCCTGGGCTCGTTCGTGATGCGCCTGGCCGGCGCCGGCGACCCGGCGCTGCGCATGGCTGTCGAGGAGAAGTTCCCGACCGCGGCGCTGGCCCGGCTCTGCCTCGACGTCGAGGAGTGGCGAGACGCCAGCTGGGGCGGCGCCACCTTGCTCGACTTCATCCGGCCGAGGGACCTCTAGCAGGCCTTCAGGCCCGTTCGATCGACGCGTCCACGAGCCTGGGATCGATGTCGGTCCGGCGCACGCGGCCGGTGCCGTCGGCGCGCGGCAGGTAGCCGGCGAGCTGCAGGGTGAGCGGTGCGTCCCGTTCCTCGGGGATGGCGCAGATCCGGGCCCGCGTGAGCAGCCTGCCGAGGCCCGGCCGGGCGGTGAGCCAGGCGAACGGAATGGCCAGCACGAGGCCGCCGATGATCGGCAGGGTCCAGGGCAGGACCGCCGGCATGGCGAGGGCGAAGCCCGCTAGCAGCGTCAGGCCGAGCACGAGCTGCGGCCAGAGCCCGCGCGCCGCGTCGGCGAGGGAGACGCTGTGGTCGTCCCGCACCTGGGCTTCCCAGCGGACCATGCGGCCGAAGGGCAGCCCGGCGATGAAGATCGTCTGCGCCACGGCCATGGCGGGGCCCATGACGAGCGACGCAATGAGTTCGACGATCGCCGAGGCGGCCAGCATGCGGCCGCCGCCATAGGCGCGCCGCGTCTCCGGGCGCAGGGCGACGTCGACGAGGCCGGCGAGCTTCGGGGTGAGGTTCACGGTCATCATGATGGCGAAGAGGCCGATGCCCATGGCGGCGATTGTCGGCGTCCACTGGCTCGCCGTTGCCCCCGGATCGCCCGCCTCGACACCGCCGAAGCCGATCAGCATCGCCTTGGCGAAGCCGGCGAGCATGAAGAAGAGCCAGGCGGGGGCCGCCACATACATGAGGATCGCCAGCGCCAGCTGGAGCCGCCCCATTGCCCGGAATCCGGCCACCGGCAGGAGCTGCCAGTATTGCATGTTGCCCTGGCACCAGCGGAGGTCGCGGCGGATGAACTCGGGCAGGGTGGGCGGGTTGACCTCGAACGAGCCGCCCTCCTCGGGCAGCACCCGGACCTGGTAGCCGGCGCGGCGCATGAGCGCCGCCTCGACCTGGTCGTGGCTGAGGATCAGGCCGCCGAGCGGCGGCTTGCCCGGCAGATGCGGCAACCGGCAATGCTGCATGAAGGCGGCCGTGCGGATGATCGCGTTGTGGCCCCAGTAGGGACCGGCATCGCCCATCCACCAGGCGGAGCCCGTGGTGTAGGAGCGCATGCCGTGGCGCATGCCGAACTGGAAGATGCGGGCGAAGGCGGAGGACGACGGCAGGCCCGTGATCAGCGTCTGCAGGATGCCGAGATCGGGATTGCGGTCCATGATCCGGACGAGCCGTGTCAGCAGGCGCCCGCTCATCAGGCTGTCGGCGTCGAAGGTGACAAAGTAGTCGTAGGTCGAGCCCGTGCGGTCCAGCCACTCCCAGATATTGCCGGTCTTGTGGTCGGTGTTCCTCTCGCGCCGGCGATAGTGCAGTCGGCCCGGACGAGGTTCGGTGGCCTGCCACGACTCGAAGAGACGCAGCTCATGGGCGGCGATGGCGGGGTTGCGCGTGTCGCTCAGCACGTGAATGTCGACCAGCGCACCCGCGCCTGCCCGGTCGACGCTCTCGACCGTGGCACGGAGATGGCGAAAGACCGCCTCCGGGTCCTCGTCGTGGATCGCCATGAGAAGCGCCGTCCGGCCCTTGAGCGGCCGGTCGCCGTCGCCGTCCCGAACCATCGGCGTGACATAGGCTACCGGGTCGCGCTTCAGGTGAAGGATGAGGAGGCCCAGCACGGCGCACCAGAAGCCGATGGCGACCCAGGGCAGGGTCAGGCCGAAGAAAACCAGCATCAGCCAGTCGAGAATATCGAGGCCGTCCCGGCCGAGGAGCCAGGTGAAGGCGGCGATCGCACCTGCGGCGGTGGCGAGCACGAGGGTGGCGAATATGGTGCGGCGCAGCCAGAGGCGCTCGCGGGCCGTCGGGTTCGGCGTGAACATCCCTAAATTCACCATTATTCTTTAGTTTCAGCGTACTGGAGAGGCGTTCTGGACGTGTGCGGCAAAGCACCCGGCCTCTGATATAGAAGCGCCGCTCCTAAAGGCACCAACGAATTGTAAAAAACGCGCGAGCCGCCGGT
>CAZGUW010000348.1:0-4854 GCA_964528705.1 uncultured Geminicoccaceae bacterium
TGCCCTGGAAGAAGAGGTCGGTCTCGAGGAAGATCTGGCCGTCGGTGATCGAGATGACGTTGGTCGGGATGAAGGCCGAGACGTCGTTGGCCTGGGTCTCGACCACCGGCAGGGCCGTGAGCGAGCCCTTGCCGTTCTCGTCGTTGAGCTTGGCCGCGCGCTCGAGCAGGCGCGAATGCAGGTAGAAGACGTCGCCCGGGAAGGCCTCGCGGCCGGGCGGGCGGCGCAGCAGGAGCGACATCTGGCGATAGGCGGTCGCCTGCTTGGAGAGGTCGTCATAGACGATCACGGCGTGCATGCCGTTGTCGCGGAAGTACTCGCCCATGGTGCAGGCGGTGTAGGGAGCGAGGTACTGCAGCGGCGCCGGGTCGGAGGCGGTGGCGGCCACCACGATCGTGTACTCGAGCGCCCCAGTCTCCTGCAGCGTCTTGACCAGCTTGGCCACCGACGAGCGCTTCTGCCCGACGGCGACGTAGATGCAGTAGAGCTTCTTGTGCTCGTCGTCGCCGGCCGCCGCGTTGTAGGGCTTCTGGTTGATGAAGGTGTCGATGGCGATGGCGGTCTTGCCGGTCTGGCGGTCGCCGATGATCAGCTCGCGCTGGCCGCGGCCGACCGGGATCAGCGCGTCGATCGCCTTGAGGCCGGTCTGCATCGGCTCGTGCACCGACTTCCTGGGCATGATGCCCGGCGCCTTGACGTCGACCACGCGGCGCTCGGTGGCGTCGATCGGGCCCTTGCCGTCGATCGGGTTGCCGAGGCCGTCGACGACACGGCCGAGCAGGCCCTTGCCGACCGGCGCGTCGACGATCGACTGGGTGCGCTTGACGATGGCACCCTCGGTGATGGCGCGGTCGTCGCCGAAGATCACGACGCCGACATTGTCCTCCTCGAGGTTCAGCGCCATGCCGCGCGTGCCGTCCTCGAACTCGACCATCTCGCCGGCCTGGACCTGGTCAAGGCCGTAGCAGCGGGCGATGCCGTCACCGACGGACAGAACCCGGCCGACCTCGGAGATCTCCGCCTCGGTGCCGAAGTTGGCGATCTGCTCCTTGAGGATCGCGGAAATCTCGGCGGCGCGAATGTCCATCAACCCATTCCTCTCATCGACTGCTCGAGATGCTGCAGCTTGGTGCGGATCGAGGCATCGAGCATGCGCGAACCGACACGCACGACCACTCCACCCAGTAATGCCGGATCGACCCGCGTCTCCACGTTCACCGACTGCCCGACATGGCCGGCGATCGCGCCCTTCAGGGATTCGAGCTCTTCCTCGCCGAGCGGCACTGCCGAGATCACCTCGGCCGCGACCTCGCCCCGCTCCTCGGCCAGCATCGCCGCATAGGCGCTTGCGATGCCCGGCAGGGCGAAGAGCCGGCGGCGGCTGGCGAGGAGGCCCAGGAACTTCGCCGTGAGCGGCTCGGTCCCGGCCTTCTCGGCGACGGCGAGGATCGCCCGGCTCTGGTCCTCGCGGCTGATCACGGGGCTCTCGACGAGGCGCCGGAGCTCCTTGCTCTCGGCAAGCAGGGCCACGAGGCCCGAGAGGTCGGCGCCGACCGCGTCGAGCCTGTTCACTTCCCTGGCCAGATCGAGCAGGGCCGTGGCGTAGCGCTGGGCCAAGCCTGTCGCGGTGGCGGATGTCGCGGGCAATTCCCGTTCCCCGGCTGGTCACGAAGGCCACGACGACGCTAAAGGGCCGCGCGGCAAGGCGTGCGTTTCGTTCCCGAAAAGACGGGTGGCGATTAACACAGCGTACCGGCCTCGGCAAGGCGCCTCCGCCCGGATTCGGGCGCCACTCGGTCGCAGGCCGGCGGGCTTGATGTTTGCCCCGCGAGAGCACCTCGCGCTAGTGCTGCGGCGAGCCGAGGCGTCCGGGTCGACCGGCAGTGCGAGCGCAGGAGGCACCCCTTGGGCACGACCGACCCCTTCCCCGAACGACAACCCGGCGTCGGCTGCGGTGCCGCCATCCTGCGCGGCGACGCGATCCTCCTGATCGAGCGCCTGCGCCCGCCCGAAGCCGGCCACTGGGGCCTCCCCGGCGGCAAGGTGGACTGGCTCGAGCCGAGCCTCGAGGCGACCCGGCGCGAGGTCCGGGAGGAGCTGGGGATCGTGCTCCTCGACCCCACCTTCCTCTGCATGGTCGACCTGATCGACGCGGCCGAGGGCCACCACTGGGTCGCCCCGGTCTTCCTCGCCCGCGCCTTCGAGGGCGAGCCGCATCTGCTGGAGCCCGAGAAGCACGGCGGCCTGGGCTGGTTCCCGCTCGACCGGCTGCCGGAGAAGCTCACCACCCCGACCCGCGCCGCCCTGAGAGCGCTGGCCGGCGGATGAGGTGACGTGTCGCGGGCACCTCCTTCTGCTAGAACGTCGCCAGCAGCGCCGAGAAGGAGAACGCCGCCATCATGGCAGAGGACAACAAGGCCGTCGTTCGCCGCCTGCTGGAGGAGGTCTGGGGGGCCGGCGATCTGTCGCTCCTGCCGGAGCTGGTGGCGGCCGACTGCGTCGTCGAGGCGTCGTCGGCCGGCATGCGGCTCGAGGGCATCGACCAGTACCGGCAGTTCGTCGCCACCTACCACGCCCTCTACGGCGAGGCCGAGTTCGCGATCGAGAGCCAGGTCGCCGAGGGTGATCTCGTGGCGAGCCGCTGGACCATCACCATGGAGCTGCCGGAGGATGCCGATCCCGACATGCCGCGGGCGGCATCCGGCATGAGCTTCCATCGCCTGAAGGATGGCCGGGTGATCGAATCCTGGGACAGCTGGGACGTCCTGGCGGCCTCGCATCTCCAGCAGGAAGGCGACCTGATGGAGCGCCTCACCCTGGGCTTCTGAGCGGCATGGCGGATACCACACCCCGGCTGCTCGCCGACCCCGAGCGCTTGGTCGATGCGATCATCGAGCGGGTCGGCCGCCACATCGTCGTCGGCGCGCCGCTCGGCCTCGGCAAGCCGGTGCATCTCCTGAACGCCCTCTACCGCCGCGCCGCCGCCGACCCCTCGCTGCAGCTGCGGATCGTCACCGGCCTCTCCCTCGCCCGGCCGCAGGCGCGGAGCGACCTCGAGAAGCGCATGCTGGGACCCATCGTCGAGCGGCTCTTCGGCGACTGCCCCGACCTCGCCTATGTCGGCCCCTACAGCCGGAACGCGCTGCCGCCCAATATCAGGGTCACCGAGTTCTACATGCGGGCCGGCGCCTTTCTTAACAACGCCACGGCCCAGCAGCACTATATCAGCTCGAATTACACGCACGTCGCCCGGGACCTGCTGCTGCAGGGGGTCAACGTCTTCGTACAGGCGGTGGCGAAGCGCGGCACCGACGGCGGGACGGCCTACAGTCTGAGCTCCAACAGCGATGCGCTCGATCTCTTCCGCCTGCTGGACGCCACCGACCCGGACCGCCGGATCCTCAGGGTCGCCCAGGTCAACGGCCGCCTGCCCTTCATGGCGCGCGACGCCGAGGTGCCTTCCTCGACCTTCGACCTCGTGCTCGACGACCGCAGGCTCGACCACGACCTGCTCTCGCTCCCTGCG
Source organism: uncultured Geminicoccaceae bacterium (assembly GCA_964528705.1). GTDB lineage: Bacteria > Pseudomonadota > Alphaproteobacteria > Geminicoccales > Geminicoccaceae > SLRI01. Next base: position 3,527 of record CAZGUW010000348.1, read on the forward strand.
GGGCCCGTCCATGCCGCCGACTACCTGATCGGGCTCGCCGCCAGCAGCCTCATCCGGGACGGCGGCACGGTGCAGATCGGCATCGGCTCGCTCGGCGACGCCATTGCTTACGGGCTCTGCCTGCGCCAGCGGCAGAACGCCACCTACCTAGAAGCGCTCCGGGCCACCGGCCTCGCCGAGCGTTGCGGCGACAGCATCGGCGCGATCGGCGGCACCGAACCCTTCGCGGCCGGGCTCTACGGCGCCACCGAGATGTTCGCCGACTGTTTCCGCCACCTCTACTCGGCCGGCATCCTTCGCCGCGAGGTCTACGACGACCTCGCCATCCAGCGGCTCGTGAACGAGGGCCGCATCGGCGCGGCGGTCACGCCTGGCACGCTCGACGCCCTGGTCGAGGCCGGCGCCGTCGCCAGCCCGCTCGACGCCGCCGCGGTCGACTATCTCGTGCGGCTCGGCGTGCTGCGCAAAGGCACGCGCTTCGTCGACGGGGCGCTCGTCACGCCGAACGGCCGGCGGCTCGAGCCGGACCTCGCCGCTGCCGGCACCCGGGCGGCGATCGAGGCGGAGTGCCTCGGCGACCGGCTCGCCGGCGGCTCGATCCTCCATGCCGGCTTCTTCCTCGGCCCAAAGGCCATGTACGACCTGCTGCGCGGGCTCGACGAGGCCGAGCGCGCGAAGTTCAACATGACCGGCATCGGCTTCGTCAACCAGCTCTACGGCCACGAGGCGCTGGCAGTGGCACAGCGGCACCATGCCCGCTTCGTCAACTCGGCGATGATGATGACCCTCTGCGGTGCGGCCTGCTCGGACGGGCTGGCGAACGAGCAGATCGTCAGCGGCGTCGGCGGCCAGTACAACTTCGTCGCCATGGCGCACGCGCTCGAAGGTGCCCGCTCGATCCTCATGCTGCGCAGCACGCGCACCAAGGCCGGCAAGACCTCCTCCAACATCGTCTGGAGCTACGGCCACACCACCATCCCGCGACACCTGCGCGACATCGTCATCACCGAGTATGGCATCGCCGATCTGCGCGGCCGGCAGGACCACGAGTGCATCGCCGCCATGCTGAACATTGCCGATTCGCGCTTCCAGGAGGATCTCCGGGCCGAGGCGGTGGCCAGCGGCAAGCTGGCACCGGGCTATCGTATTCCCGACCGCCACGCCGCCAACACGCCGGGACGGCTCGAGGAGGCGCTGCAGACGCTGCGGAGCGTGGCCAACAGCGTCCACCAACACCAACAGAAGTGTGCACGGCGCGCCCGCGGAGGGTGGCGCCAGCGCGCCCGCGGGTCCTGGTCCGACCCTCGCACGGCTGCTGCCATCACGGT
>CAZGUW010000349.1:0-4854 GCA_964528705.1 uncultured Geminicoccaceae bacterium
ATCGAGGCTAGGAGGCCCTCGGTATAGGGGTGCTTCGGCTCGCTGAAGACGGCGTCGGCCGGGGCATCCTCCAGCACCTGGCCCATGTACATGATGAGCACGCGGTCGGTGAACGCCGAGACCACGCCGAGATCGTGGCTGATGAAGATGATGCCCATGCCGTATTCGTCCTGCAGGTCGCGCATCAGGTTGAGGATCTGCGCCTGGATGGTGACGTCGAGCGCGGTCGTCGGTTCGTCGGCGATCAGGAGGCGCGGCCGGCAGACCAGCGCCATGGCGATCATCACCCGCTGCCGCATGCCGCCCGAGAGCCGGTGCGGATAGTCGTCGACGCGCTGCTCCGGCGACGGGATGCCGACCCGGCGCAGCGCCTCGATCGCCCGCTCCCGCGCCTCGCGCCGCGGTACCTTCAGGTGGCGCCGCACAGTCTCCACGATCTGCTCGCCGACGGTCATGACCGGGTTCAGCGCCGTCATCGGCTCCTGGAAGATCATGCCCATCGCACTGCCGCGCAGCTCCTCGAGCCGGGTCTCCGAGGCACCCAGGATGTCCTCGCCCTCGAAACGGAGCCGCGCGGCCCTGGCCACCGCACCATCGGGCAGGAGCCGCATAATCGAGAGCGCCGTCATGCTCTTGCCGCTGCCGGACTCGCCGACAATGCCGAGGATCTCGCCGGGTGCGACCCGGAAGGAGAGGTCGTCGAGGATGACGGTGCCGCCGATCGACACCGTCAGGCCCTCGACCTCGAGCAGCGGTTGGGGCTGGCCTGGGGCGGCGGTCACGACGGGGCTGGCCTCCTCGGGCGCTGGCGGGCTCTCTGCGGCAAATGATTGTATACCAAAATACGATCTGCAAGTTTGCAGGGGCGTTCCGAAGCGGGGAGATGTGGATGCCGAACGTGGTGGTCGTGCTGGCCGACCAGATGCGCCGCGATGCGCTGAGCTGCGCCGGCAATGCGAACCTGCGCACCCCGCATCTCGACCGCCTGGCCGACCGCGGCGTGCGCTTCACCGCAGCCTGCGCCACCTTCCCGGCCTGCGTCCCCTTCCGCTTCTCGCTCCTGACCGGCGAGTACGCGCATTCGCGCAACGTACCGGCGCTGGGCTACCGGATCTCGCCGGCCGAACGCACGCTCGGCGACGCGCTCAAGGCCCAGGGTCTCGCCACGGCCTATATCGGCAAGTGGCACCTCTACTCGGCCTATGGCGTGAGCGGCGGCATGAACCTCTCGCAGGCGAGCCGCACGCCGATCCCGGCGAGCCACCGGCGCGGCTTCGACCACTGGCAGGGTTTCGAGCTCAGGAACGACTTCGAGGATACCTGGCTCTTCGAGGGCGACGCCACCACGCCCCGCCGCCTCGAGGGCCACCAGACCGACGCCCTCTTCGACCTCGCCCTCGACTATCTCGAGCACGGCCGGCCGGCGGACCGGCCCTTCTTCCTGATGCTCTCCGTCGAGGCCCCCCACCCGCCCTTCATGGCGACGCCGGAAACGCTGGCCCGCGTGCAGGCCCGGGGCCCCCTGCAGCACCGGATCAATGTCGACCTCGCCGCGATCGAGTTCTTCCCGCCGGAATGGCACGAGGCGACCGGCCCGGCGGGCGGGATCGATCCCGACGACCCCGCCTCGGTGAAGCGCGTCTTCGAGGCGAACATGCAGGCCTACTACGCCATGATCGAGCAGATCGACGACAACATGGGCCGGCTCGACGCGACGCTCGAGCGGCTGGGCCTCGCCGGTGACACGATCGTCGTCTTCCTCGCCGACCACGGCGAGCTCGGCGGCAGCCACGGGCTCCTCGGCAAGGCGGAGCCATGGGAGGAATCGATCGGCGTGCCGCTCATCGTCGCCGGTCCCGGCGTGCCGCCCGGGCGCGAGGCGGCCATGCCCGTGCATACCGAGGACCTCTTCGCCACCTTTGTCGGCCTCGCCGGCGGCGACGAGCGGCCGGCGCCCCCCCGTGTCGACCTCGCCCCCTACATCCGCGACGAGGCGCCGCCGCCGGAACGCGCCGGCGTGCTGCTGGAGTTCGTCACCGAGACCCGCGCCAACCGCGCCTATTACGACCAGCGCTGGCGCGGCATCCGCGGCCAGCGCCACAAGTACACGGTGCTGGGCGACATGTCGGGTGCCCTGCCCTGGCAGCTCTTCGACCTCGACGCCGACCCCTTCGAGCTCCGCAACCTGCTGGCCGAGCCGGGCCACCAACCGGTGGCGGCCGGGATGCACCGCGCCCTGATCGAGCTCCTCGACGCGGCGGCCGACGATTTCGCCCTCGCCCCGGCCTTCGGCTCCCCCGCCCGTCACGCGGTCCCCGAGCGGGCTTCCTGACGCTCGCCCGGCCGGCGCAGCTGGGCGACCAGCTTCTCGTAGTCGACGGCTCGCGAGTATTCGAGGATGTGCACCTCCATCAGGCGGTCATATGTCGCCTGGTCACCCGTGCGCAGCGCCGCGATGACGTCGTCGTGCTCGGCGACGATGCTCTTCAGGCTCTTCTTCAGGGTCGATAGCCCGAAGATGATGGTGAGCTGGCGCGACAGCGATTCCCAGCAGCGCAGCAGCGTGTCGTTGCCGGAGAGCCGGCAGAGCAGCATGTGGAACTGGGTATCGAGGCTCGCCACCAGGAACTTGTCGTCGGCATCGGCGGCAGCGTGCATCCGCGCCAGCATCTCGTCGAGCGGTGCGAGGAAGCCCTTCTGCCCCTGGCGCAGCGCCATGATCTCGGCCCCGGCGAGCTTCTCCAGCGCCAGACGAACCTTCAGGATCTTCTCGAGCCGGTCGATGTCGACGCTCATCAGCCGCATGCCGCGATAGCGCTCGCTGACCACCACCCCCTGGCTCTCGAGCAGGCGCAGCGCCTCGCGCACCGGAATCCGGCTGACCTCGAGGGCGCGCGCCACCTCGGCCTCGACGATCCGGTCGCCGGGCAGGAAGACGCCACGCGCCGAGGCTTCGACGATGGCGTCGACCACCTGGTTGACGAGCGTCTTGGCCGCGAGCGGCTCGAGGCCGCTCAGGCCGGGCCTGGCTGGCCCCGATCTGGCTGGAGAAGCAGTGGCGGTCGGCATCGCCGGCTGAAACCTCGACACGCTGTTTGACAAGCATCGTATACGATTATACGATTCTGCGGAGAGGTTTTCCATAGCCCTCAATCACCATCGCGACAAGCCAGGGTCGTCCAGCGCCACCGCGCCAGAGGAATGGGAGCACGTGAGATGATGAAGCGGCACACCAACCTGAGATCATTCGCCCGAACACTGGCGATGGCCGGCACCGTCGCCCTGACCTCCGCCCTCATGGCGACCAGCGCCCTGGCCCAGACCATGGGCGGCGACGTCGTCGTCGTGCAGGGCTCGAACCCGCCGAGCCTCGACGCCATGTCGACCTCGTCGCAGGCCTCGCGCAACGTCAACATGAACATCTACGAGACGCTCTACGGCTTCTCGGACGCCATCCAGCCGATCCCGATCCTCGCCGAGGGCGTGGAGATCTCGGATGACGGGCTGACCTACGTCTTCACCCTTCGCCAGGGCGTGAAGTTCCACAATGGCGACGAGATGAAAGCCTCGGACGTCAAGGCCTCGCTCGAGCGCTACCGCAAGGTCGGTGCGACCGGCAACCTCCTGGAACCGGTCACCGATATCGAGGTCACCGGCGACTACGAGGTGACCTTCACCATGGCGAAGGCGACGCCGACCTTCCTCGAGGCCTTCTCCTCGCCCCGGGCACCGGCGGTCATCATCCCCGAGGAGGACGCCGAGGCCGAGGCCGGCAAGACCAGCCTGATCGGCACCGGCCCCTACAAGTATGTCGAGTACGTGCCGGACAGCCACGTCAAGCTCGAGCGCTTCGACGACTACTCGGCCGACGAGCGCTATGAGGAGGAGGACGGCTTCGGCGGCAAGAAGACCGCCTATTTCGACACCGTCACCTTCCGCATCATCCCGGAGCCGGGTGCCCAGGTTGCGGCTCTCGAGGCCGGCGAGGTTCACCTCGTCGAGCAGATCCCGATGCCGTCCGCGGCCCGGCTCGAGTCGAACCCCGACTTCGTCCTCTTCGAGAACATGCCCTGGGCCTTCACCACGTTCATTCTCAACATGAACGAACCGCCCACCGACAACATCAAGTTCCGCGAGGCGGTGCAGGTGGCGCTGAACATGGAGGAGGTGATGGGCATCTCCTCGGAGGGACTCTTCAACCTCAACCACGGCTGGCAGTACCCGGGCTCGACCTATGACGCCGGGGCCATCGGCGAGGAGTACTACAACCTCGCCGACGCCGAGCGCGCCAAGGCGCTCCTCGAGGAGGCGGGCTACGCCGGTGAGCCGTTCTCCATCCTCACCGACACCCAGATCCCGCAGCACGGCAAGTCGGCCGTGGTGATCGCCGAGCAGCTCAACGCCATCGGCATCAACGCTGTCATCAACCAGGTCGACTGGCCGACCGCCCTCAAGCTGCGGCTCGAGGATACGGGCTGGAACGGCTGGACGCTGCAGATGGGCATCGAGCCCTATCTCGGCCCGGTCGGCCTGATCGCCACCCTCACCGGCAACCGGCCCCACTTCGTCGAGAACGACGAGGAGCTCGAGGCCCTCTACCAGGAGCTCATCTCGGGCGAGACGGTCGAGGCCCGCAAGGCGACCTTCGCGAAGATCCAGGAGCGGCTCTACCAGATCTTCGGCATCATCAAGATCGGCGATTCCGGCCTCATGCAGGCCGGCAGCGCGAAGCTCGTGGACTTCGAGCCCTTCCGCTTCACCCGCATGTACGACGTCTGGTTCGAGGGCTGACGCCTCCCACCGGTCCCGAGAGCGGCGGCGGCGTCCCTCTGGGGCGCCGCCCTTCTCTATCTG
>CAZGUW010000350.1:0-4853 GCA_964528705.1 uncultured Geminicoccaceae bacterium
GGCTGCTCGACGATCCGCGGGTGAACTTCGCCATTTCGCAGCGCGGCGGGGCGACCGGCATCGAGCATCTGGGCATCCAGGTGGAGACCGCGGACGAGCTGGCCGAGGTCCAGGCCCGCCTGCGGGCCGCCGGACGGCCGGTGCTCGAGGAAGGAGCCACCACCTGCTGCTATGCCGAGTCGGAAAAGTCCTGGATCGGCGACCCGCAGGGCATCGCCTGGGAGGCCTTCCTGACCACCGGCGAGAGCACCCTGTACGGCGACAACCCGGAGCTCGACCGGCTGGCGGGTGCCTGCTGCACACCCAAGACGCCGCAGGGCGTCTGCTGCCCCCCCAAGGCCGAACTCGAGGCCAATGCACCCTGTTGCGGAGAACCGGCATGACCGAGCCCGTCTACAACGTTCTTTTCCTCTGCACCGGCAATTCGGCCAGGAGCATCATGGCCGAATGCGCGCTCAACCTGCAGGGCAAGGGGCGCTTTCGGGCGTTCTCGGCCGGCAGCCAGCCCAAGGGCGAGGTGCATCCCATGACGCTCCGGCTGCTCGAGCAGATCGGGCACGACACGAGCGGGCTGCGCTCGAAGAGCTGGGACGAGTTCGCCGTCCCGGGGGCGCCGCCGCTCCATTTCGTCTTCACCGTCTGCGACAATGCTGCGGGCGAGGTCTGCCCGATCTGGCCCGGGCAGCCGATGACGGCGCATTGGGGGGTCGAGGACCCGGCCGCCTTCGAGGGCAGCGAGGAGAAGACGCTCGCCTTCTTCCGGCGCATCTACAGCTATCTCGACAACCGCGTGAAGATCTTCACGGCGCTGCCGGTCGCCACGCTCGACCGCCTGTCGCTGCAGCGCCGGCTCGACGATATCGGCCGTACCATGGACGCGGATTCCGCAGCATGAGCACGGCGGCAGCAGCCCCGGCGGCACCTTCCGCCGGGATCGGAACCTTCGAGAAGTGGCTCTCGCTCTGGGTGGCGGCCTGCATCGCCACGGGCGTGCTGCTCGGCAACCTCCTGCCCGGCGTCTTCGGCTTCCTCGCCTCGCTCGAGGTGGCGTCGGTCAACCTCGTCGTCGCCGTGCTGATCTGGGCCATGGTCTACCCGATGATGATCGGCATCGATTTCGCGAGCCTCAGACATGTCGGCGACAAGCCGAAGGGGCTGGTGATCACGCTGGTCGTCAACTGGCTGATCAAGCCCTTCACCATGGCGCTCCTCGGCGTGCTCTTCTTCCGGCACATCTTCGCCGGGCTCATCCCGCCGGCCGACGCCGAGGGCTACATCGCCGGGCTGATCCTGCTCGGCGCCGCTCCCTGCACCGCCATGGTCTTCGTCTGGTCGCAGCTCACCCGGGGCGATCCGGCCTACACGCTGGTCCAGGTCTCGGTGAACGACGTGGTCATGGTCTTCGCCTTCGCGCCGATCGTGGCGGTGCTCTTGGGCGTCACCGACATCGTGGTGCCCTGGGAGACGCTGCTGCTGTCGGTCGTGCTCTACATCGTGCTGCCGCTCCTGGCGGGTGTCGTGACTCGCCAGCGCGTCTCGACGCAGGCGGGGGGCGGCCAGCGGGGCGAGGCGGCGGTGCAGGACTTCATCGCCCGGCTCAAGCCCTGGTCGGTGATCGGGCTCCTCGCCACCGTCGTCCTGCTCTTCGGCTTCCAGGGCGAGATGATCCTGCAGCAGCCGCTCCTGATCCTGCTGATCGCCGTGCCGCTGCTGATCCAGTCCTACGCCATCTTCTTCGTCGCCTATGCCGCCGCCTGGGCGTGGCGGGTGCCTTACAACGTGGCCGCACCCTGTGCGCTCATCGGCACCTCGAACTTCTTCGAGCTCGCGGTGGCGGTCGCCATCAGCCTCTTCGGGCTGCAGTCCGGGGCCGCACTCGCCACGGTGGTCGGCGTGCTGGTCGAGGTGCCGGTGATGCTCTCGCTGGTCGCCTTCGCCAACCGCACGCAGCACCACTTCCCGGCTGCGAGCTGAGGCCGGACGGCGATTGCTGAGGCTGCCGCGGGCGGCAGCCTCAGCCCGCCAGCCAGCCGAGGATCAGCGGCAGCAGGAAGGCCGCGGCGATGGCGTGCAGGCCGAGGGCGAGGCCGCCATAGGCGCCCGCCTCGGCACTTTGCTGAAGTTGCCGGGCGGTGCCGATCGCATGCGAGGCGCAGCCCACGGCGAGCCCCCGGGCGCGCTGGTCGCGTACCCCCACGGCGTCCAGGACATGGTCACCGAGCACCGCGCCCAGGATGCCGCCCATGATGGCGGCGACCGCCGCCAGGGCGGGTATACCGCCGATCAGCCCGGCGATGTCCATGGCCACGGGCGCCGTCACCGAACGCGTGGCCAGGGACAGCGCCACGGGCTCGCTGGTACCGAAAAGGAGCGCCACACAGAGAGCCGTGGCGCAGGCCGTCGTGCCGCCGACCAGAATCCCGGTGATCGCCGCCGGCAAGGCGCGCCTGAGGCTGCGCAGCTGGCGGTAGAGGGGGACGGCGAGGGCCACGACGGCAGGCCCGAGAGCGAGATGCAGCGGCAGGGTCGCCGAGAAGTACGTATCGTACTCGGTAGCCGTGACCAGCAGCGCCAGGATCACGCCGCCAATGGCGACGAGGACCGGGTTGACGATCGGGCTGTTGCCGGCGCGGACCTGCAGCCAGACGCCGGCGAGGTAGGCGGTGAAGGTCAGCCCGAGCCAGAGCGCCGGCGGAACGGTCTCCATTCCATGGGCCCTCCATGATGCGCCGGGCGATCCGGCGGGCGGACGGCCTGCGGCGTGGCCGCGGTCCTTCGGCAGATCGACTGCATGACGCGGCCGACGACCGCAATCGTCAGCAGCGTGCTGACCGTGATCGCGACGATCAGGCCGAGCGCGGACTGGCCGAGCGCGGAGACGTAGACGATGATGCCGACGCCGGCCGGAACGAACAGGAGCGACATGTGCCTGAGGAGGCCGAGAATCGTCTCCTCGACTTCGTCGCCGGGGCCGCCGCGCCAGGCGAGCCAGGCGAGCAGCAGCCCCATGCCGACCACGGCGCCCGGCACGGGTGCGGTCAGCTGGGCGACCAGGAACTCGCCGACTCCCAGGCAGAGCAGGATCAGGGCGAGAAAGCGGAATGTCGCCACCTGCGGTCTCCTCGGCCAGGCACACGCCTGCCTGAGGAACTGATTCTCAAATGATGGCCAGGTGGCGAAATGAGAATGCAGTTCCAGCCTAATCGAGATGCTGGGGCTAAGTGAATAATCTACATTATCCAGAGGACGGCTCCTATGACCACTTGACGTTGGTCGGACGATGCCACTTCAGAAGAGACTGACGGTCGCCTCGGCGAGGCGCCGCGCCGCCGGCCCGATGGCCGGCTCGGGTACCGCGGCGAAGCCGAGGTGCAGGGCGTTGGCCGGCCGCGCACGTGTGCAGTAGACGGCCATGGGCCGGGCAAGGAGATCGACACCAGCGGCGCGCCTGGAGAACGCGGTGGGCGAGACGCCCCCGGGCAGGCGGGCGACCAGCTGAAGCCCGCCGGGCGGCGGGTCGATTGCCATCCGTCCGTCGAAGCATCGGTCCAGGGCCTCGATCAAGGCATCCCGCCGGCGCTGGTAGGTCTTCCGCATCGCCGCGATGTGCCGGACGAAATGGCCCTCGGCGATCAGGTCGCTCAGGGCCGCCTGCAGATGCAGGGACGGTTCGCAGCCGCTGAGAAACGCCGCCTCGACAAAGGCCCGGGCGTGTTCCTCCGGGGCAACGAGGAAGGCGCAGCGGATGGAGGGAGCCAGGGTCTTGGCGAAGGTGCCGACATAGACGACCCGTTCTCCATGGGCCAAGGCGTGCAGGGTCGGCAACGGCGGCGTCGCGTAGCGGAATTCGCTGTCGTGGTCGTCCTCGATGACATGGGCCTCGGTCCGGCGCGCCCAGTCGAGCCGCTCGAGCCGGCGCTGCGCGCTGAGCGTCACGCCGGTCGGCCATTGGTGGCCCGCCGTCACGAGCATCAGCCTCGGACGCTCCGGCCCGGCGGCGAGGCGGTCGACCCGCACGCCCTCGCGGTCGACGGGCACCGGGACGATCGGATGCTGGGTTCGCAGCAGGCTGCGGCGGCCCCGGACCCAACACGGATCCTCCATTGCGATCGGCGAGCCGGGTGGCGCGAGCTGTTCGACGTTCAGCTGCAGGGCGGCACGGGCGGAGCTCACCACCACGATCTGGCCGGGCGTGCAGACGACGCCCCGGGAAGCCATCAGGTATCGGGCGATCGAGGCGCGGAGCGGCGCGTAACCGCCCGGATGGGCGTAGTCGAGGATGAACTGGTCGGCCCGCCCGCCGTGGCGCCGCAGGAGCCGGGCCCAGAGCGTGCGAGGAAACCGGTCGAAGGCGGGGAGCCCGGGGTGAAAGGCGAGCACCGCCGGCTGCCCCGCAGCGAGGTTCTGCGGCGAGCCGGAGGTGTGGGGCGCGGCGTTAAAGACCGCGGGCCGCCCGGGGCCGGCCGCATTGTCGCCGATCCTGTCCTGGGCGGCCTTCACGCGCGTGCCGGACCCGGCGAAGGCCTCGACCAGATCCTCGGCGATCAGCTGGTCGTAGGCTCGCAGCGTCGTGATGCGGGAAACGCCGAGGGTCGAGGCGAGGCCACGCGACGAAGGCAGGACATCGCCGGCCGCCAGGTACCCCCGCAGAATGGCCGCGGCCAGCTGCTCGGCGATCTGGCGATAGATCGGCTCTGGCTCGCCGGGGTGGATGCGCAGCCAGTCGAGCAGGACCCGCTGGCGTCCCATGGCACGCTCCGGTCGTGCGGGTGGGGGCGACTACCGGATAGTATAGTTGGACTGTAGAACTATTGTCAGCCTGACGATATTCGCCCCGCGCTCAGGGCGGGAGG
>CAZGUW010000351.1:0-4846 GCA_964528705.1 uncultured Geminicoccaceae bacterium
CATCCGCAACGCCGAGGCGCAGGGCACGCCGTGGTTCGTCTGGTGGAGCGGGACGCGGATGCACTTCCGCACGCACGTGAAGGAAGAGCTGCGCGGCATCTCCGGCCAGGACGAGTACTCCGACGGCATGGTCGAGCACGACATGCACATCGGCCAGTTCCTCGACAAGCTCGACGAGCTCGGTATCGCCGACAATACCATCGTCTTCTACTCGACCGACAACGGGCCACACATGAACACCTGGCCGGACGCGGCAATGACGCCGTTCCAGGGTGAGAAGAACACGAACTGGGAAGGCGGCTGGCGAGTACCGGCGATGGTTCGCTGGCCCGGCAACATCGAGCCCGGCTCGGTGACCAACGAGATCGTTCACCACATGGACTGGCTGCCAACTTTTCTTGCCGCGGCCGGACGGCCCGAGATCAAGGAAGAGCTCAAGGCTGGCGGCGTGCAAGCCATCGGTCGCGAGTACAAGGTGCATCTCGACGGCTACAACATCCTGCCGCTGCTCACCGGCGAGGCCGAGGTAAGCCCCAGGAAGGAGATCTTCTACTTCTCCGACGAGGGCGATCTGACGGCGCTCCGCTACAGCGACTGGAAGCTCATGTTCATGGAGCAAAAGGAAAAAGAAACGCTCCGTGCCTGGATCGAGCCTTGGACCCCGCTCCGCGTGCCGTTGATCTTCAATCTGCGGCGTGATCCTTACGAGCGCGCCTACTTCACCTCCAACACCTACTATGACTGGTTGATCGACCGGATCTACCTGCTCGTACCGGCGCAAGCGTATGTCGCGCAGTTCCTGCAGACCTTCCAGGAATTCCCGCCACGGCAGGAGGCCGCATCGTTCAATCTCGACAAGGTGATGGAGCACCTGACCGACCCGGGCGGCGCGCAGTAGCCTCCCGACGAAGCGCGAGCGGTCTCGCCGCAGGCGTGCCGCTCGCCTTCTCTGCCCGCCCAAGCCATCCGCATTGGAGGAGGCATGCCCGCACGTCCTTCGACGGCCATCACCCTGCTGCTTGCCATGCTCGGCGCGACGCCTTCCAGCGCGGCAGCCGGGGCCGAACCACCGCGACTTGTCCTGCAGATCACGGTCGACCAGTTGCGTGGCGATCTCATCGACCGCTACGGCCGGCATCTCGGCGACGGGGGCATCCGCCGCCTGCTGGAGAGTGGCGTGCACTACGTGAACGCCCACCACCGCCACGCGAACACCGAGACGATCGTCGGCCATACGACGCTCGCCACCGGTACGGACCCGGCGATCCACGGCATGGTGGCGAATCTCTGGTTCGATCGGATCGGCAACATGCAGTTCTACAACGTGCAGGACCCCGACTTCCCGCTCGTGGGTGCTGCCGGTATCGACGCAGCGTCCGAGATCGACCCCACGCAGCGCGCCGCGACGACGGACGGGCGCTCGCCGCGCAACATCCTCACCTCGACGATCTCCGACGAGATTGCGCTCCACTTCGGCCCGGAAGCCAGGGTCTTCGGCGTCTCGGTGAAGGATCGCGGCGCCATCTCCATGGCGGGCCATGCCGGCACCGCCTACTGGTTCTCGAAGGCCGAGGGACGTTTCGTCTCCAGCACCTTCTACCTCGATGACTATCCCGGCTGGGTCACCGACTGGGCGGAAGAGAGCATTGTGGCCGGCTACGCGGGGAGGGCCTGGGAGCTCTCGGCAACGCCCGACGTCTACATGTTCGGTGCTCGCGACGACCAACCCTGGGAAACCGATTTCCCGGGCTTCGGCCGCACCTTTCCCCATGAATGGGGTGCCGAGGATGACAGGTACTTCACCACGCGCCTGACGCTCAGCCCGGCGGGCGACGAGATCACTGCCGACTTCGCCAAGGCGCTGATCGACGCCGAGGGCCTCGGGCAGGACGACGTGACCGACTATCTGGCGGTCAGCCTCTCCTCCACGGATTACGTCGGCCACATCTTCGGCCCCTCGAGCCTCGAGTCCGAGGACAACATTCTTCGGCTGGACCGGACGCTGGCCGACCTCCTGGCGCATGTCGACGCGCGCGTCGGTCTCGACCGGACGCTGGTCGTCCTGTCGTCAGATCATGGGGCACCGGAACACCCGGACTATCTCGCCACACTAGGCATCGAGGCCGGCACGTTTAGTTTCGAGCGGGTCGACACCGAGCCCGGCTTCGTCCGCCTGAGCGCCGAGTTCGGCGAGAGCCGCGAGCTGATCCTCAACTTCTCCAACCCCTATCTCTATCTCGACACCGCCGTGATCGAGGCTCGCGGCCTCGATCGCGCGGCGGTCGAGCGCGCCGTCGCGGACGAGCTGGAGCGGCTGCCGGGGATCGCCCACGCCATCCCGAGCTCGGCCCTGCGAACGGGCGCTGTGCCGCGCGGCAAGATCCAGGACGCGGTGCTCGCCAACTTTCACCCCGACCGTTCGGGTGACGTCTACATCGTGTTCGAGCCGCACTGGTTCATCGCCGATTTCGACGGCCTGCACGTCAGTTCCGCCCACGGCTCGCCCTGGACCTACGACACCCACGTTCCGATCGTTGTCGCCGGGCCGGGAATCGCGCCGGGACGCGTCGCGCGCCGCGTCGAGACCGTCGACGTCGCGCCGACGATCGCCGCCTATCTGGGGACCAAGCCGCCGTCCGGGGCACTCGGCGAGCCCCTGGTCGAGGTGCTGAGGTGAGCGACCGTCTTGTGACACCAAGGGATCAGATCGAGCAGCTCCGCGAGCGCATGGGCGAGGCGATCATCGGCCAGAGCGAGGTCATCGAGCGCCTGCTGATCGGCCTGCTCGCCAACGGCAACCTCCTGGTCGAGGGTCTGCCCGGCCTCGCCAAGACGCGGGCGATCAAGTCCCTGGCGAAGAACCTCGAATGCGACTTCAGCCGCATCCAGTTCACGCCCGACCTCCTGCCCGCCGACGTCACCGGCACCGAGGTCTACTACCAGGGCGAGAAGGGCGGCGAGTTTCGCTTCGAGCCCGGCCCGATCTTCGCCAACATCGTGCTCGCCGACGAGATCAACCGCGCCCCGGCCAAGGTGCAGGCGGCCCTCCTCGAGGCCATGGAGGAGCGCCAGGTGACGGTCGCCGGCAAGACCCACAGGATGACGCCGCTCTTCATGGTGATGGCGACCCAGAACCCGATCGAGCAGGAGGGCACCTATCCCTTGCCCGAGGCGCAGATGGACCGCTTCCTGATGCACGTGAACATCACCTATCCGCCGGTCGAGGACGAGGTCGAGGTGATCCGCCTCGTGCGCGCCGAGGAGATCGCGGCCAGCGCCGAGACATCCGAAGCCAGGACAAAGGCGCTCCGCGAGCCGATTCCGCAGGACGCCGTCTTTGCGGCACGGCGCGAGATCGGTGCCATCCACGTCGCCGACGCGATGGAGCGCTACATGGCCGATCTGGTCAACGCCACGCGCATCCCGGCCGAGTTCGGCGACGACCTGCCGCGCTGGATCGAGGTCGGCGCCAGCCCGCGCGCCAGCCTGGCGCTCGACCGCTGCGGCCGTACCCACGCCTGGCTCGCCGGCCGTGACTATGTCGACCCGGAGGACGTGCGTGCCGTGGCACCCGACGTGTTCCGCCACCGCCTCAAGCTCAGCTACGAGGCGCAGGGCGAGGGCGTGACGCCTGACCGAGTCGTCGCCGAGATCGTCAGCCAGGTGGCGCTGCCCTGAGACAGGCCCTGGGGGAGAGGTGATGCGCGACCAGGCGGCGCGGATCAGGACCGGGACCCTGCCCGCGGCACCGCCGCCGGGCGGTGATGATCCGCGCATCCGCGTCACGCTCGGCCATCTCCGCTCGCTCGAGGGTCGTGCCCGGGGCCTCACCTTCCTGCCCCGCCAGCCGGCCCGCTCCGTGCTCAACGGCCGCCATGCGTCGCGGCTGCGTGGCCGCGGGCTCAATTTCGAGGAGCTGCGCGAGTACCTGCCCGGCGACGATGTCCGCGCCATCGACTGGAAGGTGACGGCGCGCACCGGCCGGCCGCATGTCCGCGTGATGACCGAGGAGCGCGACCGTCCGGCGCTGATCGTGGTCGACCAGCGCATGTCGATGTTCTTCGGCTCCAGGCTCAACATGAAGTCGGTGACCGCCGCCGAGGCCGCCGCACTCGCCGCCTTCCGCATCCTCGACCAGGGCGACCGGGTCGGCGGCATCGTCTTCGGCGACGAAGAGATCGCCGAGATCCGGCCGCAGCGCACGCGGTCGGCACTCGACCGCTTCCTCGCGGCGCTCGCCGACGCCAACGGGCTGCTCAGCGCCGAGGCACCGGCGGTCGAGCCGATCCCGCTCACCCGCGTGCTGCGCAGCGTCGCCCGGATCGCACCGCGCAATCACCTGATCATCGTGCTCAGCGACTTCGACGTGGCCGACGCCGAGGCCGAGCGACTCGTCGCCGGCCTCGCGTGCCAGAACGACCTCGTGCTCGGCCTCGTGACCGATCCCTTCGCCGAGGACCTGCCCAAGGGCCTGAGACTGATCGTCTCCGACGGCCAGCTCCAGGCGGAGATCGACGCCGGCGACACCACCACCCACCGCCGCCTGAGCGAGATGGCATCGGGCCGGCTCGCCGCGATCCTCGACTGGCAGCGCCGCTTCGGCGTGCCCGTCCTGCCGCTCTCGACCGCCGAGGCGACCCTGCCGCAGGTGCGCCGCCTCATGGGCATGGGGCCGCGATGAACGGCGAGGGCGACACCAGAGACGTCACGAACCTCGTCGATCTGATCGGCCGCTTGGCCGAGCCCGGCGAGCCGGCTCCCGTCTCGATGGTGCCGGCGACGGCGGGCTGGACGGTGCTGGCCGTGTTGCTGGCGCTGGCGGCCCTCTGGCTCGTCTGGCGAGGTG
>CAZGUW010000352.1:0-4826 GCA_964528705.1 uncultured Geminicoccaceae bacterium
GAGACCATCATGGTCAACTGCAACCCGGAGACCGTCTCGACCGACCCGGACACGTCCGACCGGCTCTACTTCGAGCCGCTCACGGCCGAGAACGTGATCGAGATCGCCCGCGTCGAGGCCAGCCGTGGCGAGCTGCTCGGGGCCATCGTCCAGCTCGGCGGGCAGACGCCGCTCAAGCTCGCGGCGGCGCTGCAGGAGGCCGGGATCGCCATTCTCGGCACCTCGCCGGATGCCATCGACCTCGCCGAGGACCGCGACCGCTTCCAGCGCCTGCTCAACGAGCTCGGCCTGCGCCAGCCGGCCAACGCCATCTGCCGCGACGAGCAGGAGGCGGTCGAGCGGGCCACCGAGCTCGGCGTGCCGCTCGTCATCCGGCCCTCCTACGTGCTCGGCGGGCGGGCGATGCGCATCGTCCATTCGCTCGACGACGTGCGCCAGTTCGCGGCCGAGGCGGCGGTGGCCGCCGAGCAGGGCACGATCCTGCTCGATCGCTACCTGCAGGATGCCATCGAGGTCGACGTCGACGTGCTCGCCGACGGCGAGACGGTGGTCGTCACCGGCATCATGGAGCACATCGAGGAGGCCGGCATTCATTCGGGCGACAGCGCCTGCTCGCTGCCGCCCTATTCCATCGGTGCCGCCGTGATCGACGAGATCCGCGGCAGTGCGGAGGCGCTGGCCCGGGCCCTCGACGTCAGGGGCCTGATGAACGTGCAGATGGCCGTGCAGGGCGAGACCGTCTTCATCATCGAGGTCAACCCCAGGGCCAGCCGCACGGTGCCCTTCGTCGCCAAGGCCATCGGCACACCGATCGCGAAGATCGCGGCCCGGATCATGGCCGGCGAGCGGCTCGCCGACTTCAAGGTCAATGGCGGCCCGGCGGGCCACGTCGCGGTCAAGGAAGCGGTCTTCCCGTTCGCCCGCTTCCCGGGCGTCGACCTCCTGCTGGGACCGGAGATGAAGTCGACCGGCGAGGTTATGGGCCTGGATCGCGACTTCGGCACGGCCTTCGCCAAGTCGCAGCTCGCCGCCGGCGTGGCCCTGCCCGATGCCGGGCGGGTCTTCGTCTCGGTGCGCGACGAGGACAAGGAGAAGGCCGTGCGGCTCGCCGCCGACCTCGCCGCGCTCGGCTTCGCGCTGGTCGCGACGCGCGGCACGGCGACCGCGATCGAGGCCGCCGGGCTCGCGGTCGAGACGGTGAACAAGGTGCACGAGGGCCGGCCGCACATCGTCGACCTGATCAAGGACGAGGCGATCGCCATCCTCGTCAACACCTCGGGCGGGCAGCAGGCGACCCGGGACAGCGACCGCCTGCGTCGTGCGGCCTTGATGGCGAAGCTGCCCTACTATACGACGGTCTCCGGGGCTCGCGCCCTGGTTGAGGGTCTGAAGCGCCTGCAGCAGGGCGAGCTGACCGTTGCGCCATTGCAATCCTACGTGGCGCACTTAAACTAACCGTCGACGACGTACGTCGCATCCGTCGGATGCGGCCACGTCGATCTAGCCATTTCTATTGGAACGATAGCTGTCATGGTTACCAAGATCCCGATGACACCGGAGGGGCACAATCGACTGGGCGCGGAGCTCAAGCGTCTCAAGAATGTCGAGCGGCCGGCCGTGATCAAGGCGATCGCGGAGGCGCGCGAGCACGGTGATCTGTCGGAGAACGCCGAGTATCACGCCGCGCGCGAGCGCCAGGGCTTCATCGAGGGCCGGGTGATGGAGCTCGAGGACAAGCTGGCGCGTGCCGAGGTGATCGACGTCTCGGCGCAGTCGGGCAGCAAGGTGGTGTTCGGCGCCAAGGTGAAGCTGGTCGACGAGGAGACCGACGAGGAGATCCTCTACCAGATCGTCGGTCCCGAGGAGGCGGAGATCCAGCAGGGACTGCTGTCGATCGCCTCGCCGCTCGCCCAGGCCCTGCTCGGCAAGGAAGCCGGTGACAGCGTCGAGGTGACGACGCCCCGCGGCGTCCGCTACTTCGAGATCCTGTCGGTCGGGTTCGGCGAGGTCGAGGCGGCGCAGTAGGAGCTGGTGCTCGGCATGGGCAGCGAACGGCACACCCGACTTCTGATCATCGGCTCCGGGCCGGCGGGCTACACCGCCGCCGTCTATGCCGCGCGCGCCAACCTGCAGCCGATCCTGGTGCAGGGGCTGCAGCCGGGTGGCCAGCTCTCGATCACCACCGACGTGGAGAACTACCCGGGCTTCGCCGAGGCGATCCAGGGCCCGTGGCTGATGGAGCAGATGGCGGCGCAGGCGACCAATTGCGGCGCCGAGCTGGTCTTCGACATCATCACCGAGGTCAATCTCGACGGCCCGCCGTTCCGGGCGAAAGCCGATAGCGGCGACGTCATCGTCGCCGAGAGCCTGATCATCGCCACCGGCGCGGTGGCCCGCTGGCTCGGCCTGCCTTCGGAGCAGCACTTCCAGGGGCACGGTGTGTCGGCCTGCGCCACCTGCGACGGATTCTTTTTCCGCGGCAAGCCGGTGGCGGTCGTCGGTGGCGGCAACACGGCGGCCGAGGAGGCGCTCTATCTCGCCCAGATGTGCGAGAAGGTGACGCTGATCCATCGTCGCGACGCGCTGCGCGCGGAGAAGATCTTGCAGGATCGCGTCTTCGCCCATCCCAAGATCGAGATCCTCTGGGATCACGTGGTCGACGAGGTGCTCGGCTCGGCGACGCCGAAATCGGTGACCGGCCTGCGCGTGCGCCATGTGGCGACCGGCGCCACGGCCGAGCTCCCTGTCGAGGGCGTCTTCATCGCCATCGGCCACGATCCGGCGACCGAGCTCTTCAAGGGGCAGCTCGAGATGGACGGCGAGGGCTACCTCGTCACCGCCCCCGACAGCACCAGAACCGGCATACCGGGCGTCTTCGCCGCGGGCGACGTGCAGGACAAGATTTATCGACAGGCGGTAACCGCGGCCGGCACCGGCTGCATGGCGGCCCTCGAGGCCGAGCGCTTCCTCGCTGCGCGCGAATAGGCGCCTGTCCAAGCCGGGCGGCGGCAAGACCGCCCTGGAGATCGGGGAATGATGGACTGGGACCGGGTGCGCATCTTCCACGCCGTGGCGGGTGCCGGCAGCTTCACGCGGGCCGCCGATCGGCTGGGCCTCAGCCAATCGGCGATCAGCCGGCAGATCGGCGCGCTCGAGGCGACCATCGGCACACCGCTCTTCCACCGGCATGCGCGCGGCCTGATCCTGACCGAGCAGGGCGACGTGCTGCTCGAGGCCGCCAACGAGGTGGCGAAGCGCCTCGCGGCCGTCGAGACGACGCTCGGCGAGGTGCGCGACGAGGCGGTCGGCCATCTGCGCGTCAACACCACGGTCGGGCTCGGCACGGTCTGGCTGACCTCGCATCTCTTCGACTTCCGCGAGCTCTATCCGGAGATCACGCTCTCGCTCGTGGTCACCGACAGCGACGTCGACCTCGCCATGCGCCAGGCGGACGTGGCCATCCGCCTGCACCGGCCGACCCAGCCGGACCTCGTGCAGCGGCGGCTGATGACCGTGCACACCCACATCTATGGCGGGCACAACTATCTCGAGCGGCATGGCATTCCCGAGACGGTCACCGACCTCGATGCGCACGCGCTCATCGCCTATGGCGACCAGTGGCAGCCGCCTGTGCCGAGCCTGAACTGGATTCTCGCTGCGGGCCGTGACGAGGACGAGGTGCATGGCCGGGCGCCGGCGCTGACGGTCAACAACGTCTACGGCATGCTGCGCGCCTGCGAGGCCCGGCGGGGTCTCGCCACGCTGCCGGACTACCTGGGTGGCACCAACGCGCGGCTGCGGCGCATCCTGCCCTCGCTCGAGGGGCCGAGCTTCACTGCCTACTTCGTCTATCCGGAGGAACTCCGGGCATCGAAGCGGGTCTCGGTGTTCCGGGATTTCCTGCTGCGAAAGGTGGCCGAGCAGCCGGTCTGGTAGGCGCCAAAGGCACTCGACCGGGCGAGCTATGCAAAAACAGTTGGGCGGCCCTGCAAATTGGGGCTGGTTTTTCGGATTCGAACACCCTACTTATTGCAGTGCAGCAAGACGGTGCTCTGAGCGTTCTTGCTGCCGCCGCCGATGCGGCGCGGGGCGAGGCCTACGGCGTTGCCCCTGAGGGTTCCCGAGGGAACACTCTCTCAGACATTTAGCCTCCCTGATCTACTTGGCCGGGTCTTCGGACCCGGCTTTTTTTTGATCAACTGCTGCCCGAAAAAACGACTACGCGCACTCGAGCGGCGCGTCAAGCTGTCGCGATCGGTATTCGTCAGTCGGGCAGTGTTTTTGATGTAACATAAAAGTTATCGTAGTGATCACATGTAAAGCCGCGCCACGAACTCGTCGGTGTCGATCATCAGCTCCCCGACCCGGGTCCGGCCCACATGAGGCCTCGATCACCCTGGCCTGGAAGGCGTCCTCTTCCGGCATGAGCGCCTGCCGGAAGCTTACCGGCTGCGTGTCGCTGAAGGTGATTCGGGTGAGCGACCTGACCGACCTGAAGGTGCACCTCGAGTCGGTGTTCCGGGATTTCCTGTTGCGGAAGATGGCCGGGCATTCGATCCGGCAGGCGCCAATCGGCCCCTGCCTCGCCAGCCATGCAAAGAAAACTAGGTGATCCTGCAAAAACAGGCTGGTTATTCCAGCCGAAGACCCTATTTATTGCAGTGCAGCAAGACGGTGTCTCTGAGCGTGCTTGCTGTCGCCGCCGATGCGGCGCGGGGTGAGGCCTACGGCGTTGCCCCTGAGGGTTCCCGAGGGAACACTCTCTCAGACATTAGCCTCCCTGATCTACTTGGCCGGGTCTTCGGACCCGGCTTTTTTTTGATCAA
>CAZGUW010000353.1:0-4821 GCA_964528705.1 uncultured Geminicoccaceae bacterium
GGCCCCGGGAAGCGGCGGCTGCGTCAGGACGCCCAGATGATGTTCCAGGACCCCTATGGCTCGCTCGACCCGCGCCAGAAGATCGTCCAAATCGTCGCCGAGCCTCTCGGCCTGCTCCGTCTCAGTCGGGCCGAGGCTGACGCGCGCTGCGTCGAGGCGCTGACCGAGGTCGGGCTCGGCGCCGAGACGCTCGACCGCTACCCGCACGAGTTCTCCGGCGGCCAGCGCCAGCGCATCGCCATCGCCCGCGCCCTCATCACACGGCCCGCGCTGCTGGTCGCCGACGAGCCGGTCTCCGCCCTCGACGTCTCCGTCCAGGCCCAGGTGCTCAATCTCCTGGGCGAGCTGCGCCAGCGCCACGACCTTGCCCTCCTCTTCATCAGCCACGACCTCGCCGTCGTCGCCCACCTCGCCGACCGCATCGCCGTCATGCGGGCCGGCAAGGTCGTCGAGACAGGCCCCCGCGACCAGGTCCTGACCGCCCCCAACCATCCCTACACAAGAAACCTCCTCGCCGCCGTCCTCCCCCCCGATCCCGGGGAAGCCCGTGCCCGTCTGGGGCTGGTGCGGAAGCGCCGGTCCTGACGAGACTTGGATGTAAGACCCGTCGGGCTATACTGGTCAGTGCTCGAGATTGTGGCGCGACCCGCCACCGTGCAGCGAGCCCTCTCAGTTTGATGCGATCGCGCCATGGCGGATTTGCCTGTCGCTGGAGCCAAAGAGATGATCAGGCGAATCACAGTCCGTTTGCCCGGTAACAGTCACCGGCACCTTCGGGCCATCGCCCGGAAGACGGGTCGTACAATGAGCTTCCACGTCCGCGAAGCGGTGGCAGAGCACCTCGAGTACATCGAGGATCGCCATATCGCCGAGGCAGCGCTGCTCGCGTATCGCCGTTCCGGCTTGTCAACATTAAGCCTGGACGATCTGGATGCCGAGCTTGGCCTCAAGAGCTAGAGCCACGCCCGGCCCTTACACCGCCGTGATCTCCAGACAATTCCCGCCGCGCGCCTTTGCCGCGTAGAGCGCCTTGTCGGCCGCCGCGAAGACGCGTTCGAAATCACGGCCGTGCCGAGGATGGAAGGCGCCGCCCATGCTCAGCCCGACCGGCCGTTCGGCCGCCCCGTCGGATCCGAGCGCCTGACGGATCTTCTCGGCGGCGGCCATCAGCTCCAGGGGCTCGGTGACGGCGCAGAGCGCCACGACGAACTCGTCCCCGCCCCACCGGGCGAACACGTCGTCGGCACGCAGCGCGCGGGAGATACGCTTGGCGACGGCCTGTAGCACCTGGTCGCCCGCCGCATGGCCGTGGCGGTCGTTCAGGAGCTTGAACGCGTCGACATCGATAACGAGGAGGGCGAAGCCGTCCGAGCGGCGTCGCTGCGGCAGCAGGAGCGGCGCCAGGCGCTCGTGGAAGCCACGGCGGTTTAGGATGCCGGTGAGCGGGTCGCGGGTCACTTCGAGCGCGAGCGTGCGCTCGCGCGCCACCCGCTCGGTCTGGTCGCGCAGCACGAGGACGAAGAGCGGCTCGCCAGCGACGCGCGTCCCGCCGATCGAGACGTCGAGCACCAGCGACCGGCCGCTCCGAATGAACCCGACCTCCCGGCGCCCCAACGCGCTGACCCCCTCGATGGCACCGCTCGCCTCGGCGATCAGCGGCCGCAGCTCCGGCACGAGCCCGTCGATCGAACAGCCGACGAGCCGCCCGGGCGGCGCGCCGAGCAGCGTCGTCGCCGCTATGTTGGCGAGGCGAACATTGCCGAGGCCGTCGGTCACGACGGCAGCGTCGTGCATGACGTCGAGCAGGGTGCCGACCGGGCTCTCGGGAATGTTGCCGACAACGAAGCGGACGACCTGCCCCTCCGGATCGGCAAAGGGCAGGACCAGCCGGCGCCAGCTGCGCACCAGCACGGCGGCCGGCGGCTCGTGCTCGGTGAAGACCGCCTCGCGGCGGCGCATGACGGCATCGTAGACGGCCGAGAAGAATCTGCTGATATGGCCGCCGAAGGCGTCCGGCCGCCGGCCGGTCATGTCGCGGCCATATTGCCGGGCGATGCCGGCGCCGTAGTGCCGATAGACGAAGGCCCCGGGCCCGCAATCGTCGTCGGCGCGCGGCTCGAGGTCGAGCTGCATCGTCCAGTCCGCGAACTCGCGCCCGGTGATGTCCGCCGCCCTATCGGGCGGTGGCAGGCGCGATCCAGTAGCCAGCGCGGACCATCTCTCGAGCAGGCGTTCCAGCAAAGGCGAGCGCAGCACGCCGGGCTGCGGTGTCCAGATCACCACCGGCGGGCGCGCCTGGGCCGCCATGAAGAGGCCGCCGACCAGCGAGAGATCCTCGCCGACGATCGCCTCAACCAGGCTGTGAAACCCCTCGTCTGTCACCTCGGTCCTGCCGCCAACGCCATGGTGACGGGCCCGGTGGTCGCGCCCGCGCGCCACCATTCGGCCAAGACCGGCCTGCGGGCAACAGGCAATGCACCCGACCGGCGCGGCAATGCCGGTGGCGAGCCGGCCCATAACGAACGCTTATGCCAGGCTGGCACGCGCCTGCCCGGCGCCGGAAGGTCGGGCTCGCCCTGCTCGGGTTGTCGCATTATACGCGACAGTTTGGCTCGGGATGTCGCAGTATACGCGACAGCGAACCCGGGATTGTCGCGTATAACGCGACATAAGCGATCGTGATGTCGCATTATACGCGACACTTGGCCCGAATTGTCGCGCTATATGCGACAGTTGCCGACGAACGAACCCGGCGAATCGACCATCGAACCCAGGGAATCGACGATCGAACCCGGGGATTCGACGAACGAACCCGAGATCCCGCGAACGAACCCGGCAGCACACAACCTATTGTTTTCAATGACTTTTCCCGCCTGCGTGGCCACCAAGCAGCGGCGCAATCGGGCCAAGAAGCAAAGAATGCCGAACGAACCCCCGAAGCGCCCGCCAGCGGGGTTGCGCCTCGGGCCGAAAAAGGCTATAATTCCTATGTTGACGGTCAGAACAGCCCGTCATGCACGAGCTTCAGCCCGGTCAGCAGCACGAAGACGTAGCAGAGTCGGTAGAAGAGCAGCTGGTCGACCTTGCCGTGCAGCCAGATGCCGGCGAGCATGCCCAGCGCGGCGACCGGGGCGAGCGCCAGCGAGGTGGTGAGGTTGGCGGCATCGAAGAGGCCGAGCGCCGCGTAAGGCACGATCTTGGCTGCGTTGACGGCGGAGAAGAGCACGATCATCGTGCCGACGAAGATCGATTTGTCGAGCTTGAGCGGCAGGAGGTAGATGTTGGCCGGCGGCCCGCCGGCATGGGCGATGGTGCTGGTGAAACCGGCGACACCGCCCCAGAAGGCACCGGCCGCAGGGCGCTGCGGCCTGGCCTCGATGCGGCTCTTGTCGCGGAGGAAGTAGTCGGCGGTGAAGCCGACCGCGATGAGGCCGAGGACGACCCGGACGACGTCGTCGTCGAGATAGCCGAAGGCGAGGCCGCCGGCGAGGATGCCGAGGAGTGCCCCCGGCAGCATGACCCGAACGACCCGCCGGTCCCAGTGCCGGCGGTAGGCGAAGAGCCCGATCAGGTCCATGAGCACGAGCAGCGGCAACAGGATGCCGGCCGCCCGCGCGGGCGAGACGACGATGGCCATGAGCGGCACGGCGGCGATCCCGAGACCGCCGCCGAACCCGCCCTTGGAGATGCCGAAGATCAGGACCGCCGGGATGGCGGCGAGGTAGAATGCCGGGTCGTCGATCATCCGCCTTGGTCAGAGGCCGGCCACGTCCGCGAGACCCTGGCGGTTCCAGGCTTCCAGGGTATCGACCAGCAGGTCGCCCGAGGCGAGGCCGGAGCCCTCGACCTTGAGCATCGCCCGGCCACCACCCATCAGGAACGTGATCTCGCCACGCCCGGCCGCCTCGTCGAAGTCGAGGATCGCGTTCTCGCGGCCGAGCCGCACCCGCTTCATGTTCGGGTTGGCCGAGATGATCGCGGGGTTGCTGAAGAGGGCCGCCATGCCCTGGATCATCGGGTTGTCGATCATCAGCTGGGCGTTCATGCTGCCCGAGCCGTTCTCCTCGCGATAGGCTCGGCTGACCATGGTGCCACCGCCGAAGAAGGCGGCCGAAGCCTCCTGGCTCGGCGCCTCGGCCGTCCAGCCCGCCGGCGCCGGCGGGAAGGTCTCGGCATAGGCGCTGCCGAGCCGGCCCTGGATCTCGCCGATGGCGTATTGCAGCTCGGTGATGCTGCCGGCGAGGTCGCCCTCCTCGTAGAGCTCGATGGCGAGATCGAGCTGCTCGCGGATCTCGTCGCCTTGCGCCAGCGGTGCTGTGGCCACCAGCAGAGAGAGCAGGGCGAAGGACAAGGCCGGGGTGCGGGGACGCATGGACAGGCTCCAGTTGGTGCTGCGCGATGGCAGGCGCGGACAGTTCCGTTCTCGGCACGCACTGTCAAGCGCCATGCCACCACCACATCCTGTTGCATCGGCCGCCCCCTTTCCCTAAACATGCGCCCGCGCTGGAGGGGTGCCGGAGTGGTCGATCGGGGCGGTCTCGAAAACCGTTGTGCGCGCAAGCGTACCGTGGGTTCGAATCCCACCCTCTCCGCCAGCTAGTCAGAGCGAAAAGTCGGTGCGCTCAGCGAGACCGGAAGAAACCTCGATAGTTCCGAGACTTGCCGCGTTTGTAACGTGGGTAATTCTATTTGCGAGATGGCACATTCCGGCAAACCAAGCATGTAGCTCTCACCAGGGCAGGTGTGACGGTGCGCTTTTCGACACGTGGCGATTTGCGAGAGGCCACTTTGCTCTTCTCCATCAGTGAACATTCCCTGCGA
>CAZGUW010000354.1:0-4789 GCA_964528705.1 uncultured Geminicoccaceae bacterium
GCCGTGCTCGCGCCAGATCAGCCAGGCCCCGACGGCGAGCAGCAGGTAGAGCACGCCGATGACGGTGTAGACCTCGAAGTCGCGGAAGGTGCGCGACTGGATGATCGAGGCGACGTGGAAGAGGTCCTCGACGGCGATCTGCGAGGTGATGCTGGTGGCCAGCATCAGCAGGATGAACTGGCTGGCGAGCGAGGGGTACATCATCCGGAGTGCTGGGAAGAGGACGATGTGGCGAAAGACCTGCAGGCCCGAGAGGCCGAGCGAGTGGCCGGCCTCGACCTGCGCCTTGGGCACCGCCTCCAGCCCGGCCCGGACGATCTCCGTCGCGTAGGCGCCGAGATTGATGGCGAGCGTGATGACCGCGGCGGTGGTCGCGTCGAAGCGCACGCCGAGGCTCGGCAGGCCGAAGAAGATGATGAAGAGCTGCACGAGCAGCGGCGTGTTCCTGATCGACTCGACATAAGCGCCGACCAGGAGGCGGAGCGGCTTCGCCCCGTAGAGCCGGCCCGCCGCGCAGGCGACGCCGATGACGAGGCCGAGGACCATGGTGACGGCCGAAAGGTAGAGCGTCATCGCCACGCCCTGGAGGATGAACTCCCAGGAGGCGAACACGTCGCGGAACTGGAACGTGTAGCTCAAGCCTCAGGCTCCTCCCTCGCCCGCATGAAGACGCTTGCAGTGACACTAGGTCCGGTGTGTATTTGCAGTCAAGGTTCATATATGAATTGCAGAAACCTCGAAAGGCGCTTGATGGCTGAGCGGGAACCGGCAGCCCCCGAAGCGGATCGCCGGCCGGGCTATGCGGCGCCGGCACTGGAGAAGGGGCTCGACATCCTCGAGCTCCTGGCCGCTTCGGCCGAGCCCCTCTCGACCCGCCTCATCGCCGAGCGGCTCGGCCGCTCCAAGGCCGAGATCTTCCGCATGGTCTTCGTCCTGGTGGAGCGCGGCTACCTCGCTCGCGACGCCGACGACCGGCTCCGTCTCACCAACCGGCTCTTCGAGCTCGGCATGCGGACACCGCGGCCACGGCAGCTCGCCGAGATCGCCATCCCGGTGATGGAGCGGCTGAGCGAGGAAACCGGCCAGTCGGCGCATCTGGTCGTCGTCAATCGCGGCGAGACGGTGGTGGTCGCCACCACGACCGGCGGCGCCGACCTCAGCTTCGCGCTCCGCCTCGGCTACCGGCGCCCTGCCCTCGAGGCGACCTCGGGGCTGCTCGTCATGGCCTTCCAGCCGGAGCCCGTGCGGCAGCGGATGGTCGAGGAGAGTGCCAGGCTGGCGTCCGACGCGGTCGACATGGCGGCCCTCGAGGGCGAGCTCGCCGCCATCCGCGCCCGGGGCTCGCGCATCTCCGAGAGCCGCGACGTGGTCGGCGTGACCGACATCGGCGTGCCGCTGCTCGGCCCCGACGGCCAGGCGGTGGCAAGCATCGTCGTCCCGCATCTCCGCCGCCACGGCACGACCGCCCCGGTGGCGGCGATCCTCGCTTCCCTGGAGCAGGCCGGTGCGGCGATCTCGGCCCAGCTCATCTAGCGGATCGTCCGGGCGACGTTCCCTGACCGGGCCCGCTACAGTTTGGGCAGCGCGAAATCCTCCGCCTGCGGTGCCGCGGGCTCCGCGTAGTTCGCCGCCCGCTCGGCCAGATCGTAGAGCGCGTAGCTCAGCTCCGTGCCCTTGCCGAGCGGCCTGATCGATGCCAGCACCGTCGGCCCGCAGCTCGCCCAGACGGTCGGGTCGTAGTCGTACCGGTTGGACGTCTCCGCCTTCTCCCGGCCGGCATGCACCGTGATCAGGGCGACCTGCGCGGCGAGCTGGCCGGTGACGTCTGCTGTCTCTTCTGCCACCGCCATGAAGTCCGCCCGGCGGACCCCGAGCGTGGTGTGACAGTTGCCCATGCGGAAGACCTGATGCCCGGGCGCGTCCGGGACGTTCTGGAACACGCTCGCCTCGCCCGGATCGGCCGTCCAGGCTGTGACCCCGGCGGGTGGGAAGCCGTCGATGGGCTGGCCGTACTTCTCGACGAGCTGGGCGACCAGGATCGCCTCGGGGACCGCCTGCTCGAAGACGATCACGCGCGCCACGCCGGTGACATGGCCGCCCGCCGTCCACGGCCCGAAGACGCTGAACTGCTGCCGGCCGTCCTTGCTCACGAAGCTGCGCAGCTCCGCGTAGGGACCGCGCGCATCGAAGTAGCTGTTGGTCTCGGCGTCGTCGGCCACGGCCAGAACGAGGCCCACGTCGATCTCGTCACGGATCACGCGTTCCGCCTCGTCGAGCGGCATGCCGAGCGTCACGCCGGCGACATCGGCCGCGGCGAGGCGCGCGCGCACCGCATCCCGTGTTGCGGCGACGTCCGCTTCGGCACGGGCATGGGCCGCCGTTTCGGCGGCCGCTTCCGCCTCGGCATCGGTCTGTGCCCTTGCCGCTTCGGCCATCTCGGCGGCCCAGACGTCCTCGCCGATCGCGAAGTCGGCAGGCTCGAATGTCCGGAGCAGGTCGCCGTGCGGGCTGAAGAGCTCGGCACCTTCGAGCGTGGCCAGGATCACACGCCCCTGCTCGCTCTCGAGCACCTCCACGACCCGGATGCGGAACGCCGCACTGAACGCCCGCGTGTAGGTGCCGAGGCGGTGCCTGCAGGCCTCGCTCTCGGCATTCGCGGCCTCGAGGCTCATTCCCTGATCCTGCAAGGCATTCGCGTCCGCCTCGCATGGCGGCCGCCAGTAGCTCTCGGCGGTCGCCGCGTCGATGTCGATGGCCGGGATGACCGGGATCCGGTCGAGCGCCAGGACCATGCGATCGCCGAGCTGGGTGAGCGATTCCGGCAGGGGGACGTCGAGCATCTCGACCGTCACCAGGCGCGGCATCCGCACCGTGTGCCGGTTGCCCAGCGGCTGCAGGCGTTGCTTGTCGCGATCGCTCAGCGGGTCGAACGGTGCAATGAGCGAACCCGCCGGCTGACCCGCGATCGGGGTGCGCATGAGCCTGCCGTCGTCGAAGGTGACGTTATTCAGGTCAATGCTGGCGGGCAGGATCAGGGTCTCGGGTATGTCCGACAAAGCATCGGCGAGGCGGGCCGGGAATGACGGTGCCAGCTCGGGCACCACGAAGTCGATCATCCGGTCGGCGACCTCGTCGGCGGTGAAAAATGTTGGCGCCTCGCGCCCGAGTTCGAAAACCGCCTGATCCGCCCTGATCTGCGCTTTGAGCATACGCTCCCATTCGTTGC
This sequence comes from uncultured Geminicoccaceae bacterium, assembly GCA_964528705.1. Classification (GTDB taxonomy): domain Bacteria; phylum Pseudomonadota; class Alphaproteobacteria; order Geminicoccales; family Geminicoccaceae; genus SLRI01. Next base: position 3,227 of record CAZGUW010000354.1, read on the forward strand.
TCGTGACGAGGTCCGGCGCGAAGCGGGGAACCAGCACGACGGGATCGAGCTCGCGCCGCACCACGCCGACGGGCGGCGGCGCCTCCTCGACCGGCGTCGGCGCGGCGGCGAACTCGTGGAGCAGGGTGGTCAGCGCCGGGTCCGCAAAGAGCCTGGCACTGCTGGCCGTGAGTTTCAGGCTCGGCCTGCCACGGCGGGGGTCCCATTCGCCGAAGTCGAGCGTCTGGTCGAGCGCCACGTAGGCATGGCGGTCGCCGCTGCCGAAGCCGGCAAGGAAGCGCTCGGCGGCGGCCCGATCCATCTCCAGCGCATCGGGCAAAGCCCCGTCGATCTCCAGGTCGAAATCGACCGCCGTCCCATAAGTGCCGAGCAGGCCGAGGGCCGGTCGCCTCGGGCGCAGCGGGAAGTGGTCGTCCGCAAAGGGTATAACCTCGACTTCGATCACGTTGCGCACCGGCAACGGGCCGGCAGGCGCCGCCGCGACGAGCTGGGGCACGATCGCGGCCTTGAAGGCGTCGAACGACGCCTCCCGCTCGAACTCGTTCGCCCCGCGCCAGCCGTCGAACGGCACGTTCCGGCTGCAGCCGAGCCGGCAGCCCACGAAGTACTGCTCCCGCAACTCCTCCACCGGAAACCGCGTGGCCAGCCTGGCCATGGCGTCGACGTCGTCGGCGATCTCGGGGAAGGCGCCGAGCAATGCCAGGTCGAGATAGAGGGCGAGATCCACGCTGGGCTTCGAGTAGGGCCTGCCGTCGATCGTGGTGTCCGCGAGGTCGGCGCCGTGGATGACGGGGAAGCCGGCAAGGAGACGCCCCCCGTGCTCGAGCGGCGCGATGCTCCGCAGTCCCACCGGCAGCTGCACCGCCTGCACCGCGCGAGGCGGCTCGCCTACTGCCGCTACGGGTGCCGGGCCCGCCTCCAGCGCCAAAAGCCGCTGGCGCATCGCGTTCTCGAGGCAGGAGACATCGTTGACGCAGGCGTCCCGCTGGACGAGCCACGCCTGCTGCTGCTCCAGAAGCTGCGGGTCGGGCGCGCCCGCCGCGGCGTCGGCATAGGCCGTCGCCACCTGCCGGTCGAGCGCCGCCAGCTCCGGGAAGGCGCAGATGGCGAACTCCGTCGTCGTCGTCGCCGCCCGGCAGTCGAAGCTCGGCCCGGCCGGCGACTGCGCCGAAGACCCGCCAGCGACCGCACCGCCGTCTGCGGCGACCGGGCTCGTGGGCCTTTCAGCCCAGGCCTTCGCCACTTCACGCAGCAGTTCCGGCGTCACGCGCGGATCGTAGCGCTGGCCGCGATTCGACTGAAACGCCTCTATGGCCGCGTTGGTGCGACCGCCTTTGATGCCGTCGGCCGGTCCCGGATCGTAGCCGAGATCGGCGAGCTGACGCTGCAGGGTGCGGATGTCGTCGCGCGTGACGGCAGTCGGCCAGGCAGCTTGCGGTGCCTTGCCCTGGCTTCCCCCGGATGCCGACTGGTCGGTCGGCGCCGGCGGCTCCGGCTCGTCCACCAGGTCCTCGAAGAATCTCTTGGTCGAGCCGAGGAAGGTGTCGAGATCGAGCTGCGCCA
>CAZGUW010000355.1:0-4771 GCA_964528705.1 uncultured Geminicoccaceae bacterium
GCCGGGGCTTGCTTTGTGCCACCGGCAAGAGGGTCTCGCCATCGGTCCATGGCGTCCAGGTGGTCAGCGTCGCCGTGCCGAGGCTCTCGAGCAGCTCACGGTCCAGGTGCGCTTCGTCGCCGATATTGGTGCGGCCGAGTGGACCCGTCACCTTCAGGATCACCTCGGCGGCAGGCGGCGCCAGCTCGCTTGCCGAGACGCCGCTCGCACCGCCGGCCAGGGTCGCAATCAGGAGCACGAGAGTAACCCGTCGGCTGCACCACCACGACAGCCGAACGGACCAGTAGCTCAGAGGCGCGCTCTTTTGTGCAGCGTGCTCCGCCACGATCTATACCCTTCGATTGTGTGCGGTGCGTAATTTATCTCCTATAGCGTGTCAACGCCCGAACAGAAACCGACCGGTACCGCGGCCAGTTCGCTCCACCGCGCCTGCCACCTGTTTCAAACCTTCGGGATCAGGCATGTGTTCCTGCGACGCGCGTCAGGACACCGTCTCTGTGCTGTGCGCAACTCGCCTGCTGGCGGAGGTGGGCCATCGAACATCTTTGGGCATGGCGGCGATAACTGCGGGTGAACTTGCCTTTTCGGCCGACGAGGCCCGTCAGTCCGCCGGGTCGGCCAGGTTCGTCTGGATCAGGCGGTCGCTGAGGTGAATGTCGGTCGTCTCGAGCAGGCCGGGACCGAGATTGGCGAACTTGTGCGGCACTCCCGCCGGGCAGAGCAGCACCTGCCCCGCCTCGGCCGTGATGGTCTCGTTGCCGAGCGTGAAGAGTGCCTGGCCGACCCGGACGATGAACACTTCGTCATAGGGATGGAGATGCAGCACCGGCCCCGCACCCTCCTTTTCGCTGGCGAAGAAGAGGACAGTCACGCCCGTGCCGAGGTCCTTGCCCTCGAACCGGCCACGCCAGAGGCGCTCGTCGGTCGCCCAGTCGCTGCGCTGGAGCACGGCAGGCTTGCGGTTCATGGCTCTTCTCCGATTGGGCTGCCGGGTCGACGGGTCAGCCGCTGGTGAAGGCGCAGCTTGCCTCGGATTGAGCTTTCCGACGAGGCCCGCCTAGAGCCGATACACCCGCACCGCGTTGTCGTGGAACAATGCCGCACGTTCGCTCTCGCTGAAGTCCTTCGTGATGCCATCATACGCCCGCCACACGGTAGCATAGTCCGAATAGAGTTTGTCCACCGGGAAGTTGCTGGCGAAGAGGCAGCGTTCCGGGCCGAAGATGTCGATGGTGTCGAGGACGAAGGGGCGGATCGTGGCCTCGGTCCAGTGATGGTCGACCATGCCGAGGCCGGAGATCTTGGCGCTGACGTTGGGGCATTCGGCGAGGCGGCGCATGCCCTTCCGCCAGCCGTCGATGCCGTCCTTGTCGCGCTCGTGCGGCATGCCGGTGTGGTTGAGGATCACCGGAATGTCGGGGTGGCGGGCGGCGTGGTCGGTGGCGGCGGCCATTTGCGGCCAGTAGAGCTGGAGGTCGAAGGAATAGCCGTGCGCGGCGAGGCGGGCGTAGCCGCGCTGCCAGGCCGGGTCGTTCAGGAAGTCGGCGCTGGCGGCATTCAGCGCGGGATTCTCGTGGCGGTTCAGGATCTGGCGGATGCCGCGCATGTTGGCGAAGACGCCGTGCGCCTCCAGCACCTGGTCGATGTCCGGAGCGGCGAGGTCGGCGAAGGCGACGATGCCGTGCGGGAAGCCGCCGGAGCCGGGGGCGTCGGCGATGCCCTGCAGCCAGCGCGTTTCCTCGACCGCGAGCTCGTGCGCGATCTCGGCCTGGAGGTGGACGGATTTGACGAGATCGAGGCCTTCCGCGTCGGCCTTGAAGTCGGCCAGCAGGTAGTTCCGGCAGAGCGGGGTGGTGTCGCCGATCGCGGGTGACCGGACCGGCTTCGCCAGCCAGGGATAGGGATGCAGGTCGCGGTCCCAGAGGTGGTGGTGGGCGTCGACGATACGCACCGGCTCACCCCCCGAACACGTGATGCGCCGTCCGGTGCTTCTCGATATAGCCCCAGTCATAGGTGACACCGAGACCGGGGCCGTCCGGGACGGGGACGCAGCCGTCCTTGTCCAGGTCGCCGGGCTGGTCGCTGTAGCCGCAGGTGTAGACCGGCGGCACGGCGTTCGCCATGCCGGGCCCGACCAGCGCCATTTCGTAGAAATGGGTGTTGCGCGTGGCGCTGATGACGGCGCGGTGCGCCGGGCCGCAGGCGTGGAACTGGAGATCGAGGCCGAAGGCCTCGCACAGATGCGCGAGCTTGATCGCCCCAGTGATGCCCATATCGTATTCGGGATCGGCGTGGATCATGTCGCAGCCGCCGGCCATCAGGAACGCCGCCTTCTGCTCGATGGTGCGCACATGCTCGCTGACCAGGAGCGGCGTCCTGAGCTTCTCCCTGAGCCGCTTGTGGCCCTCGGCGGAAACGCCGGCGTCGCGATAGGGATCCTCGTACCAGAAATAGCCGGCCTCGTCGCAGGCGCGGCCGACGCGGAACGCGTCCATCCAGGTGCGGAGCTGGCAGGCGGGGTCGAGCATCAGCGGGAAATCGTCGCCGACGGCGGCGCGCACGCCCAGCACATTCCGGACCTCACGGGCGACGTCGCCGTCGTGCCAGCCGTGGATCTTGAAGCCGGCGAAACCCTGTGCCTTGCAGGCTGCCGCGTAGTCGGCGAAGGCCTCGGGCGTGTCGAGCCCGCCCTTCACGTCCTGGCCGTGATAGGTGCTGGCATAGGTCGGCAGGCGCTTCCGGTAGCCGCCGAGCATTCTCGACACCGAGGCGCCGAGGCGCTTGCCGGCGAGGTCCCAAAGCGCGATGTCGATCGGCCCGTGGCCCATGTGGTCGTAGGCCCGGATCTCGCGCTTCATGTCCTCCCAGATCTCGACCCTGGCGTCGGGGTCGCGGCCGAGGAGATGCGGGGCCAGCATCAGGGTCTGTCCCAGCGCCGAGGGCGTGCCGACCCAGTGGGTGACGTACTCGCCTTTGGCACCGTCCTTCGTCTCGATGCTGACGGCGTAGCGGCTCATCGGCATCCGCCCGCCCTTCTGCCAGACGAGGTTGCCGACGCCGGCCGCACCGTGCGGCGGGAGGGCCAGGTCCAGGACCTCGTAGCCGAAGACATGGACTTCGACGCGGGTGATGGTGGTCATGCGTTGTCTCCAGGGACCGGCGCGTCGGCGCGGATCAGTTTCTCGTGTTTCAGCTCGGCCCAGAAGTCGGCCGGAATGGTTGCTCTCATGTGGTCGAGATTGGCCCTGATATGTGCCGGCTCAATGCCGCCCGGGATGACCGAGGCAGTGCAGGGATGGCCGAAGGGAAACTGCAGGGCCGCCGCCGGCAGGGCCACCTTGTGGCGCTCGCAGACCGCCTGGATGCGGCGCACTTTCTCGAGCGCCTCGGGCGTGGCGTCGGCATAGTCGTACTTGGCTCCGGGCACAGGCCCGGTGGCGGTGATGCCGGAGCTGAAGACGGCACCGATGACGAGCCCGACATCCCGCCGCTCGCAGTAGGGCAACTCGACGTCGAGCGTGTCGTGGTCCATCAGCGTGTAGCGGAGCGCCAGGAGGAAGAAGTCGAGATCGACGAGGTCGAGGAAGCGGGGGATCATGCCGTCCTCGTTGATGCCGGCGCCGATGCCGCGGATGAGGCCCGCCGTCTTGAGTTCGTCGAGCGCCCGCCAGCCGCTGGTCGCGAGCTGGTCGAGATAGGCCTGGACCTTGGCGTCGGCCTCGTGATGGCGCAGATCGAGGTCGTGGATGACGAGCAGGTCGATGCGGTTCATGCCGAGGCGCTGCAGGCAGTCCTCATAGGCGCGCATGATGCCGTCATAGCTGTAGTCGAAGACATGGTCGAAATGCAGCCCGCCGGTCCAGAAACCCGTGTCGAAGCGCTCGGGATGGCGCGGCGCCTTGAGGATGCGGCCGACCTTGGTCGAGAGCACGAACTCGCTGCGCGGCTGGCGGTAGAGGAAGCGACCCAGCCGGTGCTCGCTCTGGCCCCGGCCGTACCAGGGCGCCGTGTCGTAGTAGCGAATGCCTTCGTCCCAGGCGGCCTGGAGCGTCGCCTCGGCGTCGGCGTCGCTGACCCGCGTGAAGAGCTCGCCAAGCGGGGCGCCGCCGAAGCCGAAGGACGAGATCTCGACCCCGGACTTGCCGAGGCGGCGTTTCTTGAACGGGTCCATTGGTCTCTCTCCCCGGAATATTGGCCGTAATGCCGGCTAGCGCTGGCCGACGCGCTTCTGCAGGGCGTCGAGCAGGACGGCGGCGATGATTATCGCCCCTGTCGCGAAGTCCTGCCAAAAGATGTCGATCCTGGACAGGTTCAGGAAGTTGCGGATGAGGGCGATGATGATGACGCCGATGATGGTGCGCAGGATGTTGCCCTGCCCGCCATAGAGGCTGGTGCCGCCGATGACGACGGCGGCGATCACCTCGAACTCGAGACCGCGCGCCGTGTCGGCCTGGATGGCGCCGATGCGGGCAAGGAGGATGTTGCCGGCGAAGGCGGCGGCGAAGCCCACGATCATCATGCACTGGATCTTCACCCGGTCGGCGTGGATGCCCGAGAGGGTGGCGACCATGTGGTTGGCGCCGACGGCGTAGACCCGCTTGCCGAAGGCGGTGCGTGAGAGGACGAACCAGCCGACGGCGAAGCAGAGGAGGGCGATGAGGAACGGGATCGGGACGTTCAGGATGCGGCCCTGACCGATCGCCTTGAACTCGTCCGGCAGGTTCGAGATGACCTGGCCGCCGGTGACCACGAAGGCCAGGGAGCGCGCCAT
>CAZGUW010000356.1:0-1737 GCA_964528705.1 uncultured Geminicoccaceae bacterium
CCGTGCGCCAGGATCGCCGGATGGGCCAGCATCTCGTGATAGGCGAACTCGTCGCCGGTGGTGGTCTGCACCACGCCGTCGAGGGCGAGCACGGTCCCCCATCGGCCGGTTTCGAACACGATCAGGTCCTGGTGCTCGGTCTGGTCGTGATAGAGGACCTTCTCGACCTTCATCCGCTGCTGCCAGTCGCTGTGCAGCGTCTCGGCGAACCATTCCATCACCAGCATCCCGCTTCAGTTGTCAGGGGCACGCGCGGCACCTCAGAGGTCGGCGTAGCAGTGCCCTTCGGCGGCACCGCCCGGGTGGGTGACCGCCCCCTTCTCGGCCGGCCCCACGGTCTGCGCGTATTTCCACAAGCTGCCGGCGCCGTAGATCGACTGCCGCGGCTGCCACTTCGCACGACGCGCCTCGAGGGCAACGTCGTCGAGCTCGAGGTCGAGCGTGCCGGCCTCGGCGTCGATGGCGATCATGTCGCCGTCCTCGAGCAGGCCGATGGGGCCGCCGACCGCGGCCTCCGGGCCGACATGGCCGATGCAGAAGCCGCGCGTGGCGCCCGAGAACCGGCCATCGGTGATCAGCGCCACCTTGTCGCCCATGCCCTGGCCGTAGATGGCCGAGGTGACGCCCAGCATCTCGCGCATGCCGGGGCCGCCCTTCGGTCCCTCGTAGCGGATGACGATGACCTCACCGGCGACGTATTTGCCGGCCTGGACGGCGGCCATGGCGTCCTCCTCGCAGTCGAAGACGCGGGCCGGGCCGCGGAACTTCAGGCTCGGCAGGCCGGCCACCTTGACCATGGCACCCTCGCTGGCGAGCGAGCCCTTGAGGCCGACCACCCCGCCCCAGCTGGTGATCGGGTCGCTGGTCGGCCGGACCACGACCTGGTTCGTGTCGAAGGTCACGTCGGCGAGGTTCTCGGCGATGGTCTTGCCGGTCACCGTGATGCAGTCGCCGTGCAGGTAGCCGCCGTCGAGCAGCGCCTTCATCAGGAGCGGCACGCCGCCGGCCTCGGCCAGGTCCTTCATGACGTATTTGCCGGCCGGCTTGAGGTCGGCGATGTAGGGCGTGTCGCGGAAGATGGCGGCAACGGCGTGCAGGTCGAAGTCGATCCCCGCCTCGTGCGCGATCGCCGGCAGATGCAGGGCGCCGTTGGTCGAGCCGCCGGAGGCGGCGACGACCCGGGCGGCATTCTCCAGGCTTTTCAGCGTGACGATGTCGCGTGGGCGGATGTTGTCCTTAAGCAGGCGCATGACCGCCTCGCCCGAGGCCTCGGCCCAGCGGTCGCGCGCCTCCATCGGCGCCGGGGTGCCGGCCGAGCCGGGCAATGCGAGGCCGATCGCCTCGGAGACGCAGGCCATGGTGTTGGCGGTGAACTGGCCGCCGCAGGAGCCGGCGGAGGGGCAGGCGACCTGCTCGAGCTCCTCGAGGTCGGCGTCGCTCATCCGGCCCACGGCATGCTGGCCGACCGCCTCGAAGACATCCTGGATGGTGACGTCGCGACCGCGGAACCGGCCGGGGAGGATGGAGCCGCCATACATGAAGACGGCCGGCACGTTGAGCCGGACCATGGCCATCATCAGGCCGGGCAGCGACTTGTCGCAGCCGGCGAGGCCGACCATGGCGTCGTAGGCGTGGCCGCGCATGGTGAGCTCGGTCGAATCGGCGATCACCTCGCGGCTGACGAGCGACGACTTCATGCCCTGGTGGCCCATGGCGATGCCATCGGTGACCGTGATG
>CAZGUW010000356.1:1747-4702 GCA_964528705.1 uncultured Geminicoccaceae bacterium
CGTCAACTCACGCGGCGTGCCGCCGGCCCGGGCGACGCCGTGCTTGACCACCTGCGCCTGACGGCCGAGGGCGATGTTGCAGGGCGCCGCCTCGTTCCAGGTGGTCACCACCCCGACGAACGGCCGCGCCATGTCGGCGGCCGAGAGGCCCATGGCATAGTAGTAGGAGCGGTGCGGCGCCCGGTCGGGTCCGACGGTGGCGTGGCGGCTCGGCAGCCGGCTCTTGTCGTAGATCGTCACGGTCGTCATCGGCTTCCTCTCCCGCATCGTCGCTCCGCCCGCCAGGCGAGGGCGCCACGGGCGTTTGGTGGCGGACCATAGTCAGGGGCCGCCTACCTGACTAGGAGCCTGTCCGAGAAATGGCCACCGCCTGCATCGCTCTCTGGCGGGCGAGGGCAAGGAGCGGCGACGAAGGCGATGCCACAGCATCGGCGAGACGGCGCGACACGGGCCTCGCCCGCCAGAGAGCGACCCGAAGGGCGCGCCATTCCTGGCTTTGGACCACGTCGACCGACCCTGCCGATGGCCCCGCATCGCGGCGGGCCGCTCTCCTCGCCCAAAGCCAGGAATGGCGTGTGCAGGCGATGGCCATTTCCCGGACAGGCTCCTAGATAGGAGGCAAGAGGCCAGCGAGACGGTCGGCGAGGCGCGCCGCCGTGACCCGGCTTCGGCAGGTCGGGGAGTAGACTGGACGGATGGCGAGCGGCAGCGAGATTGCCAGACGGCGGGCGCGCCGGGGGCGCAACAACCGCGTGCTGCTCACACCCATCCAGCCCTTCGCGACGACCGGCCTCGAGGAGCCGACCTCGCCCGTCCGCACGCGGCGGCGTCGGCCACCCGATCTCGGCTGGGTGCGCCGCATCCTGAGACCGGCCTTCGGGCACTTCGTCCACGACCAGGGCTTCGTGCTCGCCGGCTACATCGCCTTCACCGCGATCTTCGCCTTCTTCCCGTTCCTGATCGTCATGCTGTCGATCGCCGGCTGGGCGGGCCAGGGCGAGGCGGCGAGACAGTTCATCACGCTCACGCTCGACCTCCTGCCGAACGAGGTGGCCAGCGTGCTGCAGCCGGCGATCGCGGAAATCCGCTCGGCGCCGCACGGCACGATCATCACCCTCGCCATCCCGGTCACGCTATGGTTTGCCTCCTCCGGCCTCGAGAGCCTGCGGCATGCACTCAACATGGCGCACGAGGTGGCCGACCCGCCGAGCTTCTGGTGGAACCGGCTCGCCAGCATGGTGCTGACCGTCGCCTCGGCGGCGGTGATCCTGGCGGCGATGGTGCTGATGGTCGGCCTGCCGATCGCCGAGAACATCATGGCCTGGCTCGCCGAGCACCAGGCTCTCGAGGAACGCATGGGGCTGATCATGCGCTACGGCATCGGCATGGCGCTCCTGCTGCTCCTCACTTTCAGCCTCTATCGCCTCCTGCCGAACCGGCGGCTGACACTGCTCGACGTGCTGCCCGGCACGCTCGTCTCGGTGACCTTCTGGCTCGGGGCCACCAAGCTCTACTCCACCTATCTCTCGAGCATCGGCCGCTACAGCATCATCTACGGCAGCCTCGGCGGCGTGATCCTGACGCTCTTCTTCTTCTACGTGATGGCCTGCATCTTCATCTTCGGCGCCCAGCTCAACGCGGCGATCATGCGCGAGCGCGCCCTGCAGCGCGAGCGGCGCGCGCCTTGAGCCGCGGACGCTAGACGCGGGCGGTCGGCTCGAGCGTGCTGCGGTCGGGCATGGGCTCCGGCACCTGCTCCAGCACGCTGATCGTCCCGTCCGTCTCGAGCACGACGGCGCCGGCCTCGGCCATGTCGGCGAGCCCCTTCGCGCGCACCGCCGCCGTCACCTCCGCCAGGGTAATCCGCTGCTCGCGCATCGCCCGGTCGAGCGGGGCGCCCCGCAGCATCAGGAGGGTGGGCTCGCTCTTGACCAGCCGCCGGAACGTCGGCCAGCGCACCGAGAGCCAGGTGATGACGAACTGCAGGCCGACGAGCAGGCCGAGCGCCACGACCCCCTCGGCGAGCGGCACGGTCTTCGAGAGCAGGACCGTCGCCAGGGTCGAGCCGAGGGCCACGGTGACCACCAGATCGAAGGCGTTGAGCTTGGTGAGCGTCCGCTTGCCGGAGAGGCGCAGCACGACGACGAGGGCCACATAGGCAAGCGTGCCGACGAGCAGCACGCGGCCGATGCCGGCCCAGGAATCGAAGATCATCGCTGCCGCCTTCCGTTGTCCGCTAGATTGTCTCTGCCCGACCTGTAACGCCCGGGCGGCGGTCAGGTTCGCGCTCCCCCTTTCGCGCCGGCGCTCGAGGCATTAAGTTTCGAGCCATTCCATCAACCGCCGTATCGAGGAGCGCTCGGCCATGACCACCGGTGCACCGCTCATGGCCGGCAAGCGCGGCCTGATCATGGGGATCGCCAACGATCGCTCGCTCGCCTGGGGGATAGCGCGGGCAGCGGCGGCGCAGGGCGCCGAGCTTGCCGTCACCTACCAGGGCGATGCCCTGAAGAAGCGGGTGACGCCGCTCGCTGCCGAGCTGGGCTGCGACTTCATCGAGCCGGCGGACGTCACCGACCCGGCGAGCATGGATGCCCTCTTCGCCACGATCGAGCAGCGCTGGGGCGGGCTCGACTTCGCCGTCCACGCCGTCGCCTTCTCCGACAAGGAGGAGCTGAAGGGCCGCTATGTCGACACGAGTGCCGAGAACTTCCAGCGCTCCATGCTGATCTCCTGCTACTCGTTCACCGACCTGGCGCGGCGCGCGGCGGCGCTGATGCAGCCGGGCGGCAGCCTCGTGACCCTCACCTACTACGGTGCCGAGAAGGTGGTGCCGCACTACAACGTCATGGGCGTCGCCAAGGCGGCGCTCGAGGCGAGCGTGCGCTACCTCGCGGCCGACCTCGGCGGCCAGGGGGTCAGGGTGAACGCCATCTCGGCCGGGCCGGTGAAGAC
>CAZGUW010000357.1:0-4665 GCA_964528705.1 uncultured Geminicoccaceae bacterium
GCCGAAGGAGATGCTGCCGGTCGTCGACAAGCCGATCATGCAGTATGCGGTCGAGGAAGCGGCGGCCGCCGGTTGCGAAACTTTCATTTTCGTCACCGGCCGTGGCAAGACCATCATCGAGGATCATTTCGATCGCGCGGTCGAGCTGTTCGAGGCCCTGGCGGCCAAGGGCAAGGACGACGTGCTCGACGGGCTCACTGCCGACGTGCCGAAGCCCGGCACCGTGATCGCGACCCGCCAGCAGGAGGCCAGGGGCCTCGGGCACGCCGTCTGGTGCGCCCGACAGATAGTCGGCGACGAGCCCTTCGGCGTCATGCTGGTCGACGACCTGATCCATGCCGAGACACCCTGCATGGCGCAGATGGCCCGCGCGCACGCCGAGACCGGCGGCAACCTGGTCGCCGTCATGGAGGTGCCGCACGAGCACACGGCCCGCTACGGCATCGTCGATCCGGGACGCGAGGACGGACCACTGGTCGAGGTCAAGGGGCTGGTCGAGAAGCCGGCGCCGGAGGCGGCACCCTCCCGCTATGCGGTGATCGGCCGCTACATCCTCGACGCCGCCGTGTTCGGTCATCTCGATCGCCACGAGGTCGGCGCCGGCGGCGAGATCCAGCTCACCGATGCCATGGAGAAGCTGATCGGCAGCCAGCCCTTCTTCGGCTACCGTTTCGCGGGCCGGCGCTTCGACTGTGGCGACAAGCTCGGCTATCTCGAGGCGATCGTCGCCACCGCCCTGGCCCGACCGGACCTGGGCGCGGAGTTCGCCACCATTCTCGACCAGTATCGCTGAGCCGCCTGATTCTTCCGGCTCGGCCCATGGAGTGCTGAAATGCGTATCGCGATGATCGGTACCGGCTATGTCGGTCTCGTTTCTGGCGCCTGTTTCGCGGAGTTCGGGCTCGACGTGGTCTGCGTCGACAAGGACGAACGCAAGATCGCGATGCTCGAGGAAGGCCGGATCCCGATCTACGAGCCGGGCCTCGACACGCTCGTGGCGCGCCACAAGGAAGCCGGCCGCCTGAGCTTCACGACCGACCTCAAGGCCGCGGTGCGGCAGAGCGAGGCGGTCTTCATAGCAGTCGGCACGCCGACCCGGCGGGGCGACGGACATGCCGACCTGACCTATGTCTTCGCCGCCGCCGAGGAGATCGCCGAGGCGCTCGAGGGGCCGACAGTGGTCGTCACCAAGTCGACCGTGCCGGTCGGCACCGGCCGTCGCCTGCAACGGCTCTTTCGCAGCAAGCGGCCGGATCTCGAGATCGATGTCGCCTCCAACCCCGAGTTCCTGCGCGAAGGCTCGGCGATCGAGGACTTCCTCCGGCCGGACCGGGTGGTCTGCGGGGTCGAGAGCGAGCGGGCGCACGAGGTGCTGGCCGGCGCCTACCGGCCGCTGAACCTGATCGAGACGCCGATCATGTTCACGACGCTTGAGACGGCCGAGCTCGTCAAGTACGCGACCAACAGCTTCCTCGCCACCAAGATCACCTTCATCAACGAGATGGCCGATCTCTGCGAGAAGGTCGGCGCCGATGTGCAGCAGGTCGCCAAGGGCATGGGGCTGGACGGGCGGATCGGCCGCAAGTTCCTCCATTCCGGCCCGGGCTATGGCGGCTCCTGCTTCCCCAAGGACACACTGGCTCTCTTGCGCAGCGGCGAGCAGTACGACAGCCCGTTGCGCATCGTCGAGACGGTGGTCAGCGTCAACGAGGGGCGCAAGCGGCGCATGGTCCGCAAGATCGTCGACGCCTGCGGCGGCACGCTCGCCGGCAAGACGATCGGTGTCCTCGGCGTCACCTTCAAGCCCAACACCGACGACATGCGCGACAGCCCGAGCCTCGTGATCCTGCCGGCGCTGCGTGCCGAGGGGGCGAAGGTGCAGGCGTTCGACCCGGAAGGCATGCGCGAGGCCGAGGCGCTCCTGCCGGAGGTCGAGTGGTGCGCCGGGCCCTACGATGCCGCCCGGCAGGCCGATGCCCTGGTCATCCTGACCGAGTGGAACGTCTTCCGCGGGCTCGATCTCGACCGGCTGCACGAAGAGATGCGCCAGCCCGTTCTCGTTGATCTGCGCAACATCTTCGATCCGCAGCAGGTCGCGCAGGCCGGCTTTACCTATACCGGTATCGGCCGGGCCACGACGCCTGCCGCCTGAGCCGACCACCAGCCGAGGAAGGCCCGCCGCCTTGCCCAAGAGCCATCGCTTCGATCCGACCGTCCTGCGCGAGTACGATATTCGCGGCATCGTCGGGGACACGCTCCATGCCACCGATGCGCGGGCGATCGGCCAGGGCTTCGGCAGCATGGTCCGCCGCGGCGGCGGACGGTGCGTGGCGGTCGGCCGCGACGGGCGGCTGAGCTCGCCCGAGCTGGCGGCGGCCCTGGTCGAGGGTCTCGCGGCTGCCGGCGTCGACGTCGTCGACATCGGCATGGGGCCGACGCCGATGCTCTACTTCGCGGTGCATCACCTCGGCACCGATGGCGGCATCCAGGTGACCGGCTCGCACAACCCGCCGGACTACAACGGCTTCAAGATGATGCTCGGCAAGACCTCGTTCTTCGGCGAGCGCATCCAGGCGCTGGGTGCCCTGGCGGCGGCCGGCGACTTCGAGAGCGGCGCCGGCCTGACCCAGCCGGCGGACGTCAGCGAGGCCTATGTCGAGCGGCTGCTCCGGGATTTCCGGGGCGGGCGGGCGATCGATGTGGTCTGGGATGCCGGCAACGGGGCGGCGGGGCCGATCATGGAGGCGCTGGCGGCGCGGCTGCCGGGGCGGCAGACGTGCCTCTTCGCCGAGGTGGACGGGCGCTTTCCCAACCATCACCCCGATCCGACCGTGGCCGCCAACCTGGTCGACCTGATCGGCGAGGTGCGTGAGGGCGGCTTCGAGATCGGCATCGGCTTCGACGGGGACGGCGACCGGATCGGCGTGGTGGACGGCCAGGGGCGGATCATCGCGGGCGACCAGATCCTGCAGATCCTGGCGGCCGACCTGCTCGAGCGGCGGCCGGGCTCGGTGATCATCGCCGACGTCAAGGCGAGCCAGGCGCTCTTCGACGACATCGCGAAGCGCGGCGGCAAGCCCTTGATGTGGAAGACCGGGCACTCGCTGATCAAGAGCAAGATGGTCGAGACCGGGGCGCCGCTGGCGGGCGAGATGAGCGGCCACATCTTCTACGAGGACGGGTTCTACGGCCACGACGACGCCCTCTACGTGGCGCTCCGGCTGCTCGACATCCTGGCCCGGGGCGAGCGGTCGCTGGCCGAGGTCAGAGACGGCATGCCGGCCCTCTTCAACACGCCGGAGCTGCGCTTCGACTGCCCGGAGGAGAAAAAGTTCCAGGCGATCGAACGGGTCCGCGAGCAGCTCCAGGCGGCCGGGGCGGAGGTCGACCCGACCGACGGGGTCAGGGTCCGGCAGGGCGACGGCTGGTGGCTGCTCCGCGCCTCGAACACCCAGGCCGTGCTGGTCGGTCGGGCCGAGGCGCTCTCCGAGGCCGGGCTCGCCGCCTGCAAGGCGTCGCTCCAGGAGGCGCTGGCCGGAGCCGGGCTCGACGTGACGATCGAGGACTGACCGAACGACCAGCCAGCCGGATCGAGTCATCGGTTCGGGGGTACCGGAACCGGCAGTATTGGAACCGGACCATCGGAACCTTGCCGTTGGAACCGGATCGGGCGAGCCGATGCGCGGAGGCCCAGGGTTTCGCTGCTTCTTCCCGCTCGATGTAGGATTTATAGCCTATTTCGCCACAACCTGCAAGCCCGAATGGGGGCGGCGGGTTCGATCGGCAAAATCGGCTTTTCGGCAGCGCCGACGCCGGACGCGAAGCGCGGCGGAGCGGCGAAAATCGTTTGTTTGCAATGCGTTGAGCGCACTCGGGTTCGTTTGCAATTCCCTGGGTTCGTTCGTCGATTCTTTGGGTTCGATCGTCGAATCCCTGGGTCCGTTGGTCGAATCCGCGGGTTCGTTCGCTCGAAACTGTCGCATATAACGCGACAACGACCCCAAACTGTCGCGTATAACGCGACATCCCAAGGCCAACTGTCGCATATAACGCGACAACCCGAGCCCAACTGTCGCGCTATACGCGACAACCCAAGCGCCGCTGTCGCGTATAATGCGACAACCCGAGCCGAAGGGACGGCAAACGACAAGGTATCAGCATGGAAGAACGGGGGAACTGAGTTCCCCCGTTGGCCCCCTCCGTTCCTTAAGTCGGATGAGTTGTGCTGGCGGACTTCGCTCAGCCTTCCTGCAAGTGGTGTGGGAAGTCGATGAAGAACTGGCGGCTGCAGGCCATTTCGTCGGACTTCGCTCGTGTTGGGGGGAGGGAATGGCACCTCGTGGCATGCGGGTCGGCTGACGGCGATTCCTCGGTTCTCTCCGTCCGGGAGATCACGCGCAGTGGCGCCCGGCGTGAACCGGGTCGATGCTTGAATTGCCAAATGTGGGCCTTTAGGGTCTCCGCCTCTTGGACAGCCTGAAGTTGCACGATCGAAGTTCAACCTTCCAGCGGGGCGGGGCAGGTCAAAATGATGATGCGGAATGTCGCTGTCGGTATCCTGTCGGGTTTCCTTGTCTTTTCACAGGCCGGTGCGCTCAGGGCGGAGGGCGAGGTCTATACTGTCCTCGTGCAGGATTACGAGGCGCTGCCGCCTTATTCGACCTA